>CAYPQM010000074.1:0-32965 GCA_964412845.1 uncultured Streptosporangiaceae bacterium
GGTCGGGGACGCGGGCGGCGATCGCTTCGACGATCTTCTCGTGCTCGTCGACCGACGCGTCGATCCGTCCGGGGATCTCCGCGGTGAGCAGGCCGATCCGGGTCAGGTGTGCGTGCAGGTTCTCGATCAGCGCCTGGATCCGGTGGTTGCGGACCTGGGCGAACAGCACCGCGTCGAACTCCGAGATCAGCGCGGCCAGCTTGGCCGAGTCCTTGCCGCTCTGCAGCCGCCGGCTTTCCCGGGAGATGCGGTCGAGGTGCGCACGGTCCTGCTCGGTCATGGCATCGGCTGCCGCCCGGACCGCCGCATTTTCCAGCAGCTCCCGCAGCTCGTAGATCTCCAGCAGGTCCTGCCGCGAGTACCCGGTCACCACGGCGCCCTTGAACGAGGTCGTCTCGACCAGGCCCTCCTGCTCAAGCCGGGTGAGCGCCTCCCTGATCGGCGTCTTGCTCACGCCCAGCCGGTCCGCCAGCGTGGCCTCGCGGAGCGGTTCGCCCGGCGCGAGCCGCAGATCCACGATCGCGTTCTTGAGTTCCTCGTAGACCCAGTCAGTCACCTTGCGGCGGTCATGGCGGCCGCTGAAGACCGATTCCAGCCGCGCTCTGCCCTCATCGGCAGCGTGATTGGCCACGCTATGCCCCTTCCGGAACTGGATCACTCGGGCCCGCGGGCTCGGCCGGTGACTCGACCAACTCGATCAGGAGGCCCGGGAACGCCGCGGGATGGATGAACGCGATCCGCGTTCCCATCCCGCCCGGCCTGGGCGCCTCGTCGACCATCCGCACCCCGCGAGCGCGCAGGTCCGATACGGCCGCGCTGAGATCTGACACTTCGAACGCGACGTGATGCAGCCCAGGTCCGCGCCGCCCCAGGAAGCGCTCGACGACCCCGGGCCCGGTGGCCTCAAGAAGCTGGACGTAGGAATCCCCGGCCGGCAGCATCCGCTCCACGAAGCCATCCGCGGTCTCCTCGTGCACGGTTGGCAGGCCGAGCAACTCCGCCAGGAGCCGGGGCGCGTCGCCGCCGAAGTGGGCGAAGGCGACATGATGCAGGCGAGTGACCCGCCAGGTCTGCTCCTGCTGCGCCATGTCTCTCCTTCGGCCGCGCCGGTGCACGCCGGCGCCAAGTCTAGGTACTCGGATGAGCAGTCTGTGATGTCCGATTATCGGCCTCCGGCGGGCCCGCGCCGACCACAGCCGACCACGCCTGGGCAAAAGCCCGCACGGTCGCCATCCGGTCCGGGCCGAGCGGGAAGACATGCACGGAATCGGCTCCCGCGTCGAGCGCGGCCCGGATCTGCCCGGCGGCCCGCTGCCGGTTCCCGGCCAGCGCGACCTTCCGCACGAAGTCGTCCGGCAGCCCGCGGGCGGCCGCGGCCGCCTCCTGGAACTCGCCGCCCGCGTACCCGGACCGCACCCTGTCCACGACCTGCTGGGGCAGGCCGGCCAGCGCGCAGATGTGCGGGGCGGTCTGCGGGAACCAGGCGGCGATCGACCGGGCGTCCGCCAGCGCCGCCGTCTCATCCTCGTTCACCGCGCCGTAGGCGAAGACCGCGATGTGCGGCCGGGGCCGGCCCGCGGCGTCCGCGCCGCGGGCGACCTGCGAGATGGCCCAGCCGAGCGCCTCAGGGAACAGGCCCACCAGGAGGATCACCCCGTCAGCGATCCGCCCCGCCAGCTCCAGCGTCCTGGGGCCGCTGGCGGAGATGAACACCGGGATGCCAGCCCGCGCCGGGAAGCGCAGGTGAGCTCCGGTCAGGCTGAACTCCTTGTCCACCGCGTCGACCTGCTCCCCGCGCCACAGTCCGCGGATCGCGCCGACCGCCGCCTGCACGGTGGCCAGGCGGCTCGGCTCGAGCCCGAGCGCCAGCAGCGGGCGGTCCCCGGCCCCGATGCCGAGGATCAGCCGGCCCGCAGCGATCTCATCGACGGTGGCGGCCGCGGCCGCGGTGATCGCCGGGTGGCGGGTCGCCGGATTCGTCACGGCCGTGCCGATCAGCAGCCGTGAACTCCGGGTGGCGGCCAGGGTGAGGTAGGCGTAGCAGTTGCGGGCGTGCAGCGAGGAATCGGTGAGCCACAGGTGGTCGAAGCCGAGGCTCTCGATCTCCTCGACCATGCCGCAGAACGTCCCGGGGGCGTCCACTCCCTGCAGCACCACACCGGACCGTGGCTCGTTCATGGGTTCTCCTCCCGCAGCAGGGCAATCGTGTCCGCGAGGGCGATGAGGCCGGCCGGCACGGGGGCCGTCTCGATCCATTCCTCCGGGGTGTGCTCGCCCTCGCCCCGGGTCACGCCCAGGGCGACAGCGGGAATCCCGGCGTCGAGCGCGGCATTGGCGTCGGTGCTCGCGGCCCGGAAGGAATGCGGGAGACCGGCGTTCCGCAGCGCGGTGACGGCCGCCCGGGCTATCGGGCTGGACGGGGCCACGCTGCCCGCCGGGCGGCGGCCGATCTCCTCGATCTCGACCGAGATCCCCGGCGGGACCACGGCCAGGATCCGGCGGGCCCGCTTTTCCAGCCGGGCCAGGGCCTTCGCGTCGTCGGCGCGCAGGTCGACATCGAACCAGGCGTCCCGGGCCCGCGCGTTGATGGCTTCGCCGCCGCCGATGAGCCCGACGTTGACCGTGCAGTGGGCGCCCGCGACCGGGCGGCCGACGAGCGCCGCGAGCCGGGCCGCGCCGCCCGCGGCGGCGTGCACCGCGCTCGGCGCCTCGGACCGCTCCCAGGCGTGCCCGCCGGGGCCGGTGTAGCGGACCTGCCACCGGATCGAGCCGACGCCGATGATGACGACCCGGCCCAGGTAGTTGCCCTCGACCGCGATGACGGCCGCGACCGGCCCCGGGGGGTGGGCCAGCGCGTGCCGGATCCCGGCCAGGTTGCCCATGCCTTCCTCGCCGACGGTGGCCACCAGCCAGACCGGCCCCATCGGCCCAGCCAGCCCGGCAGGCCCGGCCGGTTCCACCGGCTCAGCCTGCCCAGCCGCGGGTTGGCCATCCTGGCCCGCGCGCAGCAGCGTAGCCACGGCGGACAGGGCGGCGACGCCGATGCTGTCGTCCCCCACGCTCGGCCCGCACAGCCGGCCCGCCGCGGCGGCGACGCCGTGCGGCAGATCGGCGGGGAAGACGGTATCGAGGTGGGCGCAGATCAGCAGCCCGGGACCGGGACCGTCGGCGACCTGCGCCCAGACGTTGCCGGCCGCATCGGTGCGCGGCGCCCACCCGTCCTCGTCCCACCAGCGGACCACGACCTCGGCCCGGGCCTGCTCCGCCCCGGTGGGCGCCGGGGTCTCGGCCAGTTCGATGGTGCGCTTGATCACGACCGGGGCCAGTTCCTGCGCGCCGGCCAGCCCGCCCGGCGCCCCGGTCATCCGGTCACCGCAATCCCGGCCGCCACCAGGCCGTCGATATCGGCCGCCGTCAGGCCGGCCTCGGTGAGCACCGCCCGGGTGTCACGGCCCAGCGGCGGGGCGGCCGACGGATAGCCGAGCGGCGCCCGGTCCACCCGCAGCGGCGGGCCGATGAGCTGATACGGGCCGGCCGTGGCGTGCTGAAGTTCCTGCACCGAGCCCAGCGCGCTGACCTGCTCCCGGGAGAGCACCTGCGCGAGGTCCTGGACGCGGGCGGCGGGCACGCCCGCGTCCGCCAGCCGGTCCAGCCAGTGCGCCGTCGGCCGCGCGGTGAGCACGGCCTCGATTTCCCCGGTGAGCTCGTCCCGGTGCGCCACCCGGCGCGCGTTGTCGGTGAACCGCGGGTCAGCCAGCAGGTCATCGAGGCCCAGCACCCGGCAGGCGCGCCGCCACATGTCCTCCGAGCCCGCGCCGGCCAGCACGATCCAGCCATCCGCGGTCCGGAACCCGCCGTACGGCGCGAACATCGGCGAGTGCGTGCCGAGCAGCCCCGGGACCCGGCCGGAGTCCAGGACGCTGGCGGCCAGCGTGCCGAGGCTGGCCAGCGCGAATTCGAGCAGCGAAGACGACACGAGGCGGCCCACGCCGGTCCGCTGCCGCTCGATCCAGGCGCCGAGCAGGCCCAGTGCGCAGCTCAGCCCGGCGCCGACATCCAGCATCGGCGCGCCCACCTTCACCGGGCCTGATTCGGCGGTTCCGGTGACGCTCATCACGCCGCTCTCGGCTTGCAGGATGAGATCGAAGCCGCCCTTGGCCGCCTCGGGGCCCACATCCCCGTAGCCGGAGATGGACCCGTAGATCAGCGCGGGGAACTGGGCGTGCACCGACTCCCAGTCCAGTCCACAGCGCGCCAGCGATCCGGGCCGCGAGTTCTCCACGAGCATGTCGCAGCTGGCCAGCAGCCGCTCGACGGCCTCGCGGCCGGCCGGCTCCCGGAAGTCGATGGCCACGCTGCGCTTGCCCGAGTTCAGGGCCATGAACAGGACCGACTCCCCGGTGCCGGGCCCTTCGGCGACCCCGGTGCCCTGCCAGCGGTAGGGATCCCCGGGCGGCACCTCGATCTTGATCACGTCGGCGCCCATGGCCGCGAGCAGCATGGTCGCCTGGGATCCGGCGACGAACCGGGTCAGGTCAAGCACCCGCAGGCCGTCCAGCAGGCCCCGGTGCTGATCACCAGGCATCCCGCTCACCACGGGGACGGCTCACGGAACTCGCCGAACGCGGCGCGGAACACGTCGGACATCTCCCCCACGGTGGCGCCGGCCCGGGCCGCCTCGACCAGCGCTGGCATGACGTTGCGCCCCTCGCCGGTGTCCCGGCGGAGCCGCTGGACCGCCGCCGCGCAGACCGCCTCGTCCCGCGCCGCCACCCGCCGCCGGGTCCTGGCCACCTGCCGCTCCGCGACACCGGGATCGAGCTGGAAGAGGGCCATGTCGCCCACCGGCTCCTGCGTGACGTGCACGTTCACGCCCACTTTGGCGCGGCGTCCGGCGGCGATGTCCCGCTCGGCCTGGTAGGCCGCGTCGGTGATCCACCGCTGCGGGATGCCGCGCTCCAGCGCGCGGACCGCTCCCCCGGCGTCCTCGATCTCGCCCAGCACCGCCTCGGCCCGGGCCTCGATCTCGTCGGTCAGCGACTCCACGAAGAACGAGCCGGCCAGCGGGTCCGCCGTCCGGGTCACCCCGGTCTCCAGGGCGATGATCTGCTGGGTGCGCAGCGAGAGCGTGACCGCTTCCTCGCTGGGGATCGCGAAGGCCTCGTCGTAGCCCATGACGTGGATCGACTGGGCCCCGCCGAGCACGGCGCCCAGGCATTGGATGGTGGACCGGATCACGTTGTTCAACGGCTGCTGCGCGGTCAGCGTGGTCCCCGAATTCCCGGAGAAAAACCGGAGGCGGGCGGATGCGGGATCAGCGGCCTTGAATCGTTGGGTAGCTATGCGGTACCAGATCCGGCGGGCGGCCCGAAGTTTCGCTATCTCCTCGAACAGGTCCAGGGTCGTCGCGAAATGAAACGACAACCGAGGAGCAAAACGGTCGAATTCCAGCCCTCGTCCCGTCAATTCCTCGCAGTAGGCGATGGCTGATGCCATGGTCAGGCCGAGTTCCTGGATCGCGTCGCAGCCTGCCTCCCGGGCGTGGTACCCGGTGATCGAGATCGGGTTGAACCGGGGCAGCAGGTCAGCGGCGTACTCGACCACGTCCGCCGCGAGCCGCATGGACGGCCCGGGCGGGAACACGTACGCCTTGCGGGCCAGGAACTCCTTGAGGATGTCGTTCTGCAGGGTCCCGGTGAGCTGGCCGGGCGTTACCCCCTGGCGCTCCGCGGCGACGAGGTACGTGGCCAGGATGATCGGCGCGGTGGCGTTGATGGTGAAGTTCACCGAGACCTTGTCCAGCGCCAGCCCGCCGAACAGGTCGGTCATGTCCCCGGCGGTGTCGATGGCCACCCCGACCCGGCCGACCTCGGCCCGGGCCATCTCGTGCCCGGAGTCGTAACCGAGCTGCGTGGGCAGGTCGAACGCGACCGACAGGGCGGTCTGGCCCTGGCCGAGCAGGAAGTGGAAGCGGGCGTTCGTCTCCTCCGCGGACCCGTACCCGGCGAACTGCCGCATGGTCCAGGTCTGGCCCCGGTACATGGACGGGTAGGGGCCCCGGGTGAACGGCGGCTGGCCGGGCAGCCCGAGGCGCTCGGCCAGGCCCTCGGGGCCGCCGGCCACGTCGGCGGCCGTGTAGACGGGGGCGACCGGGATACCTGAGTCCGTGCTGACCGGGCGGTCGTCGTCAGCGGCGGCCATCACGCGACCGCCTGGGCCCCGGCGACCCGGAGCACGCCCTCGACCACCCTGGGCAGGGGGGTGCCCACCGGGAAAACACCCGCCACGCCGAGGCTGCGCAGCGCGGCCGCGTCGCGGGCGGGAATCGTGCCGCCGATGACCAGGGGCGCGTCGCAGCCAGCCCGGCCCATCGCGGCCAGGATCTGCTCCGCGATCGGCAGGTGCGCCCCCGACAGCGAGGAGATCCCGATGAGGTCGGCGTCTTCATCCACGGCCGCCCGGATGATCTGCTCCGGCGTCACCCGCAAGCCCAGGTAGATCACTTCGGCGCCGGCGTCCCGCAGGGCCATGGCGACGACCTTGATGCCCCGGTCGTGCCCGTCAAGTCCCGGCTTGGCCAGGAGCACCCGGGGTGGCCTCACTGCAGGTCACCCTCGATCATCACGGAGCGGCCGTCGAGTTCCAGGGTGGCGTCGCGCATCACGCAGTCCAGGTGCGCGATCGCGTTGACCTGGCCGCCGTAGGCGATGGAGTTGCCCAGGGCAACGTGCGCGGTGCCGCGGGCCGACTCGGTCTCCATCGGGACGTCGCAGATGGTCCCGGCCGGGTTGAAGGCCAGCGAGACCTCGGCCAGGTTCGCCATCTGCTCGTCCGCGCAGCGCTCCAGCATCCGGGTCAGCCGGCCGCGCTCCGCGCCCTCGATGCCGACCACGTTGCCGTTTTCGATGTGCAGGACAACGGCGTCCCGCAGCGGGCCCTGGCCCATGAACAGCAGGTCACCGTCGATGACGACCACGCCGTTGGCGCTGCCCTCCACGGGCGCCGTGCCGGACTCGATGTCCGGTGGCGCCATGTACGCGCCGGGGTCCCGCGCGATCCCGTGCAGCACCCGGCCGGGACGCCCGTCCACCGAGCCGCGCAGGTCGGTGCCCGCCGGGGTACTGAGCCGGAACTCGCGGGCCGCGGCCCAGGCCCGGCCCACCCGCTCCGCATCGTCACGCAACTGCTCGAAGTCGACATGCAGCGGCCCGCCGTCGCGGAAGGTGTCCAGCACCACCCCCGGCATGGCGAGGTAGCGGACACCGCGCTCGGTGGCCTGGCGGCGGGCCACGCTGGATCCGATGAACAGGCTGGTCAGCTCGATGACGGCGGCCGCCTCCGCCATCATCGCGGCGACCGCGCCGGGCGGCTCGGAGCCGGGCAGGTAGGGCACGGGCATCCGGGCCACCAGCGGGATCCCGTCGCGGGCCCCGATCGACTCGGTCAGCCTGCTGACCACCTGGGCGTCGGTGCCCTCATCGGTAAGCAGGACGATCTGCTCGCCGGGGCGGACGCCCAGGCACTGATCGAGAAGGTTGCCGAAGCCGCCGTGCTGCATGTTACTTATGGCCTCCCTCGCGGGCGCTTCGCCTGGTCGTGCCGGAGGCGCGCGAATGGGCGGTGTGGAAGGCGGGTCCTCGCCGCGGGGCAACCCAACGTTGACAGATGGAGGGCATGGCTGTCCTAGGAGGTGTTCTCACGGAGTGCGAGGGCAGCGTACGTCGCGTAGACCTTCGTTGCCTCGTGGATGTCCTCGACCGACAGGTGCTCGTCGGGGCAGTACACGGGGGGCCCGCCCGGGCCGAAGATCACGGTGGGGATCTTCTCGCCGAAGCTCGCGGTGTCCCCCAGCCAGTTCTCGGTGACGAGAGCGGGCTCCCGGCCGCGGACCCGGCGGACCGCGTCCACCATGAGCCGCACCACCTCGTCCCCCGGCCGGGCCAGGTAGCCACTCTTCACGTCGGCCAGCGTGACCTCCGCGGTGAATCGCGGGTCGGCCCGCTTCGCCTCGGCCAGGCACCGGTCGACTTCGGTGCGCACCTGCTCGACGGTGACGCCAGGCTGTGGCCGGCAGTCCACCCGGATCACGCACTCGTCCGGGATCATGGACGGCCCGCCGGGAGCCAGGCCCCCGTAGATCCGGCCGGGCACGATGTAGGTCTCCGCGCCGAACAGCTCGGCGACGCCGGCGGCCAGGACGGGCTCCAGCCGGGAGGCGTCCAGGGTGAGCACGGCCTGGGCGGCCAGCGTGTTGGCGTTGACCGCGGCGTGCTTGTGGCAGGTGTGCGCCGAGCGGCCGAGCACGGTCACGTCAAAGTAGTACCGGCCGCGATGCCCGAGGCAGACCTGATTGTCGGTGAGTTCACCGAGGACGCACAGGTCCGCCGGGTGAGCGTCGAAGTAGGCGATGGACCCGGCCTGGTCGCCCATGTGATCGGCGACGGCTGCCATGGCCAGCGTGCCGGACAGCGGCAGCCCGCTCGCCCTGACCGCCTCGATCGCGACGATCTGGCAGGCGAGCGCGGCCTTCATGTCCATGACGCCGTGACCGTAGACGGCGCCGTCGATGAGGTCGCCGGAGAAGGGGGCCGCCCGCTGCCACCCGTGCGACTCGGGCTTGGTGTCGGTGTGGCCGGTGAGCACCAGCCGCCGGCCCGGCCCGAAGCTGACCTCACCGATGGCGTTGGGCCGCCCGGGCAGCACTGGCTGCAGGTCCACCGCCTCGAAACCGGACTCCCGCATCACCGAGGCGAGGAACGCGGCGATCTCGCCCTCGTCGCCGAGAACACTCGGAATGCGGCAGACCTGCCGCACCAGTTCTACGGCCCGGTCGAGATCGACGTTGTCCAGCACTGGAGCGGCGAACCCGGGGTCAACGATGTCCACGGCGATCCGATCTCCTCAAACATCAGAGATGTGATCTTATATGCGAAGCACTCTCTCGCTGTCAACTCTGCTACCTGCGGCGGAAGGTTGTGAGTCCCCTCGGCGGATACAGCGACGGAACCAGCGCGCGGCCGCACACGGTGGCAGGCCGCCGTGTCCCACCCGTGCCCCACGCCATGCCAGCGGCCCGGGCCAGCACGCCGTGACGGCATGGGACGATCCCACGGTGCCACCCCCTCAGCAGGTGCGGGGGCGGCACCTGCCGAGGGGCGATTAGTTGCTTCGCGCGGGTCGGCGTGGCCTTACTCCACCGGGCGGGTGGTTCCTGCCTCGCCCGCCACCCCGAACGCGGGCACGGCCAGCGGGGCTGGCGCCGCATTGACCTCCAGCTTGCGCAGCACGAAGTAAAGCACCCCAGCGACCACAAACCCGACGTAGAAGGCCAGGTCGGCACCGTCGAGCGCGTCCGCGACCGGGTGCCAGGTGATAAGCGTGGTGTTCATGAAGGGCACCATGACCCCGAAGCCCACGACAAAGGCGGCGAGCGCGGCCCAGCCCTGGCCCAGGTTGCCGAAGTTGAGTGCGGTGCGCAGGAAATGCGGCGTGTACTTGTCCTTGTCGTAGTGCCAGTCGATCATCACGATGGCGCAGAACGGCGCGATCCAGTAGCCGATGAACAGCAGCACGTTCGTGAACTTGCCCGAGGTGTCACCGGCGTTCATCCACAAGATCGCGGCGAACGCCAGCACGGCCACGACCGCGGCGATGATCGGCCGCCGCAACCGGACGCCCATGGCCTGGAAGGCGAGTGATCCGGTGTAGTCGTTCATCGAGTTGGACGCGATCGCCCCGAAGACGATCGCGATCAGCGCCAGGACGCCGAGGAAGCCGCCGCCCATCAGCGTGCGCACACCGGCCGCCGTCTGGTTGCCCAGCACGCTCGCGCCGGCCAGCCCGATGGTCTCCACCCACACGTACGAAGCCGTCAGGCCAGCGAGGGTGAGCCAGAAGATGGCCGCTTTGGACGAGTCAGGCTTCATGTAGCGGCTGTAGTCGGAGGCATATGTCGCCCAGGAGATTCCCGCGCTGAGCGAGACGGTCACCATCAGCACGAAGGCGCCGAACAGCGCTCCGCCGTGGAGCGTGTTGTGCGGCAGGACCACATGATGCTGGAAGATCCGCACGGACAGGACGACGAACAGCACCATCAGGATGGCCGAGCCCCACACCTGGAGCCGGTGCACGAACTCGTAGCCGTAGACGCTGACGGCGCCCTCCAGCGCGAGCACAATGGCGACACCCAGCCAGAACGGCACATGGAACAGCAGTTGCGCCGCCTGCCCGCCGAACAGCCCGACCAGGGCGTCCCAGGCGATCGATGACAGCCACTGCACGGTGCCCGGCAGGACGATGGTCTTGCCGAACGGCAGCCGGGCCAGCGGCACCTGAGCCGTGCCGGTCCTGGGGCCCCAGGTGCACAGGATGGCCACCGGCAGGGAGCCGATGATCGTCCCCACGATGATGGCCGCCAGGCCGAGCCGGAATCCCAGGCCGAACACCACGGCCAGGGTGCCGGTGAACACCCCGGACAGCTCCATGTTCGGGGTGAACCAGACGGTGAACATCCGGTGCACTCCGCCGTACCTGGAGTCCGCCGGGATCGGCGCTATGCCCTGGCTCTCCAGGACCAGGTCACCGGCGTGGGTGGGCCGTACCCCTTCGAAGACCCGTAGCTCGTCCGTCGCATCGGCCATGGCCGCACCCTTCCTGCCTGGATGACCAGCGGCTGCCGTGGGCATGCGCGGGTGACATCCGAGTGTGGGCTACTTCAGGGCAATCAGATGTCTGATATATCAGATTCCATCCCTTATGGTCAATGGCCGGCGCGGCGTCAGCGGCCCGGCGCCAGGTCAGCCGGCCACGGCGCGCAGCCGCGCGAACTCACCGGCCAGGGACTCGGCGCTCCAGTGCGCGTTGAGCCCGCTGGGGTTGGGCAGCACCCACACGTGGCTGCCGCCCAGGGACTCCTCCTGCGGTCCGACCCGGGCGCCGGGGGCGCCGAACGCCGTCCGGTAGGCGGTGACCCCCACGACCGCCAGCCACTGCGGACGCAGCCGGTCAACCTTGGCGGCCAGCGCGCGGCCGCCGTCACGCAGTTCCCCGGGACGCAGCTCATCCGCGCGGGCCGTGGCGCGGGCCACGATGTTGGTGATGCCGAGCCCGAGGCCGAGAAGCTGTTCCTGCTCGTCGGGATGCAGCAGGCGCGGCGTGAACCCGGACCGGTGCAGCGCCGGCCAGAAGCGGTTTCCCGGCCGGGCGAAGTGCCGTCCGGTGGCGGCCGAGTACAGGCCCGGGTTGATGCCGGCGAACACGACGCGCAGCCCGGCCGCGATGACATCGGGAATCGTCCGGTCCCGGGCCGCCGCGAGGTCAGCCGGTGTGGGGCGCGGCCCCGGGCGAACGGCTGTCATGACCCCTTGAGCTTATGGCGAGGGCCGGCCGCGAAGTAAGCTGGCCGTCTGGGGCAGCTCGGGAACCAGGCCCCGGCCGATGCGCAGCAGCGTTTCCGCCTGGTCCGCGCCCACCGGCCGGGCCAGCAGGTATCCCTGCCCGTACTGGCAGCCCATCGAGATCAGCAGATCCCGCTGCACCTCGTTCTCGATTCCCTCGGCCATGACGGTCAGCCGCAGCGTCCTGGCGATCCGGATGATGACCTCCGCGAGCGCGAGCCGCTGCTCGGACACCGCGATGCCCTCCACGAAGGACTTGTCTATCTTGATCACATCGATCGGCAGTTCCCGCAGGTAGCTCAGGGACGAATACCCGGTGCCGAAGTCATCGATGGCGAGCCGCACCCCGATGCGCTTGAGCTCCTCCAGGTCGGCCCGGATGCGATCGTCGCGGCGCAGCAGCACGCTCTCGGTGAGTTCCAGCAGCAGCGCCGACGGCGCCAGCCCGGACGTCGCCAGCACGCGCCGCACGGTGTCCACGAAGCCCGGGTCCCGGAACTGGCGGGCGGACACGTTCACGCTGATGTACAGCGGTGTCTCGCCGGGCACGCGGCGCTGCCAGCGGACGGTGTCGGCCGCCGCCTGGCCGAGCACCCAGGAGCCGAGCGGCACGATGTGACCGGTCTCTTCGGCCAGGGTGATGAACTGGTCGGGCTGAATCATGCCCCACCGCGGATGAGGCCATCGCACCAGTGCCTCGAATCCGACGATCTCTCCGTTGGCGAGTTCCACGATGGGCTGGTAGACCAGCGTGAACGCCGTGTTGACCACCGCGTCGGCGATCGCCGCCTGCAACTCGCGCCGCTTGACCATGCCAGCCGACAGGACCGGCTGGTACCGGCGCCACTGCCGCTTGCCCGCCGCCTTCGCCGCGTACAGGGCCAGATCCGCATGGCTGATCAGGCCGCCCGCGTCCGTGCTGTCCTCCGTCGTGGCGACGCCCACGGTGGCCGTGGTGATCACTGACCCAGGCCCGAGGGTGAATGGCTCACCGAACGCGCGCACGATGTGCTCGGCGAAGATCTCGGCGACGCTGCCGTCGGCGGCATCCTCGACGAGCAGCGCGAACTCGTCGCCGCCCAGCCGCGCCACCGTGTCGGAGTCCCGTACCACCGCCGAAAGGCGTACCCCGGCCGCGATCAGCAGCTCGTCACCGACACTGTGACCCATCGTGTCGTTCACGACCTTGAAGTCGTCCAGGTCGACGAAGATCACCCCGACTGTCGTGCCGTTGCGCCGGGCCCGGGCCAGCGCGTGCGCGGCCCGGTCATGGAACAGCAGCCGGTTGGGCAGCCCGGTCAGCGAGTCGTGGAAGGCGCGGTGCTTCAGCTCGCGCTCCAGCTGGCGCTGACCGGTCACATCCCGCAGCGTGAGCACCAGGCCGCCGACCGTGTGGTCCTCACGCAGATCGCTGTACCGGCCCTCAAGTTCGACGAATGTCCCGTCCCGGCGGGTTATCCGCCAGTCCTCGGAATTCTGCGCCTCGTGGTCCCGCATCCGGGTGAACGCGGCGACGACGTCATCGCGCTCCTGCCGCTGGACCAGATCCCACAGGTGCGCGCCTTCGACGCTGACGTCGCCGAAGATGCTCTTGGCGGACGGAGTCGCGTACCGGATCGTCCCATCGTCGTCGATGATCAAGATGATGTCCGAGGCGTCGTGCACCAGGGTCCGGAAGTACTCCTCGCTGTTGCGCCGGTTCACCTGCAGGTTCAGCAGCACCCGCTCCACCGCCAGGGAGGCCTGGCCGGCCAGGATCTCCATGGCCCCGGAGAGCGCGACCAGGGTCCGCTGCTCGCCGAACACGGCCAGCAACCCGATCAGCGGGTCCCCGGACGGCCGGTCCTTGAGCGACAGCGGGCAGAGCAGGACGCTGTCGGTGACGGCCAGATCCTCCGCGACGCTCTCGCCCAGCTCGGCGGCCGATACGAGATGCGGCCTCGACCCCGCGAGCAGGGACAGCCCGGTCTCCGCCATCGTGTCGAGGCGGCTCATCTGCACCGCTGACTCGCCCGGGGTGGCCCCGACGACGCGGAGCGTCCCGCCGTCCCGCACGGCGAACAGCGCCTCCTGCCGCGGGTCCGGGCCGACCAGCGTCGCCACCGCCCGGCGGACCGCGCTGGCCGCTTCCTCCACGGTGACGGCCGAGGCGAAGGACGCGCCCGCCTCCCGCAGCACCCGCTCCCGGGCCAGCGCCCGCCGCTGCGAGGCGGCCGCGTCCGCCAGCCGGGAAAGCACGAGCAAATACAGCACGGCGGAGAAGACAGCGATCACCGCGGCGTCTCGCGGGCCGTTCTGGATACCCTCGAGGAACAACACCACGGGGGCGATCAGCGAAGCGAGCATAAGCAGCGACAGCCGGAGCAGGGAGCTTTCCGCTTGTTGCGGGGGAACTGGCTGAGTCAGTTGCGCCATGGTCGGATGCAGCGCGGCGGCGCCCCAGGCCAGATAGAACAGTGCCCAGCCAAGATCGACGGCGGTGCCATTGTGGAACGGCGCGTGGCTGTGCAGCTGAATCAGGCCGAACAAGACATCGGACACCAGCAGTCCGGCAGTGCCGAGGGTCAGCAGTTGCACGGATCTGGTGCGCCCGGAACCGGGCGCGAGAAGCCGCATCAGCATGGCCAGGACCAGAACGTCACCGAGTGGGTAGGCGATCGAGACGACCTTCTGCGCCGATGTCAGCCCGGGCTTGTCCACGTACGGGAGGATCAAGTACACCCAGGCCAGCAGGGCCAGGCCGCAGGTCAGGGTGAGCGCGTCGAGCAGGCTCCGCCGGTCACGGCCGGAAGCGCGCCACCGGATGAAGATCAGCAGCCCGGCGGCGTAGAGCGGATAAGTCGCTAGATAGAACCCGTCGGCGACCGACGGAAAGGGCAGCACGTGCTTGAGGACATCCGCGAACACCAGGAAGATCAACTGGCCGACCGCGAAACTCAGGTTCGCCGCCGCCAGCAGCAGCCAGGGCGTCCTGCGGGCGGGCCGGTTGATGATGACGCCCGCCACGATGGCGAGCCCCCCGCTGAACCCGAGCAGGCTCCAGGTCACCACGCGCTGCCCGGGCAACACGTAGTAGCTGATGATGAGCAACGCCATCCAGATGGCATAGCCCGGCATCACGTTCCGCCGCCATGTCACGCAACCACCCCCCCGGGCCGTCGTGTCCGCCCGGACGCGCCCGTCCCGTCTGGGCCGGCCGTGCGGAGAAACCATTGGGCACGGCACCGCTGAGCGCCGTCCCGACGCCGGACCGCGGATCCGTCCCGGAGCGACTCCAGGGCCAGCCTGACCGATCTGCCACGTCTGCCACGGGATCAAGTGCGGACGTAGTGGGTCAATCTAACCAGATAGCCAGCTCGATAAGTCGCTTCTGTGCAGATTTATGGCTCTGATCCTGCTCTAAAGATGGTATGCTGGCCCCCTGGTATCTGGCATAGATTTGAGTAGAGGATATCTCACGCTGTCATGGCCTCAGGAATCCGAGGCGAGGGGACCGCAGCTTTTCAGATTTCAGATTCCAGCACGCCCAGAGGGCTCGCAGGCACGTTTGCCTTTAACATCCAGGCGAATTCATTGACCTCAAACCAAAGCCAGCTGGTGTGCGGCAGAGCAGCCGCCAGACTTAATGGGCCGTTCATTCTATCGTGCCAGGAGCTACGCTTTGGGAATCACGCCGGATAACCCTGCGGATGCCTATCTCATGGTCGTCAACCACGAGGGCCAGCATTCGATGTGGCCGGCCGCGCGGCCGGTTCCGGCGGGCTGGTTGCAGCGAGGGCCGGCCATGCCGAAGAAAGCCTGCCTGGCTGCCATTACGGCCGCGTGGCCGGACATCACGCCCGCAAGTGCCCGGGACGCCGGCCGGGCTGGTGCGCGGCGAGGTGCCGGGGCAGCAGGCATCAGCCCGCCGCCCCGGGCCGGTCACGATGTGCGGTACGTGCCGGACATGTTCGATGAGCAGGCCTCCCGTCAGCCGGACGCCGCCGCCATCGTGTCCGCCGCCGGGGACCTGACCTACCGTCAGCTTCGCGGGTTGGCGAATCAGCTCGCGCACCATCTGCAGGGCCTCGGCGTGCGGCAGGAGACGGTGGTGGGGGTTTGCCTGGACCGTGGCAGCGACGTGATTCGCTGCCTGCTGGCCATCCTCAAGGCCGGCGGCGGCTACCTGCCGCTGGATCCATCGCTCCCCGGCAGCCGCCTCGCCCGGATGCGGGAAGAAGCAGGCGCCAGGCTGGTGCTGACGCACAGCAGGCACGCGGCATTGTTCGCGGGAAGCGACGCGACGCTCGTCCGGCTCGACGAGATGGCACCCGAGATAGCGTCCGGTCCAGTCACGGCCCCGGCGGTCAGCCTGCGGGCCGCGAACCTGGCCTACGCCATCTGGACATCGGGTTCGACCGGCCAGCCCAAGGCAGTCGCCGTCAGTCATGGTTCGCTGGGCGGCCTCTGCGCGGAAGTAATCCGCGACTACGCGCTCACCCCGGCCGACCGGGTCCTGCAACTGGCCTCCCTCGGCTTCGACACGTCACTGGAGCAGATACTCGCCACCCTGCTAAGCGGGGCGGCCCTGATGGTGCCCGAGGCCGGCCCCGTTGCCCCGACCGACCTGATCCGCTACCTGGCCGAGCTTCGGGTCAGTGTCGCCGACCTGACCCCCGCCTACTGGCATCAGATCCTCGCCGCGGCGGCCGCGGCCGACCGGCCACTGGGATCTCTCCGGCTGATGATCACCGGTGGCGATCAGGCGAACCCGGCGGACTGCCGTGCTGTGCTCCGCAGCGCACCTGGAGCCAGGCTGGTCAACGCGTACGGCCTCACCGAGACCACCATCACCTCGGCCCTTTTCGAAGTCACCGAAGAGGGCCTGCCGGCGCATCCGGGCGGAAGAGTACCGGTCGGCAGGCCGCTGGCGGACACGCAGATCCTCGTCCTGGATGCGGACCTGAATACGCTGCCCGCCGGGATGGTCGGCGAGATCTACATCGCGGGCCGCGGCCTCGCGCGCGGCTACCTGGGCCGGCCAGGGCTGACGGCCGAGTTGTTCCTGCCGAATCCGTTCGCCGCGGTCCCCGGCGGGAGGATGTACCGGACTGGTGACCTGGGACGCTGGGGGGCGGACCGCAACCTTGAGGTCATCGGACGGGTGGACCGCCAGATCAAGGTCCGCGGCTTCCGGGTCGAGCCCGCCGAGATCGAGAGCGTCCTGGCCGCTCACCCTGACATCGACCAGGTGGCGGTCATCGCCCACGAGCTCGGCGGCGGCGACAAGCACATCGTCGCGTACTACACGCTGCGGGACCGCGACGGGGCGGCGGGCGGGCCGTCAGCCGAGAGCCTGCGCCGCCTGCTGGCCGCGGGCCTGCCGACCTTCATGATCCCGGCCGTGCTTGTCGTGCTGGACCGGCTGCCGGTGCTGGCGGACGGGACTGTCGACCGGACCGCCCTGACCCGCCCTGGTGCCCCCGCGGGCGCCCGCCCGGAAGGCGCGCCGGACACCCTCCTGCAGGCGGGAATGGGCCATCTGTGGACTCAGGTGCTGAGCATCCGGCAGGTGAGCCTCGATGACGATTTCTTCCGGCTCGGCGGTAATTCCCTGCTCGCCGCCGAGATGCTGGCGCGCACCCGGGTCATGTTCGGCATCGACGCCCGCCAGGTCCGCCCGCTCACCCGCAGCCTGCTGCGTGACCCGACCCTGCGGAGTTTCACGAACGCCACCCGGGACGCCCGGGCGGGGACCCTGGTCCCCGACGCCCCGGACTCGCGGCCTGACTTCACCCGCGAGGCCGCGCTGGATGTCCCCATCCGGCGCGATGTCGGCCTGCCCCCCAACTGGCGGCAGCCGGCCGATGTCCTGCTCACCGGGGCGACCGGGTTTTTCGGCGTGCACCTGCTCCGTGAGCTGCTGGCCACGACCACCGCTCGCGTGCACTGCCTGGTCCGGGCCGACGACCCCGGTCACGGACTGACGCGCATCGCGCGGTCGGCTGAGCGGTTCGAGCTTGGCCAGCTGGATCTCGGCCGGGTCGTCCCGCTGGCCGGCGACCTGACCCAGCCGGGCCTCGGCCTGCCGCCCGGCACCTTCGAGGAACTGGCCCGCCACGTCGATGTCATCCACCACGCGGGTGCACTGGTGAACTTCATCTACCCGTACAGCGAGCTGCGGGCCGCCAACGTGACCGGGACGCGCGAGCTCATCCGGCTGGCCGGGCTCTACCGCGGCATACCCGTGCACTTTGTCTCCACCGCCGCCGTGCTGGCCGGCTTCGGCCGCGCGGGCGTGCGTGACGTCACCGAGGAGACACCGCTCGGGTATGCCGAGTACCTCTCGGTGGGGTACGTGGAGAGCAAGTTCATCGGGGAGGAAATGCTCAGGGCCGCGGCCCGGCGCGGGCTCCCGGTGGCCATCTACCGGCCCCTTGACATCGTCGGCGACAGCCACAGCGGCGTCTGGAACACGTCCACCGAGATCTGCGCCATGATGCGGTTCATCACGGACACCGGCATCGCGCCGGACGTTGACCTGCCCCTGGACTTCGCCCCGGCCGATGTGTGCGCCGCGGCGATCGGCTACATCGCCACGCATACCGCGGCGACCGGGAACACATATCACCTGGCCAGCCCGAAATACGCGCTCCTCGGCTCCCTCACCGGCCGGCTAAGGAAATTCGGATTCAGCGTCAAGGAGATCCCGTACCAGGAGTGGGTGGCGGAACTCCTGCACTATGCCGCGGGGCACCCCGCCCATCCGATGACGCCATTCGTCCCGCTGTTCGTTGACCGCTCTCCGGGCTCCGATATGACGGTCGCTGAGATGTATCTCGACCATATTTTCCCGTCCTACAGCCGGGCCAATACGCAGCGAGCACTCCGGGACAGCGATATCGTCTTCCCGCCCGTGGACGGCGCCCTCCTCGACCTGCACATCACGCGCTTGATCAGCGCCGGCTTCCTGACGGATCCGCGCGCCGGTCAGCCGGCTCTGGTGCCTCCCCTGGTCCCCCGGGCCCGCCGGGCTGCTGAGTCCGGGGCGCCATCGGGCCACGAGGCACCGTATGGCAGTCAGTTATCACCGGGACTGGGCGTCGCTCGACATGTCATCGGCTCCCGGGGACAGCCCGGTCGCCTTCTGCGGCGACCTGAGCCCGGCCAGCGTGCTCGGCGCCTACACGAAGGGCATGATCCCTTTCCCGGCGCGCGACGAGTATGCCAGGAACATTGACGAGTTCCGGTACGAGGATAAAGTCGCCGAGGGCGTGATCGCCATGGTCGGCAGCGACCGGGGCGATCCGTACAGCGTGGCCTGGTGGTCGCCTGACCCGCGGCTGGTCATGAATGTCAAAAGCGTCCATATCGGGCGTAATGTCCGCAAACGGCTGCGCCGGGAGCCGGGCTGGACGACCACTGCCGATCAGGCGTTTCAGCGCGTGGCGCAGGAATGCCAGGGCGGCCACGAGCCGCGCTGGCTGACCGACACGCTGCTCGGCAGCCTGATTGACCTGCACCAGATGGGATGGGCGCACAGCATCGAGGTATGGGAGGGCGCTGAGCTCGTGGGCGGCGCGTTCGGCATCGGAATCGGCGCCGCGTTCAGCGGGGATTCAATGTTCAACCGCCGCCCCGATGCCGCGCGAGTGGCGGTCGCCGACCTGGCCGCCCGGCTCGCCGAGGCCGGCGGCGCGGTGATCGACGCTCAGTGGGACAGCCCCTTCCTGCGGTCGATCGGCGCGGAACTGGTACCGCGCGAGGATTACCTCACGCTGCTGGCGGCTGGCCCGGCGCAGCGGCTGGCGCTGCCGCAGCAGTCACTGCCCGCCCGGCGGCTCATCGGGGCGATGCCCTGATCCTGGCTGCTGCGCCCGGGCCGCGGCGTCGTCCGCAGCACGGTGCTGCCCGCGGCCGACCCCGGGCTACCGGCCCAGCAGGCGCTGGGCGTTCCCGCCGATAAGCGCCTCAAGGACCTGGTCACGCAGGCCGCCGGCCCGCCACTCGGCCAGCGCCCGGTCCATCGGGAAGACCGGCCAGTCGGTGCCGTGCAGGACCTGCCGGCCGAGCAGGCTGTTCATGAACCGGAACATGACCTCCCAGCCGGTGTTCGCCTCGCACACGTACCGGGGTGCCAGGCCGCCGAACTCGGCGTAGACGCTCGGGTGCTTGCGGAGCACCGCCACCATCTCGGGCACCCACGGCCACCCCGCGTGGCAGGCGACGAGCACCAGGCCCGGGAAGTCGCAGGCGACCTGATCGAGCTGGATCGGCTGGTCGTTGCGGATCGGGAAGGTCACCGTGTAGTTGATGCCGGTGTGCAGGCCGACCTGGAGGCCGAGTTCGCCCGCCTTGGCGTAGACCGGATAGAGCAGCCGGTCGTCGATCGGGATCCCGAAGAACGACGGCTGCAGGCTCAGCCCGGCCAGGCCCAGGTCGGCGACGCGTTGCACCTGGGCCAGCGCCCGGGGAATCTTCAACGGGCTCATCGTGATCGTCCCGTATCCGGAGAACCGGTCCGGGTGATCCGTGACGACCTTCGCGACCGCCTCGTTCAGCGCGTCGGCGACGTCGCCGTATTCGTATTCCGCGTGCACCACCGCGTGCCCGGTGCCGCTGGCATCCATGTCCGCGATCAGCTCAGCGAGGCTGCGGTGCCGGTTCGCCGACAGGTCGAGCACCCGGTCGTACTGGGCCAGGTAGTCATCGGGCAGATCTTCCGACGGACGCAGCTCCAGCGGGAGCCGGACCCTGAAATCGATCACCTCTGACATGGGGCCTCCTTTGTCGCGGCCATGAACTGCCACCCTGCGGTCCGCGTCACGGGGCGCGGATGCCCCGGCCAGCCCGGTCCCGGCCAGCCCGTCCCTACCAGCCCAGTGCGTCCGCCCGGTCCCAGACCTGTGGCTGGTCACGGGAACGGTCAAGGTTCTCCTTCTTCACCCGCATGGACGGGGTCCGGTCGAAATCATCGGTGCGGTATTCGAGGAAACGCGGGATCTTGTACCGGGCCAGCCTGGCTTCGCTGAAGGCGATCAGCTCGGCGGGCGGCACGGACTCGGCGGTCCGGCCGGCCGCCAGCAGCACGTGCACCTTGACTTCCTCGCCGAGCAGGCTGTCCGGCGTCGGCACCGCGGCGACCTCCAGCACCCCCGGGTGCGAGCGCAGGACGGTCTCGACTTCCGCAGCGGCGATGTTCTCCCCGGCCCGCCGGATGATGTCCTTCATCCGGCCCTGGAAGTACAGGAATCCGTCGCTGCGGCGGCGGCCGAGGTCGCCGGTGTGCAGCCAGCCGCCGCGGTAGGTCTCCTCGGTGGCATCGGGCCGGTTCAGGTAGCCACGCATCAGGCCCGGCGCCCGCACCACGATCTCGCCGATCACGTCGTCCGGAGTCTCGGCACCGGCGGAGTCGACGACCCGGACATCCGCGCCCGGGCACGGCCGCCCGATCGACCCGGATCCGATCATCTCGGTGGCGGACTCGATCGGCATGCAGACGATGAGGCCGGTCTCGGTGAGGCCGTACGCTTCCACCCACGGCGCACCCCAGCGGGTCACCAAGTCCTGGTGCAGCGGCCCCGGGATCCCGACCTGGATCGCCAGCCGGACCTGATGGTCGCTGTCGCTGTCGCTGGCCGGCGCCTTGAGCAGCAGGCTCGCGGTGGACGCGATGCCGAACAGCACCGTGACGTCGTGCTCGCGCACCACCCGCCAGTAGCGCGACACGCTGAACCGGCGCATGACGACGAGCGAAGTGCCCGCCCGCAGCGCCACCAGCAGCAGCCATGGGGGGTCGTTGTAGAAGAACTGGAGGCAGCACAGCATCCGGTCGGCAGCCGTGATGCCGTAGAGGTCGATCACCAGGTCGGCGAAGCGCAGCCAGTAGTCGTGCCCGACCATGCAGCCTTTCGGCGGCCCGGTGGTGCCCGAGGTGTAGTAGATGTTGGTGGCGTCGCCGCCCGCCTCGGCCGGGCGAGAGCCGGACAGCATCCCGGTGAAGGCGGCCAGGCCGCCCGGCTCATCGTCACCCGCGACGAGGATCTCCTGCAGCGCGGGACACGATGGCCGCAGCTCACGCAGCAGCGCCTCGTGCTCCGGCCCGACCACCGCGATCCGGGCCGCCGAGTCCCGCAGGATGTGCCCGGCGTCGTGGCTGCGGGCCGCGGGGTTCAGCGAGACGAGCACGGCCCGGCAGGCCACAGCCGCCAGCCAGGCGATCATGAACTCGGCGCGGTTCGCCATCATCACGGCGATCCGGTCGCCGGGCTGCACCCGCGGCTGGAGGTACCCGGCGAGCGACTCGACCTCAGCCCACAGCCTGCCCCGGCTGACGACGACGCCGTCTTCGAAGATGAGCGCGGGCCGCTCCGGGTCATCCCGGCACGCGGCGCGGACCAGGTCGAGCAGGTCACCAGGAGCGGCCGCAGCCGTCACTCGTACCACTCCCCTGGGGCAAGCTTGATCGTCTCCTCCCAGTGGATGTCGTGGGTGACGATCAGCTTCGCGTCATGCCGGCGCTGCATCTCCTCGATGAGTTCCCAGCTCTCGATCAGCGCGTCCGGGCTCCACAGCAGCCCGGGCAGGCAGCGGGCCGCCATCTTCTCCTTGTCGTACACCGCGTCGCCGGTCAGGATGTACGCCTGGTTGTCCAGCCGGACCAGCAGCGACTGGTGGCCGGGCGTATGGCCCGGCGTGGGGAAGATGACCAGCCGGCCGTCATTGAAGATGTCGTGCTCGCCGCGCAACTGCTTCCAGTTCCGGACGGCGTCGAAGTCCTGGCGGACGTAGACGTCGCGCTGGTACACCGGTGGCCAGTACGCGAAGGCAAGTTCCTCCTTCTGCACGTAGACAGTCGCCTCGGTGAGGAATTCGAGGCCACCCGCGTGGTCGTAGTGCAGGTGGGACTGGACGGCGTGGCCAATGCCCTCGGCCTCGACACCCAGCGTGTGCAGCCGGGAGACCACGTCGTCGCCGGGCGCCATCACGATGTCATAGAGATCCGCGGCGTCGCCGAGGCGGCTGCGCGGATCGGCGATGAACGCGGGATGGGCGCCGTTGTCGAACAGCACGTCTCCCTCGGGGTGCCGGATCAGGTAGAAAAAGTACGGCGGGTGGATCATGGACCCGCAATTGGCGTCGAACGGGTCGAACACCGAGCGCAGCGTCTTCTCACCACCGCAGTGGAAGGCGTACATCTTCATCCCTGGTCCTCCTGTGTGTCACCGGAGTAGCGCGGGCGCCGCTTCTCGGCGAATGCCGCCAGTCCCTCTTCCTGGTCAGGGGTGGCATCGACCCGGCTGTAGTACTCGTGCATCAGCCGGAAATACCCGGCCGGCGAGGCGGACAGCCCGTGCTGGACGAGTTCCTTGGTCATCCGCACCGCCATCGGCCCGTTCCCGGCGATCCGCGCCGCGATCCGCGCCGCTTCGGCCCGCAGGTCGCTGGCGGGCACGATCCGGCTCACCAGCCCGATCCGCTCTGCCGTCTCGGCGTCGATGAACTCGCCGGTGAGCAGCATCTCCATGGCGTGGGACAGCGAGATGATGCGCGGCAGCCGGTAGGCGCCGAAGCCGTGCAGCAGGTTCCACTTCACCTCAGGCGTGCCGAAGACCGCGTTCGGCGAGGCGATCCTGATGTCGCAGACCAGGGCCAGCTCCAGGCCTCCGGCCAGGGCGTACCCGTTGATGGCGGCGATCAGCGGCTTGGACGTGGTGGCCCCGAAGTCCCACCTGTCCGGCCGCCACGGCGCCCATTCGACGCTGTCGTCATGGCCGGTGTGCATCAGCTTCAGGTCGGCCCCGGCGGTGAACGCCCGGTCGCCCGCGCCGGTCACGATCCCCACCCGGATGCCGGGGTCCCGTTCGATCTCCGCGAACGCCTCGGTGATCTCGGCGTACATTGCTGGGTCCATAGCGTTAAGTACTTCTGGGCGGTTTAGCGTGATGGTCGCGATCCCGTCCTGGCGCTCGAAGATGATGGCCATCTAACGGCCGGGCTCGCCGCCGGCGTGCCGCCCGGCCTGGCCGTGGGCGGGACCGGCGAGTGCCGCCTCCTCCTCGACCTCGATGTCGCCGAGAAGCTGGCCGGCCCGCAGCATGGCCTCGGGGCGCCGCCTCTCGATCCAGTAGGCGATCGCGATGCTCACCAGGATCACGCCGATCGTGGCGTAGATGAACCAGCGCAGCGGAGCCGGCGGGTACGGGTGAATGTTGCCCCAGAGCACCCAGACCATGGCTGCGATCGAGATGACGGGCAGGCCGCCGTGCCGCAGCCAGCTGAACTCGGAACGGTAATCACGCCAGACGAAACGGATAAGCCCGCCGCTGATCAGCAAGTACGCCGCGATGAAGAACAGCGTCGCGAAGTAGGACAGCCAGGAGGCGAACGCCTCGGGGCCGTACTTCTCGCCGAAACCGATGGACGCCACCAGCGCCAGCCCGCCGGCCACCAGGCAGGCGACGTGCGGCGACTGCCGGCTGTTCACCCGGCCGAAGACCTGGGGCAGCAGACGGTCCTGGCCCATCTTCCACAGGATCCGGCTGACCGCGATGACGGTGACGATGTTGAGCGCGGTGAAGCTCGAGATCACCGCGAGGTTCACGAACACGCTCAGCACGCCATTGCCGTAGTGATCGGCCAGCGTGTTGAACGGCGTCGCCGCGGTGGCGAGCGCATTGACGTGCGCCGGGGAGAGCCCGTAGCCGATCGTCACCGCGTACGACACGACCACGTAGAAGATCCCGACGACCAGCGTGGTCAGCATCACCGCCCGGGGGATCGTCCGCCGCGGCTCACGGGCTTCGTCGCCGAGGGTCGTCGCGGACTCGAAGCCGACGAAGGCGAAGATCGTGTAGACCACGGCGGTGAGCAGGCCGCTGGACCCCTTCAGGCTGGAGGCGGGGTTGAACACTTCGAGCGTGTTGCCGCTCGCGCCGCCCTTGATGATGATCACGAGTGAGAAGACGGTCAGGATCGCCATCTCGATGCCGAGGCCGATCAGGCCGGTGCGCAGCGACGGCTTCACGCCGAGCACGCCCAGCGTGGTGCTCAGCACGATCAGTGCGGCCGCGAACACCACCCAGGAGATGTGCACGTTGGACGCGGCCAGCAGTGCGGACACGAAGTTCCCGAAGAAGTCGAGCTGGAACGGGAACAGCAGCAGGTAGGCCCCGAACAGCATCACGCCGGTGACAAAGCCGGTCTTCGGGCCGAATGTCCGGGTCAGGTAGGTGTAGAAGGACCCCGCGCTGGGCAGCCGCTTCGCGTACTCGCCGATGACGAGCGCGACGCAGACACATACCAGGAGCCCGATCAGGAAGGCGAGCGGGGTCGCACCGCCGGAGTATCCGACGATGAAGGCGAGGCCCGCGACCGAGCCGGCGGCCGGGGCGATGAGGGCGGCGGACTGCGCGGTAACCGCGGGCAGCCCGATGGCGTGACGTTCGAGTCTTTCGGCATTCGTGCTGGCGCCCGCCGACTGAGCCGCCGCAGGGCCTTGCAGTTGCGATGACATCGGTCTCCCCAAGGTCGAGCCGATCCGCTTGCCGCGATGTTATCGATCGATCGATCGGATCGCAATGGTCAATGTGTCCCTCGTGACGCTCCTGCCCCAGTTTCGGCGCGTCTCGTAATGGTGCTGGCTCATGGCCGGTTTGCGGACGGGAAGTGCTGCTCAACGGCAGCGAGCGGGCACATACTGCGGCGCTGTCCGGCCCAGCCCGGGGCGGCGCTGTCCGGCCCGGCCCGGGCGGGTTCCAGTTCGTGGACGCCAACTGCTGTGCCTCCGGCCCAGGGGGTCCACGAATCAGCGCCCGGATGGACGGAGGCCGGGGCACGGAAGACGGGGCACGGAAGACGGGGCACGGAAGGCTGGGCGCGGAAGGCTGGTGGGCGAACCGCGGTCAGGCGACGCCGGCTGGCCGCGCCGCGACGGCGCTGGTGCCGCGGAGTTCTCGCTCAATGAGGTCAAGCACGTGGCTGGTCGGCAGGCAGCACAGCCGGTCCAGGTGCTGCAACCGGTCGTCGCGCCTGGCGCCGACCATGGTCAGAGCGAGATCGGTGAACGCGTCGGCGATCTGGACCGGCAGCAGCGGGCCCTGGTCGGAGTACCAGCGGGCCACGCCGTTGCACATCTCAAGCAGGGCCAGCCGGGTGATCCTGCCGTCCGAGAAGCAGAAGACGCCGCTGCGCTGGCCCCGCTCCAGGGTGTCCGCCCAGAGCCGTTCGTAGCCATCACGCAGGCCCATCACCCGGGCGAAGTAATCTTCGGACAAGGCGCGCAGTTCGTCATCGGCGACGAGGGAGCGCTGCGGGTCCAGGGTGTGGAAGCCCACATGCGCCCGGACCAGCGTGGCTAGCTCCGCGGCCGACCCGTCGGCGGCCTCCAGCGCCGCCCTGGCCACCCGGGTGAGCTGGGTCATGCTGACCAGCATGAAATCGATCAGCAATTCATCCTTGCTGCCCATGTAGTGGTACAGCGCAGCGGTCGACAGGCCAGCGCGGTCGGCGATGTCCCTGATCCCGGTGGCCTCAAACCCCTTGGCCGCGAACAGCTGCAGCGCGGCCTGCTCGATCCGCCGCTTGGTCGACAGGGCGGGCCAGTCCGCAGGACTGACCACGCTCGCAACTGGTTGCCGCCTTGGCACGACGCTCCGTCGAGTCTCTGCCTATCGATCGATTGACAACGCTGAGTGTAGCGAACGGCGGAAGCGGCCCAGCCGCGGCGCGGAGACCCGGATACCGCCGGGACAGCGAGACGGCGAGACGGCGAGACGCGGAGACCGGGACACCGCCGAGAGCCGAGACGCCGGTACACCGCCGAGAGCCGAGACGCCGGGATACCGAAGCGCGGAGACCGGGACAGACGTCATTACGATGAACCAGTGCCTACCCACTCCGCCGGAGTTACCCGGGCCATCGATTTCCACGTGCACCTGCCGACGCCTGACTGGCTGGACGGCAGCATGGCCGGCTACGTCGAGGCGGCGGAGGCGTACTTCCGCTCCCCGGTGGAACGCGGGTCCCTGGACCAGCTCGCCGCCCGGTACCGCGAGCTGCGGGTGCGGGCGGTCCTGCTGGCCTGGGACGCCGAGACGGCGACCGGCCGGCCGCGGGTGCCCAACGAGACCGTCGCCGCCGCCTGCCGGGACCATCCTGATGTCTTCACTGGATTCGGTTGCGTCGACCCGCACAAGGGGGAAGCGGCCGTGGCCGAGGTGGCGAATATCGCCGCGCTCGGCTTGCGCGGGGTGAAATTCCACCCGTCGCTGCAGGCGTTCGCGCCGGACGACGCCTCATACTGGCCGGTGTTCGCCGCGTGCGAACGGCACGGCCTGCTGGCCCTGTTCCACACGGGCACCAGCGGGATCGGGGCCGGCCAGCCGGGCGGCCAGGGCATCATGCTCGACTACGCCCGCCCGATCAGGCTCGACGCCGTCGCCGCCGCCCACCCGGCGCTGACGGTGGTAGCCGCGCACTTCGGCTGGCCGTGGCACATGGAGCTGGTCGCCATGGCCCGGCACAAATCCAACGTGTACATCGACATCTCCGGCTGGTCACCGCGCCGCATCCCGCCGGAGCTGATCAGGGAACTGCGCGGAAGGCTGTCCGGGCAGTTCCTGTGGGGCAGCGACTTCCCGTTCCTGGCCCCGGAGCGATGCCTCGCCGAACTCGAAGGCCTCGGCCTGCCCGACGATGTGCTGGACCGGGTGCTGCAAGCGAACGCAGCCCGGATCCTCGGCCTGGCCAGCCACGGCGCTCCGCCGGTGGACGCCCCAGATGAGTGAATCGCCGGCGGCCCTGACCGTCGCCGTGCTCGGGCTCGGTGAGGCTGGCATCCAGATCGCGCTGGGACTGGCCGGGGCCGGGGTGACGGTGCGGGGCTTCGACCCGGCCGTACCCGCGCCCGCCGGTGTCGAGGCCGCTGCCAGTGACGCGGACGCGTGCCGGGGCGCCGACCTGGTGCTGAGCCTCACCACCGCGGCCGAAGCCGAGGATGCCCTGCGCCAGGCGCTCGCCGGGCTGAGCGGGGCGACCGTGTACGCGGACGCCAACACCGCGGCGGCCGGCCTGAAACAGCGGCTGGCCGTTACGGCCGAGGAGGCCGGCGTGCCCTTCGCGGACATCGCCATCATGGCCCCGGTACCCGGGCGAGGTCTGCGCACGCCGATGGTCGCGTCCGGGCCAGCGGCGGAAGCGGCCAGCGGCATGCTCGGCGCATGCGGCGCCGCGGTAGAGGTCCTGCCCGGCCCAGCCGGCGCCGCGGCCACCAGGAAGCTGCTGCGCAGCGTGTTCTACAAGGGCATGGCCGCGGCGGTGATCGAGGCGCTCCAGGCGGCCCGCGCCGCTGGCTGCGAGGACTGGCTCCGCGAGCACATCGCCGCCGAGCTCACGGCCGCCGACGGCGGCACGCTGACCCGCCTGGAGGAGGGCAGTTACCGGCACGCCCTCCGCCGGGCCCACGAAATGGCGGCCGCTACTGAACTGCTCGGCGAACTCTCCGTGCCGGCCCGCGTCGCCCGGGCCAGCCAGCTCTGGCTGGAAGACCTGGCCCGGGGCGGCTAGGGCGCATCCCGTAAATCTTGGCGAGTCCGGGCGGTGATCCAGCGACGCTCATGGCACCGCGGCGCCACCCCCCGCGCGACTGGCCCGCTCAGCGGATCAGTCCGGCGAGCACGCCGCCATATTCGTCTCGGCTGGTCACCCGGGGCGGCAGGCTGGCCGCGACGGACCTGGGGGCAGCCGCCTTCGGCCGCGATGTCGACTTCGAGTTGACCGTCGGCTTCGAGTTGACTGCCGACTTCGAGTTGACCGCCGGCTTCGAAGTGGCGGCCAGCTTCGAGTTGACCGCCGGCTTCGACGCCACGGTCGCCTTCGACCGCACCGCTGGCTTCGCCTTCGAGGTGACCTTCGGCCTGCTGACCGAAGCCGCCGGGCCGGGCGCGACTCGTGATTTGGCCGCCGCCTTGGGCTTGGCCGCCACCTTGGGCTTGGCCGCCTTGGGCTTGGCCGCCGCCTTGGGCTTGGCCGCCTTGGGCTTGGCCGCCGCCTTCGGCCGGGCCGCAGCCTTGGGCTTGGCTGCCGTCTTCGGCCGGGCCGCAGCCTTCGGCCTGCCGGCTGCTGTCCTGGCGGACGTGGTTGCCCTCGCGCCGGACGCCCTGGCGGATGTGGTCGTCCGCCGCGCCGCCGACGCGGCCGACTTGGCCGCTGACGCTGCGGGCCTGGCGGATGCCATTGTCGTAGCGGCCGCTGTCAGTGCCTTCGCGGCGGCGCTCATGGCCTTGGTGGCGGTGTTGATCGCCTGCATGGCGGTGGACATGGTCTTGGCCGACGTGGTGGCTTTGGTAGCCGCAGAGGTAAGCCGGGTCGCCGCCGTGGTGACCTTCACCGCTGCGGACGAGACCGTCTTGGCCGCGGAGGCCGTGGACGGCACGGACCTGGCGCCGCCACGTGTCGCCTGGCCAGCGGTCTTCGCGCTGCTGGCCTTGCTAGCGGGCTTGCTGCTGGTCTTGCTCGCGGCTTTGGCCTGCGGACGGCCGGCAACGCTCCTGGACGGACTTCCGCGCAGCGCCCTGCCTGGTGCGGCATTCGCCGAACTGCGGCGAGCGGCCGTGCGAGTCCTGTTTTGCACAGGCATTGGTCTCCCCTTCATGTTGATCAACTACGCAGAGCTATTCCACGATTACTTACTGCTTACACTACTCCGGGTGAAAGAACGCGGCGAAAGCCATCGCCACGCCACACCGTCATCCTGAGCAGGAAACACGCGAAAGCAGCCAATCGCCGCCATCGGTCCCAGCCGCTTGACCGAGACCTGGCAGTTTGGGCAGCCGCGTGATTTCGAGTCGTGCGGGGAAACGGCCGTGCGGACCGGACCAGTGACTCTGGGCGCGCGGGCCCGCGCGCCGTAGGCTTTCCCGGTAACGGACCTGGATAGGCGGGGGAGTCATGACCGTAGCGCACGACGCAGCCAGCACCGGGCCAGGTATTCCGCACTATCCGCTGGTCATCGATGGCCGCCGGATCGAAGCGGAGTCCGGCCGCCGGTACGACACCGTGGACCCGTTCCTGGGGGCCGCATGGGCCACCGCGGCTGACGGCGATGCCGCGGACGCCGACCTCGCCGTGTCGGCGGCCCGGCGCGCGTTGTCGGGACCGTGGGGGAAGCTCACCGGGTTCGGCCGGGCGCGGCTCATGCGGCGGCTCGGCGACATCATCGCGCGTGACGCGGACGCGCTGGCTGAGATCGAGACGCACGATACCGGGAAGCTGCTGCGCGAGATGCGGGGGCAGCTGGCCAGCATCCCTGACTGGTTCTACTACTTCTCCGGGCTGGCGGACAAGCTGGAGGGGTCAACCATCCCGGCCGACAAGCCGAACTTCCTCGTCTACACCCGCCGCGAGCCGGCCGGCGTCGTCGCGGCGATCGTTCCGTGGAATTCGCCGCTGCTGCTGCTGTGCTGGAAACTCGCGCCGGCCCTGGCGGCCGGGTGCACGGTGGTGGCCAAGCCCAGTGACTACTCCCCCGCCTCGGCGGTCGAGCTGGCCGCTCGGGTCGCGGAGGCCGGCTTCCCGCCCGGGGTGTTCAACGTCGTGACCGGTTTCGGGCCGGCCGTGGGCAAGGCCCTGGCCGCGCACCCGGGGGTCGACAAGATCGCCTTCACCGGGTCGACCGGCGTCGGTGCGGAAGTAGCCAGGGCCGCGGCCGGCAACATCACCGGCGTGCTGCTTGAGCTGGGCGGCAAGTCCGCTCATGTGGTCTTCGATGACGCCGATCTGGATGCCGTGTGCAACGGGGTGGTGGCCGGGGTCTTCGCGGCGACCGGGCAGACCTGCATGGCCGGCTCCCGGTTGCTGGTGCACAGCAGCGTGCACGACGCCCTGGTTGACAAGATCGTCAAGCGCGCCTCGTCCATCCGGCTCGGTGACCCGCGGGCGGCGGAGACGGAAATGGGACCGCTGGCCAACGAGCCGCAGTACCGGAAGGTCGTGTCATTCTTCGCCTCGGCCGCCGACGAGGGCGCGACCGCGGCGGCGGGCGGCCAGGCCGCGGAGCAGCTCGGCGGCTACTTCGTCCAGCCCACCGTGCTCACCAACGTCAAGCCCAGCATGACCGTCGCGCGCGAGGAGGTATTCGGCCCGGTGCTCGCGGTCATCCCGTTCGAGACCGAGGACGAGGCGATCAGCCTCGCCAACGACAGCCGCTACGGCCTGGCCGGCGCCGTCTGGACCAAGGACATCCACCGCGGCCACCGGGTCGCGCACGCCCTGCGGGCGGGCACCGTGTGGATCAACGCCTACCGGGTCGTCGGCCCGGACGTGCCTTTCGGAGGGTTCGGCCTTAGCGGGCTGGGCCGCGAGAACGGCATCGACGCGGTGCACGAGTACACCCAGAGCAAGGCCATCTGGGTCGAGCTCACCGGCGGCACCCGCGACCCGTTCACCCTCGGCTGAGCACCTGCCCGGCCAGCGGTCAGGCGGCGCGGTCCAGTGACCGGGTGGTGTCCACCATGTCGCCGTCTGACATCCGGCCGGCCGCTGCCCGCGCCGGCATCAGTTCGCCAGTGGTCCTCGGCACCGGACGGAGCGCGTTCGCCGCGGCGATCAGGGCGAGCACGCTGATGCCGATCCCGTAGCCGACCATCGTCTCGACAATGCCGGCGTGCACCACGCTGATCCCGGCGATGATCGCCGGGACGCTGAAGGCGAGGTAGCCGACGACATAGACGCTGGCGAAGAACTCGCCCCGCTCCGCGTGCGCGGGCAGCAGAGACAGGGTCCGCATGGCGGCGCCCATCGTCGCACCGAGCCCGAGCCCGGTCAGCGCGGAGCCCGTGTAGAACGCGACGGTCCACGGCCCGACCAGGCTGATCAGGGTGATCCCGGTACCGAGGATCAGCCCCGTACCGCCGAGCACCGTGCTGCGCCGGGCGGGCGCGTTGCGCATGACGACCGTGCCGACGAACGCTGATCCGCAGACCGCCGCCACGACGAGAGCATCAAGGAAACGGTCGGTGAGGCCGAACCTGACGGCCGCGAGCGTAGTCGTCAGGGACAGGGTGAGGCCGACCTGGGCCCAGGTCGCGAACAGCGCCGGCAGGTTGCGGATGAACTCGGGGCGCAGGTGCCGGGGCACGCGCATCCGGGGCGCGAGCGACCGCAGGGCTCCGCCGTGGCGCCGCCCGGTCTCCGGGCCGACCGCCACGGCCAGCAGCACCAGCGCGAAGAGCACGCCGAGGAGCACGAATACCAGCACCGTCGGGGCCGGCGCGAACTGCACCAGCCCGCCCGCGCCGAGCGCGCCGAGCGCCAGTCCCAGGCTCGGCACCAGGCTGTTCACCAGGCCCGCGAAGCGCGCCCGGTGCGGGCCGGCGAAGTCGATGATCCCTGCGCTCAATGCCCCGAGGGTCGAACCCGCGGCCAGGCCCTGCAGCACGCGCCCCAGGTAAAGCCAGCCGACGCCGTCGGCACGCGCGAAGACGACCATGCTGGCCGCGAGCGCGGCGAATCCCGCGAGCAGGACCGGCTTTCGCCCGATGAAGTCCGACAGGCCGCCGACCGTGAGCAGCGTGAGCAGCAGGGCCAGCGCGTAGACGCCGAAGATCGAGGTGAGTGTGATGGCGGAGAAATGCCACCTGGCCTCGTAAACGACGTACAGCGGCGAGGGGGCGCTGGCGGCGAACATCAAGCCCAGGTACGCCACGATCATCACCCAGAACGACACCCCCGCAGAAAGCCTGAGCCGGAGCGCGGACGGCCGAGATACGGATGCCCGGAAGGCACGGTAGGTGGACATGACTTCTCCTCAATATGACTGGTCATCTTAATGCGCATGTCTGTGCGGGGTGCTTGTGTCGGATGGCTGGCCGGCTAGCTATGCGGTTGGCCGGCCAGCCGTCATCGAATGGGTGATCAGCACAGAAGCTGATCGAAAACGACGGCGAAGAAGTCGTCCATTGCTTCCGGGCCTTTGATGACCTTGGTGCGGGTCACCGCCCCTTCCCATGCGTTGACCACGAACCGGCCGAGCCGCTCCGGATCCAGGCCGGCCGGGATCTCACCTGCCGCCTGCGCCGCACGCAGCAGTTCGGCGACCCGAGCCGACCAGTCGGCCAGGCTCGCCGTCACCTCGGCGCTGATCACCATGCTGTGATCGGCAAGCTCGGTGCCCATGTTGCCGACCAGGCAGCCACGGGAGAACTCGCGGCCGACAAGTATCTCGCGCAGCAGACCAAACCGGGCCCGCAGCTGCGCCAGCGGGGAGAGCCCGGGCGGCAGTTCCGCGCGCCAGCCCGACGCGGCCGCGTAGCGGCGCACCACCTCGGCCCCCAGGTCCTCTTTGCTCTTGAAGTGGTTGTAGAAGGATCCCTTGGGCACGCCAGCAGACCTGGTGATGTCCTCGACCGAGCAGGCGCTGAAACCGCGCCGGTGAAACTCCACCAGCGCCGACGCGACGATCTCCTCACGAACACTGACCTGTGGCATGCGTTCAATATGACCGGTCGTCTTAGATTTGTCAAGCGCCCAGGGTTCCGCGGCCCGGCTGACCCGGCGGCCCGGCTGACCCGGCGGCCCGGCTGACCCGGCGG
>CAYPQM010000075.1:0-9326 GCA_964412845.1 uncultured Streptosporangiaceae bacterium
GGCGGTGGTGCCGACATCAGTGAGAGCCTGGCGGGTGTAGGCCTCGGCGGGCGCGGCCCAGTTGGCAGTCAGGGCCGGCAGGCCACTGCGGGTCCTGGTCGCCGCCGCCGCCGACACCCAGTACGAAGTGATCGTCGAGTGGTCCACCGGACCGCCGTCACCTAGATACGACGTACTCTCCAGCGGAAGCCCGGCCAGTTGGTTGGCGTCGTCGTGGGTGCCGCCGGCGGAGTCGGTCAGCGTCACCGCGGTGGAGTTGTTGTCATTGGACATGCCGCGGTAGTAGGTGGTCTCAGACAGCGTCTGCGGGTCGTTTACCGCGTCACCGGTGCGGGTCTGCACGTCCCCGTAACCACGGAACTGGCCATAGGTGCGGTACTTGGGCTGTACGACCTCGTTGTCGTCGTAGTGCCACGCCGCACCGCCTTTGTACTTGTAGGCGGTCACGACCGTGGGGGCGCCACCGGTCGGGTCGGTCTGGGTGACCGAACCGACGACGTACTGGTTGAACCAGTCCAGGAACGGCGCGGTGTAGCCGGCCGGGGTCCAGTACACGGGGTAACAGGAAGAGGCGTTGCTGGACGGACTGGTCGTCACCGGCGCGGTACAGGGATTGGGCTGCACATAGACGGGGGAGATCACCGACCCGGTCTCGGTGGTGATGGTCTTGATCCGGAACCGGTACAAGGGCGGCAGTCCATCAGTGACCGTGTCCACCCGGTTCTGCAGGTCAATCCCGGTGAACGACACCGACGGCAGCGTGACCGACGAGGAGCCCCCCGCGGTGGTATCCGACCCGGTACGGGTGATCTTCGACAACCACAATGTCGGCGAGGTGCCGTCCCCGGTGGCCGGGAGCGTCTCGGTCAGCGCATAGGAGTCCACCGTCACGTACGACGACGACGCGGTGGAGTACTGCTCGGCGGTGATGCCGGTCAGCCGCGCGGTGGAAAAGAACGACGGCCCGTACTGGCTCGAGGTGCACGTCGCACCCGACGCGCAGATCAGATCGAATGGCACGTCCGGCCAGTTCGGCGCGTTCGCCGAGTTCAGCGGGTCACACGTGCCGGACACGCACCGGTCACCGGCCTTGTAGAGCACCTTGTCGGGAATGGTGCCGTACGCACCGCCGTCGGTGAACCCGTAATCAATATGGTCTAGGTAGCTGTCCCGGACATAGGACACGTCGTGGGCGCCGTTGTCCTCGCCGTAATAGTTCGTGGACTGCGTGTAGTAGTAGGCCATCGCGTTGCTGTGGACATCCTTGACATAGTCCAGGTGCCAGCGATAGGCCATCGTGCACACCGACGAGGTGAAGCCGCTGGAGCTGTAGCACGGGTCCCCCGAATGGGCCGAGTAGACCGGCATCGAGTCGACCGAGTTCGTTTTGGCGTTCCCCGACGCCCACCCGGGCAGTTCGTCACGGCCGAACTCATAGACGGTGCCGTCGCGTTGGGTGACCGTCCAATAGTCGGTGTTATAGGTGCCAGAGCCGTTGCCGGAACTGGTGATGTGCTTGACCAGCTCGCCGTTGTCGGCGGACGGCGTGCACGACGTCTCCGCAGCGTTGCACACCAGCGTGATGGACGCCCCGTCCATTGACAAGGTCAGTACTGGTCCGTCGTAGCACTCGTCCTGGGTCGATGTCGGGGAGGCGGTGCCCTCCGGCTTGTCGGCGCACGGGATGAACGACTGCTCGATGAACGAGTCACCCGTCGACCAGCCATCCCCCGCCCACGACGCCTGCGCCTGGGTGGACGCCGTCTGCCCGTCCACCCTGGACGAGTTATACGACAAAGCCGGCTGCGGGACCAGTGACGACGCGGCCGGCGGGACCGAGATCGGGTAGGAGTAGGCGAACGATCCCGCACTGTCGCCGCCGGTCCAGGTACCAGAGGGCTTCAGCGTGGTGGCCGCGTACGATCCGGCCGGGCTGCCTTCCTGCCCAACGCTGGCCGTGGCGGCCAGCACCACCGTGCTCACCGCCGGGGTAAGAGCCGCTGACGGGCTGGCTTGCGCCAAGGCCGTGCTGGCGGCCTGGCCGCCGACCGGCAGCTGGGCGGACACACTCTGCCCGGCCAGGTCGTTGACCGAGGCCAGCGGCGTCGCCTTCCGGCACGCGGGCAGGGCCGGGGTGGTCAGCGCACACCCCGGAAGCTCGGCCAGGGCCAGCCTCGACCCGTAGTTACCGCCGTAGGCCTGTCCGAACGCCCGGTAATCCAGCCCCACCTGCACCGTCCCGGGCTGGCCACCCGAAGCCGTCAGCGTGAAGATCGCCCCGTCCAGGCCGGCTGCCCGCGCGCCGGCATGACTGAGCACTCGCACGCCCAGCGTCCCCGGGCCCGCATAACCCTGCCTCCCGGCGACCGCCTGCGCCCAGACCGGTGTTCCGGCCGCGTGGCCGACCGGCCCGCGCTTCGCCGCCCCCGTGGGCGCCGCTAAAGCGAGGGTGGCGGACTTGGCGGCTGGCCAGACCGGCGGCGCGGCTGAGAACGCACGGTCCGCCTGGTTGGGGGTCTTCGTGAAGTGGAACGTCGCAGCGTGTACACCCTGGACGGACGGACCCGGCGAGACGTTGGGCGGCGCGCTCGGCCGCGGCGTCGCCGCTGCCACTGCCGGAGCCGCGGACGCCAGCATGAGACCCACTGCCGCCGTCACGATGCTCGTCAGCCACATTCCCCGGCGCCTTGCCTGAAACCTGATCATCGTGACCTCACCGAGTTGTCTGCCTTGTGCTGGTGTGCGGCCAGCTGTCAGCCAGGAGCGAAGTAGCCCAGGCAGTCGACGACGATCTGGACAGTTCCGACACTTCCGTTGTGGATGTCGGCGGTGCCGCGGCCGGTCGCCGCGAACGCGAGGTTGGCGACTACCTCGCCGGTGCCCCAGTTCACGTTAGACGCGAGGGGGACGCTGGTGCCATCGGGATAGACGGTGAGGAACCCGCTACTGGTGCCGTTCACAACGGTCAGGTTGAGGACCAGGGTGGGGTTGAGGGCGACCACGGTGTTGCCCTGGGCGACCGTCAGCGTGCCGCCGGACGCTACCGGCGCACCGTTCTGCCGGGTGTCGATCATCCGGGTGGCGCCAATAGCGTGGTAGGTCTCGCCGCCGGTGCCCGTGGTGAAGTAGCCGGAGACGTCGCCGACCACGTCGGCGCCTCCGGTTCCCCCGGCGTGCAGGTCGATCTTCCCGTCTGTGCCCACGGGGACGATGGCCATCCCGGCGATGGTCAGCGTGTTGTATTGGAGATTGGACACAGTTGGCTGGGTCGTCCCATCGGCGTAATCGATCAGGAATCAGGCGCCGGAGTCGTTCACCGCGGTGAGGTTGATCGCTACGGCGGAGATGCCAGCGGGTATGCCGTTGGCACCACCGATCTGCACGGCCAGCGTGTTGCCGGCGGTGAGTTTGGCCTTAGCTGCCCCTGTGCCGTTGCGGGTGTCCAGGACCCGGGTGGGAGTCATGGGGGTAAAGGTCGTATCACCCGCGGCCGTCGCATCGGAGGTGAAGTATCCGAAGACATCGGCGAGCAACTGCGTGCTGCCGCCGCTGGCGTTGAAGAAGTCGATCTTGCCGTCCGCACCCACCGGCACTATCACCAGGTTCGCGACGGTGACGGCGGCGGTGTAGTTGAGGTTGGACGTCAGCGGCAGGGGCGTCTCGTCCGGGTAGACGTGGATGACCCCGGAGGCGGTCTCGGCGACCGCGGTCAGGTTGACGGCGACCGCGGTCACGTTGGCCGAGGGGATGCCGTGCGCGCCGGCCACGGTCAGCTTGACGGTGCCGCCAGCTCCTACGGGGCCGGTGGTACCGCCGGTGCCATACCGGGTGTCGAGGAACCGGGTGGGGGTGATGGGCTGGTAGTAGCCATCGGGGGTAGTGGCCTGGGTCGGGTCGACGACCTGGTTCCAGGCCTGGACATCGGCGACCTGGCCGGTGAAGTAGCTAGTGTGGGCGGCGCCGTTGCGGTAGTCCCCGATCTGGAAACCACCGCCTGTGGTCCCGGTGAGCGGCGCATGGCTATGGCTGGCGATGTTGACGCCCGTGGCGTAGAGGTTCATCACGCCGGTGGCCGCGTGGTAGGTGGCGGTGAGCTGGGTCCAGACGCCCAGGTTCACGGTGCCGCCGGTGGCGCAGTCGTAGGCGGCGGCAGCCGTGTCGGAGGTGGCCATGCAGAAGGACCAAAGGCGGGTGCTGGCATTTGCGTAGACCTCAAAGCTGGCGGCGTGGGTCATGTCCTGGGAGATCACCACCCCGCCGAGCGCGGTCGGCTTGACCCACGCCGACACGGTGAAGTCCGTCGCTGGGTTGATCGCGGGGCCGGTGGTGGCCAGGGCGCTGTTGGTGCCATCGAGCAGGACGTCGGGGCTGAACAGGTCGCCGGTGTTCCAGGTGGCGTTCCCCGAGCCCGCCGCGGCCAGCGCGGGGGACCCGGTCGTGTCCGCCGCGCTGGCCGCGGCCCCGCTGCTGCCGTCGTCGAGCGCCCAGGTGTGCGTCGAGGTGACCAGGGTCTGGGCCGGCTGGGCGGCAACGGTGGCGGTGCCAGAGCCGAGGGTCGCCAGGTAAGCGGTGGCATGGCCACCAGCGCCCACAGCCCACAGGTCCGGGACGCCGTCACCGTCTATGTCGGATGCTTGCAAGGTCAAGGTGGCGCCCTTGTTCCAGGTGGCCGTTGATCCGTCGGCGATCACGTACTGGGTGTAGCTGAACGCGCCGGTGCCCATGTCGTAGGCGAGGTTCTGCCACAGGTACAGGGCGCCGGTGGAGGAGTCCCACAGGTACATGGCGGTGCCCGAGCCCAGCTGCGCGGTGGCGATGGTCCAGTTGTTCCAGTCCGTCCCGCCGGCGGGTGTGGACGTGGTCAGCGGATCAGCGGTCTCATAACTGCCGGCGCCGTTGCCGTCGGGATAGAACTCCAGGTAATAGCCGTCCAGGCTGTCGCCGTTGACCGCGATCAGGTCGGGGTAGGCATACCCCTGCCCCGATGTGTTCCCGGCGTTGGCCAGCTGGAGCGGGTTGTCCCCGTTGAAGTCGGACAGGAACCCGGCCCACAGTGTCTGCTCGTTGCCGCTGTCCTGGGCCTGGATAGGGGAACCGTCGCCGCTGCCGAGCAGGATGTTGGCCTGCCCGGGGTTGATGCCGGAGGTGTAGTAGGCCAGGACATCCTGCAGCCCGGTCCCGCCGAAATGCCCGGTGATCACCTGCGCGCCCGTGAAGTCGACCGGGGAGTTGTCACTTCCCGTGCCGTTCCCGTTGGCACCGATGTCGGTCGTGTCCGGCACGACCTGCCCATTGCCTTTGCCTGCGGCGAGCCACAGGCCGGGCGGCAGGCCATTGGCGCTGCCGCCGGCGGTGAGCAGGTCGGCATTCCCGTCACCGGTCATGTCGGCGTCCGGCGCTGTCGCGGCCGGGGCCGCGTTGAACACCACGCTGGCGGTGTCACCGATGTTGCCGCCCGCCGACTGGCTGGTCACCGTGAGCGTGTTGGTGAACCGGGGCGGGTCGATGGTGATGCTCGCATTGCCGGAGGACGCGGTCACCGTGCCGGGCGCTCCGCCGTCGAGCTGGTACATGTAACCCGACGGGACGGTGCCGCTGACCGGCGGGGTGATGGTGAACGTCGCCGGCTGCCCGATACTGGCGGCCGCCGGGGCCGTGACGGCCGGTGCGCCGGGCCGGGTCGGGTCAAACTTGAAATTGCACGTCGCCGACCAGGAACTGGCCTCGCTGTAGTCGGTGACCTGGGCTTGCCAGGAGAACTCTGTCACCGCGCCGCCCGCGACCGCCTTCAGGTCCGCTTCGTGCGCGATGAACACCGCCGTGCTGCCCGAACTGACAAACAGCTTCTGCGGATCGGTCGGCGTGCCGGTGAACACCGCCCCCGTCGCGGTGTCCCACATCTTCACGGTGACACCGAGAGTCCCGCCATCCGGGTCAGACGCCGGCACATACAACGACACGTTGCCATCGCCGACCGTCGTCGGGGTGGCCGCGGTGCATGAGGTGGCCGGCGAGGTGCTCAGCCCGGTCGGCTTGTTCGCCGGGTGGTCATAGGTGATCGACATGGTGGCGGTGTCCGCGAACTGCTTCCACCCGTAAGGATCGGACTCATCAGCGGCCCGCAGCCCGAACGTCGCCTGGGTCCATTTACCGTTCGCCGCCGACTGCATCGTGCTCTTCACGTTGAACCCGACACCCGCTGCGGGGCACGACGAGCTATAGCCATGGGCGACGGTCTGCGAAGCGGCCTGACTGTCCCACCCGGGCTGGTGGTTCCAGGTCGTGGCCGAGCTGATCGCCCCCGTCAGCCATGCCTGCACCGCCGTCGCGCTGCACGACGGGGACCATTCCTCGGTCATGTTCAGCTGTGCGGACAAGACCGTCGAGCCGTAGATCTTCGCCGGGACCGGCATGTTCACGAACGAGCGGGCCACGAAAAACGGTGAATTCCACGCCTGGTCGCCCACCTGCAGCAGGACACTGGTCGACTTCCAGTACGACTGGGCCGGGAACCCGTTGTTCACCGTGGTCCACGTGTTCCGCGACGACCCAGCCGACGGAGCCGTGAAACTCGGATCGATATACACCGGGAACACCGCCGACGGCGAGGTCAGCAGCTTCTCCTCCGGCGTCAGGACGATCGCACCGGCCTGCACCGCCACCCCCACCGCCGCAGTATGTGCCCCCTCACCGGGGCTGGCCGCCGACGAGGACAACGGCAGGCCGCTCCGCGCGTCAACCCGCTCGCCGGTGCCAGGATTGACGGCAACAGGAGTCTGAGCCGACGGCCTCGCCGAGTCCCACATGAACGGCGCCGGGGACGAGAAGACCACATGCCCGCCCGGGTCGGCCACGGTCACGTCACCGCCAGCAGCGGCCGCCACCTTCAGGCCGCTCGCCCGGGTCGCCAGTACCAGGCGCCTCAGCGCCGGGTTCGCCGCGGCGGCGGCGTTGCGCACAATGAGCACCTCGGAGAACCCGCCCTGAACGTTATCCCTGACCTGCACATCAACGCCCGGCAGGACATCCGGGTAAGTCGCGGTGTCACCCGCTAGCACCGGGGCCGGCAACGCCACCGGCAGCCACACCGACAGCGACTTCCCCAGCGCGCTCATCGTCGCCAGCGGGCCGCTGCCGCCCCCGGACAACGTCAGCGCGGACGTCGTCACCGCCGCCGAAACCCGCCCGTCGCTATCGCGCTTCAACGTCGCGTTCAAGTTGTCCCAGGCCCCGGCCACGCGCTTGCGGACCGGGACCAGGGAACGCTTCAGCGTCAGGGTTTTATCCGGGTTCGCCGTCAGCGTGTCCGTCGCCGTCGTCGCCCCCGGCACCGCCACCGCCCGCCCGCTCGACGCGGCCCGCGCCAGCGCCTGGTCAACCGTCAGCGGCCCCCGCATGACCGCGGACCGCACACCAGCCCGGGCCACCGCCGCGTGAGCGGCCGGATCAACCACCACCGCCAGCGACACCAACAGCCCAGCCGCCGCAAACACACGCCCAGCCCGCACGCGGAGAAAAACTGAAGGCATTGTCAGCCACTATCACTTTCAGCAGAGAAAGGTGATCGCGGGCATCCCAGGAAGTTACGGGCAGGCTTAACTAAATCACCGGCCAAGACAGGAACCCCGCTTCACAAGCTCACAAGCTTCCCAGCGCCCCAAGCGCTCAAAGCCCCGTGAGCGACCAATAATAATTAGTCGGACAAATGGAATCCTCAGCCGATCTTGTCGCCCTGTCAATACCCCCGGGCCATCCATTCCCCGAGCCGGACGGCCCGCACCCCAACACCGCAGATCAGCCTCCGTGCACCCGGCTTCGGTGGGTCCTGCCTCCTGGGTCCGCTGCCCGCTCTGGTAGTGAACGGCGCGCTCCGCGCCATGCTGGCAGTGCCGATCCAGGGCGGCCGTTCACCGGTGCACGCGCCGGCAGTGCGCGCGACCGCCAGGACCTCCCGTTCCAGCGCAGCGCGTAACTGGTATCACTGCCTGGCCGGAAATGGTAAACATCTCGCAAAGAACGCTGACTGAGCGGGACACGGGCAAACCTCTCGTCCCGGGGCGCCGGAATTCTTTCTTTTCGCCGCGCCCGCCGCAGGGCCTTTACGCCGGGAACCCCGGGCCGGGCCGCCGCGGCCGACAATGCCGGGCCGCGCTCCGGCCACCACCAGCAGTCCGTACCATGAGTCCAGCGCGCAGGTCCGGACCCTCGCCAGCGGCAGCGCGCAGGGCCAGGACCTCCAGCGTGAAAGGCAGCTATGACCGCCCACCTGACCTACCTTGAGGCCGCCGTTGTCGGCCTGATCCAAGGCGTGTCCGAGCTTTTCCCCGTCTCCAGCCTCGGCCACAACGTGCTGCTCCCCGCCCTGATCGGCGGCAGCTGGGCGAACGACCTGAGCGTCTCCAAAACTGAGTCCCCGTACCTGGCGTTCATCGTCGGGCTGCACGTGGCCACGGCGCTCGCCCTGCTGATCTACTTCTGGCGGGACTGGATCCGGATCATCGGCGGCTTCTTCAGCTCCGTCCGCCATATGCGGGTGGAGACCGTGAACGAGCGGCTCGCCTGGATGATCATCCTGGGCACCATCCCGGTGGGAATCGCTGGCCTGCTGTTCGAGCACGCCTTCCGGGTCATCTTCGCCAAGCCGATCCTCGCCGCGGTCTTCCTCATCATCAACGGCCTGATCCTGCTCTCCGGGGAACGTTTCCGGACCAGGGCTTCGGTGGAGGCCGACGAGTACGTGGCCACCGAGCGGGACCAATCGCTCAACTCGCGACGCCAGGGAGCGGGCCGGCACGCGTCGGGCCAGCAGGCGGTCCGCCAGGAGGAACTGGCGCTCGCCGTCCAGGCGGACCGGCGGCTGTCCACGATCGGCTACGCGCGGGCCACCATCATCGGCTCGGTGCAGATCCTGGCGCTGCTGGCCGGCATCAGCCGAGACGGCGTCACGATGGTCGCGGGAATGGCCCGCGGGCTGTCCCGGGAGGACGCGGCCAGGTTCGCGTTCCTGCTGGCCACGCCGGTCATCCTCGCCGCCGGCGCGCTGAAGGCCAAGGATCTGGTGGGCCCGCTGGGCCACGGCATCCACGGCCAGATCCTGCTCGGCAGCCTGCTGTCCGGCATCGGCGCGTACCTGTCGGTGCGGTTCCTGGTCAAGTACCTGCAGACCAGGACGCTGACCCCGTTCGGGATCTACTGCATCGTGTTCGGCCTCGGCTGCGTGGTCTATCTCGGCCTGATCAAGTGAGCGTGCGGCGCGGGGGTTTCCCCGGAAACCCGCGCCCCCCCCACAGCCCGGCACCCACCGAGGAGCTGATGCTAATGGAGGC
>CAYPQM010000075.1:9336-32693 GCA_964412845.1 uncultured Streptosporangiaceae bacterium
CGGCGGCCGCGCGATCCCCGCCAACCGCCGCGCCGCACGCACAGCGCAACTATCAGCCGGACGCTCAATCGCCCTCGCGGGCCTTCCTGCCCCGCTGCCGGCCGCGCTCCTTGGCGTCGAGCACGGTCTTGCGGAGCCGGACGGTGGACGGGGTGACTTCCGCGCACTCGCCGTTCGCGCAGAATTCCAGTGCCTGCTCCAGGCTGAGCGCGCGCGGCGGCACGAGCCGCTCCAGTTCCTCCCCCGCGGACTGGCGCACGTTGGTGAGCTTGCGTTCCCTGGTGATGTTGACGTCCATGTCGTCGGCGCGTGAGTTCTCACCGACGATCATTCCCTCGTAGACGTCGGTGCCCGGCGGCACGAACAGCGTGCCCCGCTCCTGCAGCGAGAACATGGCATACGGGGTCGCGCTCCCCATCCGGTCGGCGACCAGCGACCCGGTGGGCCGCATCCGCAGCGGCCCGAACCATGGCTCGTACGCCTCGAACACGTGGTGCGCGATGCCAGTCCCCCGGGTGTCGGTGAGGAACTGGGTGCGGAACCCGATCAGGCCCCGGGACGGGACGATGAAGTCCAGCCGGACCCAGCCCGTGCCGTGGTTCGTCATCTGCTCCAGCCGCCCCTTGCGGATGGCGAGCAGCGAACTGACCGCGCCCAGGTAGTCCTCGGGCACATCCACCGTGAGCCGTTCCACCGGCTCATGGACCGCGCCGTCCACCTCCCGGGTGACCACGGTGGGCCGGCCCACGGTCAGCTCGTAACCTTCCCGGCGCATGGTTTCCACCAGCACGGCCAGGGCCAGCTCGCCGCGGCCCTGGACTTCCCAGGTGTCGGGCCGGTCGGTGGGCAGGATCCGCAGCGACACGTTGCCGACCAGTTCGCGGTCCAGCCGGTCTTTCACCATCCGCGCGGTGACCTTGGAACCCTTCTCCCGGCCGACCAGCGGCGAGGTGTTCACGCCGATCGTCATCGAGATGGCGGGCTCGTCCACGGTGATCAGCGGGAGCGGCCGCGGGTCATCCGCGTCGGCGAGGGTCTCCCCGATCATGATCTCCGGGATGCCGGCCACCGCGATGATGTCTCCCGGGCCCGCCGAGTCCGCGTGCACCCGGTCCAGCGCCTCGGTCAGGTACAGCTCGGTGATCTTCACCCGCTCGATCGAGCCGTCCCGGCGGCACCACGCCACCTGCTGGCCACGGCTGATCGTGCCGGAGATCATCCGGCACAGCGCGATCCGGCCCAGGTACAGCGAGGCGTCCAGGTTGGTGACGTGCGCCTGCAGCGGCGCACCCACCTGGTAGGACGGCGCGGGCACCGTTTCCCGCAGCACGGTGAAAAGCGGCTCAAGGTCAGGTGAGTCCGGCAGGGTGCCGTCAGCCGGCCGGTTCAGCGAGGCCCGCCCGGCCCGCGCCGAGGCATAGACGATCGGGAACTCGATCTGCTGTTCGGTCGCGTCGAGGTCCAGGAAAAGCTCGTAGCACGCGTCCACGACCTCGGCGATCCGCGCGTCAGGCCGGTCCACCTTGTTGATCACCAGGATGACCGGCAGCCGGGCTTCCAGCGTCTTGCGCAGCACGAACCTGGTCTGCGGCAGCGGGCCCTCGCTGGCGTCGACGAGCAGCAGCACGCCGTCCACCATGGACAGGCCGCGCTCGACCTCGCCGCCAAAATCGGCGTGCCCAGGGGTGTCCACGATGTTGATGGTCAGCCCGCTGTGCTGAACGGCGGTGTTTTTGGCCAGGATCGTAATGCCTTTTTCCCGCTCCAGGTCGCCGGAGTCGAGTACCCGGTCGGCCACCTGCTCGTTGGCCCGGAATGCACCGGATTGCCAGAGCATGGCGTCAACGAGGGTGGTCTTGCCATGATCCACGTGCGCCACGATCGCGACGTTGCGTAGCTCATCGCGGGTGGCGAGCTGAACCTGAAGTGCGGGCATGCAGGAACTCACTTGTGTTGGTGTCGGGTACTGCCGCGCGCTGTGGCGGCCCTTCCAGTGTATTCGCCCCGCGCGGGCCCTCCCCCGCCGGTGCCGGGCGGGCGGCCTGGATTCCGCCCGGGACAAGGCCTTTCTTGAGATCGTCTTGGCGGGCTCTTAACCAGGTATCGGCTGTGATGAGGCCCTATGCGTGACAGATACGAGCCCGATGGCCATTATCAGGACCCCGCTACCCAGTTCGATGAGCCGCCGGCCGCCACCCGGGACGATGGCCTCCGCCGCCTGTCCCGGCTCACCTGGCGTACCACCCAGCTCAGTGCCCTCGCCGCGGCCACCTTCGCGATCGTGTTCGCGCGCACCGCTCCCACCCAGGCCGCCAGCAGCAGCCCGCTCCCGGCGCAGCCGGGCGGTGTGCAGTCCGCGGCGGCCACCGCCACGCCGAGCCCGTCCAGCAGCACCAGCCCGGCGGCCGGGAAACACGCCACCGGGAGCGCGACGCCGAGCCCGCAGCCCTCCGCCACCGCCCCGGCGGCAAAACCCAGCAGCGCCCCCCCGCCGCCCACGCTGGCGCCACCGACCACTCCGCCCGCACCGGCCCCGGCGCCGAGCCCGGTGCAGAGCACCTCGAGCGGATCTCACGGCGGCTGATGACACACTCAGCCGAGCCCGCTGGCGAACTGACATTCAGGGCCCTGGGCACCGTCGTTTCGCTGATCGTGCTGGATGAAGCCGCGCGCGGCGCCGCGTCCGCCATCCTGGGAGAAGAGCTGTCAGCGGTGGACGCCGCCTGCTCCCGGTTCCGCGCTGACTCCGAACTCTCCCGGCTCAACCGGGCCGGTGGCCGCGCTGTCCCGGTCAGCCGGCGCTTCGCCGATGCGCTGGCGGCCGCGCTCACCGCGGCCGAGCTGACCGATGGCGACGTGGACCCGACCTGCGGCCGGTCGCTCGCCGCGATCGGCTACGACCGGGATTTCGCGGCGGTTCGCAAGAACACCACTGCGCTGCGGGGCGCCGCCATGCCCGCCGCCGGCTGGCGGAGCGTGGAACTTGATCCCGTCCGGCGGACCGCCCGGGTGCCGGACGGGGTGATGCTGGATCTTGGTGCGACCGCCAAAGCCCTGGCCGCCGACCGGGCCGCCAGCCGTATCACGGCGGAGGTCGGCTGCGGTGTCCTCGTCAACCTGGGCGGAGACATCTCCGTGGCCGGCCCGCCGCCGGACGGCGGCTGGTGCATCGGGATCCTCGACGATATCGGCCCAGACGGCTGCGCCCGCCCGCACCGGAGGGGAGCGGGCGGGCCTCCGGCCATCACCATCGCCGACGGCGGCCTCGCCACCTCGAGCCCTGCGGTCCGGGCCTGGCGGCGTGGCACGCAGGCGTTCCATCACATCGTCGTGCCGGGCACCGGTCTCCCGGCGACCTCGTGCTGGCGTACGGTGAGCGTGGCCGCGGCCCGCTGCGTGGACGCGAACACGGCCAGCACGGCATCGATAGTCCGCGGCGAGCGGGCGCCGGGCTGGCTGGCCGGGCTGCGGCTGCCCGCGCGGCTGGTGCGGCACGACGGAACGGTCGTGGTCACCGGCGGCTGGCCAGCGGATGAGATGCCCACCCGAAGCGCGGACGAGATGCCCGCCGGACGCCCGGCATGACAGTCACCCTCAGCGGCCCGGGACTGTGGTACGCCACCCGGGCCACCGGCTTGGTGGCGCTGCTGCTGCTTACCCTGGGCGTGCTGCTGGGCGTGCTGACCGCTGGCCGCTTCGCCACTCCCCGATGGCCGCGGTTCCTGACGGCCGGCCTGCACCGCAACGTGTCCCTGCTGGTGCTGGTGTTCCTGGCCCTGCACATCGGCACCACCGTGCTCGATTCCTATACCTCCATTCAGCTCAGCGCCGCGTTCATCCCGTTCATCTCGTCCTACAAGCGGGGCTGGGTGGGTCTCGGCGCCGTGGCCTTTGACCTGCTGATAGCCCTGGTGGTGACCAGCCTCACCCGGAGCCGGCTGGGTCACCGGGCCTGGCGGTTCGTGCACTGGTCCGGGTATGCGTGCTGGCCGGTCGCCGTGCTGCACGGGGTCGGTGCGGGCACCGATGAGCATGCCGCCTGGGCGATCGACATGACCATCGGGTGCGTCGCCGCCGCCGCGGCGGCGGTCGCGTGGCGGCTCGTGCAGCGCTGGCCGGAGCGCCGGGTGCTGCGGGTGAGCATGGTCATGCTGGCGGCGGTCGGCGTGCCCATGGTGCTGAGCGTGAGCGGGTACGGCTGGTGAGCACAGAACTTGTCCGGCGTGGTCCCGCGGCGCCCCCGCCCGCCATCCCGCCCTACCGGCCGCCTCAGGCGCGGCTGCCGCGGTTGCTCGCTGGCCTGTCCTACTACCGGTCGGTCGGTCTCCGCGAGCATGAACATCGCTACGGCCCGATCCCGTGGCGCGGCCATAGCGGCCGGGAACGCCCGGAGCGGCTGATCGACGTGGTGGACCGGTCCGGCCTGACCGGGCGGGGCGGCGCCGGATTCCCGACCGGCCGCAAAATGCGCGCCGTCGCCAGCGGCCGCGGGCCAGCGGTGGTAGTGGCCAACGGGGCGGAAGGCGAGCCGGCCAGCGGCAAGGACCGGCTGCTGCTGACCCGGCTGCCACACCTGGTGATGGACGGCATCAGCCTCGCGGCAGATGCCGTCGGGGCCCAGGAAGCCTACCTGTGCGTGCACCAGCGGGAAACTGAGCTGCTGGCGAGCCTGGCGGACGCCGCGGATGCCCGGTACCGGGCGGGCATCGACCCAGGACCCATCAAGATCGTGGGGATTCCCGGCCGTTACGTGTCCAGTGAGCAGTCCGCGATCGTCGCGTTCCTGGGCGGCGGGCCGGCCAAGCCGACATTCGCCCCGCCGCGGCCGCACGAACGTGGCGTGCGCGGGCGGCCCACCCTGGAGAACAACGTCGAGACCCTGGCGCACCTGGCCTTGATAGCGCGTTACGGGGACGGCTGGTTCCGCAGCATCGGGCTGCCGTCGGCCACCGGCTCGGCGCTGGTCACGGTGGGCGGCGGTGTCGCCCGGCCCGGCGTCTATGAGATCGAGCTCGGCACCAGCATCGGGCAGGTGATCATGCTGGCCGGCGGCCCCACCGAGCGGCCGCAGGCTCTGCTCGTCGGCGGTTACTTCGGCGGATGGCTGACCGCCGAAGAGGCCTGGGAGATCCCGATGAGCCAGCCGACCCTGCGCGCCGCCGGGGCCGCCATGGGAGCTGGCATGGTGCTGGCCCTGCCGGTCACCTCATGCGGGCTGGCCGAGACGGCCCGGGTGGTCCGCTACCTCGCAGAAGAGACGGCGGGCCAATGCGGGCCCTGCGTGATGGGCCTTCCAGCGCTCGCCGATGCCCTCGCCGATCTCGCGTTCCACGGTGGCCGCGGGCGGGCCACCGGCCAGATCCAGCGGCTCCTGCCGGTCATCGAGGGCCGCGGCGCGTGCCGTCATCCCGACGGGGCGACCCAGCTGGTCCGCAGCGCGCTGCGGACCTTTTCCGCGGAGGCCCAGTGGCATGACCAGCACGGCGCCTGCTATGGCGTGGCGCGGGACCCCCTGCTGCCCGTCCCCGGGGACGAAGAACGGGAATGGGGCTGGAGATGAGCATCACGCTGCGGATCAACCCGATCATGTGCGATGGCCACGGCATGTGCGCCGAACTGCTGCCCGAGATCATCACGCTCGATCAGTGGGGCTACCCCCTGCTGGCCGCCGGCCCGGTGCCGCGTCCGCTCACCGGCCTTGCGCGGCGGGCCGCGCAAGCCTGCCCGACCCTGGCGCTGCTGATCGAGGAGACCAGGCCCAAACACCGCTGACGGGTCAGTCGTCGCCGGGCCCGCCGTCGTCATCGCCCTGGACGGTGCTGATTACGGCCGACGGCAGGCCGGCGGCGCAGGACACGACCATGCGCACGCCGCTGCTCCCGGCCATGAATGTCACGCTCGGCCTGGCCGCCGGCCCGCGGACGACATCCTCCACCTGGTAGCCCTGCTGCGGGCTCCATGAGACCAGGTAAGCGCCGGAAGGCCCGCACCCGGCCACCACACTGCCACCGGCTGAGACGAGCAGTTTCCCGCCCGGCATGGCCGCCGGTGCGGTGGACGGCGACGGCGACGGCGACGCTGTGGGTGTGGGTGTGGGTGTGGTGCGCGTGGGGGCCGGGGTGGGTTCCTTCGATTCACTGGCCAGCGCCCGGTTGACGGCCGAGACGGTCAGTTGCTGGGTGGGCGGGGCCGCGAGGCTCTGGCCCAGCAGCGAGACAGCCACCAGGCTGCCGCCGGTCGCGGCGCCCGCTCCCAGCAGCCAGGCCCCCACGGCCAGGAAGATGCGCGGATGCACCGGGCCATCGTCGCGGAGCGGACCCTAAGACAAGGTAAAGACGGGCTCAAGAGTGCAGCATGACAGGTACCCGGCATCACCTGTTCTACCTGCAGGAACCGGTACCGGCCGGATACGGTCCTGTCGTGGCCCAACTCCTGCTCGTCGAGGACGACGCGGCGATCCGCGGCGCGCTGATCCGCGCTCTCACCGAACGCGGGCATGTCGTGACGAGCATGCCGGGTGCCATGACCGCGCTCCAGCAGATCCTGACCAAGCCTCCGGACCTGGTGCTCCTCGATCTGGGCCTGCCTGATCTCAGCGGGTATGAGGCGCTGCGCATGATGCGCGCGGTCAGCAAGATCCCCGTCGTCGTGATCACCGCTCGCGACGACGAGGCCGAGATCATCCGGGTGCTTGACGCGGGGGCGGACGACTACGTGGTGAAGCCCTTCGGCGGGGGCCAGATCGACGCCAGGGTCCGCGCCGTGCTCAGGCGGGCCGAGGCGGCCGGGCGCCGGAGCCTCGCGCCGATCATGGTGGGGGCGCTGTCCCTGGATGTCGACGCGCACGAGGCGACACTCGACGGCGCCCGCATCGACCTGAGCCGACGTGAGTTCGACCTGCTGCACTACCTAGTGCTGCACGCCGGCCAGGTGGTGACCAAGCGAGATCTGCTGACCCATGTCTGGCAGATGCCATACGGCGGCGCGGACAAGACAGTCGACGTCCACGTGTCCTGGCTGCGCAGGAAACTCGGCGAGACCGCGCAGCAGCCGAGGTACCTGCACACGGTCCGCGGGGTCGGGATCAAGCTCAGCGCCCCCCTATGAGACTGCGGATCATCCTGCTGGTGATCGCGATCAGCTCCATGGTCCTGATCTCTTTCCTGGTGCCGCTGGCGCTGGTGCTGCGCACCTTCGGGGCCGACCGGGCGGTCAGTTCGGCCACCGTGCAGGCCCAGTGGATGGCCCCGCTGGTCGCCACCCTCGACGTGGCCAGCCTCAAGCTGGCGGTGGCCCAGGTCAACGCCGAGTACAAGAGCCAGCCGGTCACGATCTTCCTGCCGGACGGGCGCGTGCTCGGCCGGCCCGCGGCCCGCTCGGCCGGAGTGCGGCTGGCCGCCAAGGGACGAAGTTTCGCGACCGAGACCCCGGGCGGGGTGGAGGTCCTGGTGGCCGTCCAGGGCCTGCCCCGGGGGACAGCCGTGATCCGCACCTTCGTGCCCAGCGCGGAGCTGCGCACCGGCGTGATCCGGACGTGGCTGCTGCTGTGCGCGGTGGGGCTCGGATTGCTGATACTCAGCGTGATCGTCGCCGATCAGCTCGCCCGGTCCCTGGTCCGTCCGCTGGGCACCCTGGCCCGGGCGTCGGATCTGCTCGCCGCCGGAAACCTGGCGGCGCGCGCCCAGGTCACCGGCCCGCCGGAGGTACGGCAGGTCAGCACGGGGCTGAACCGCCTCGCGGCGCGCATCGGTGAGTTGCTGGCCCATGAGCGGGAGACCGTCGCGGATCTGTCCCACCGGCTGCGCACGCCGCTGACCGCCTTGCGCATCGATGCCGAGTCACTGCACGACGCCGCGGAACGGGAGCAGTTGCTGGGCGACGTGGACAGCCTGGAACGTACCGTCAGCGAGATCATCCGCGAGGCGCGGCGGCCCACCGCGGAAAGCACTCAGGCCGCGTGTGACGCCTGCGAGGTCATCGCCCAGCGGGCGGCCTTCTGGCGGCCCCTCGCCGAGGATCAGGACCGGCGGATGACGGCGGAGGTGGTCGCCGGCCCGGTCCCGGTCCGGGCATCCGGGGAGGACCTCGCCGCGTGCACCGACATCCTGCTCGAGAATGTGTTCGCGCACACCGCGGAAGGTGTCGCCTTCTCGGTCCGGGTGCGCCGCCGGACCGGCGGAGGCGGGTGGCTGATGGTTTCCGATGAAGGGCCGGGGTTCACTGATCCGGACGCGGCGCGGCGGGGCATGTCCACGGGTGGCTCCACCGGCCTCGGCCTCGACATCGCCCGGCGCATCGCCGAGGCATCCGGCGGAACGCTGACCGTCGGACGGTCAGCGGCGGGCGGGGGGTCGGTCACGGTCGGGTTCGGGCCCCCGGCAGGCTCTGCCCAGCAGGACCGGCGGCACCGGCGGTCCAGGCCCCACCTGATCCGCGGCTGGCGTGACGCCGGGGATGCCGGACTGGCTGACGAGGATCCCCCGCCGTGGGCGGCCGCGGTGAATCAGGCACCACCCCGCGAACGCCCGGTCCGCTGAGGCACGGAGTCCGCCTGCGGGGTGGGCCGGTCCCGGCGGAGCACCGCGAGCAACTCCTCGTAGGGGCCGATCAGGTACGCCTGATCCCCGGAACGCAGCCGGGTACCCCGGCGGGGCGGGTGTTCCAGGTATCCGCCGCCGGTGGCCCGGCTGATCGCGAGCACCCTGGTCCGCGCCGCGAGATCCCGCATGGCCAGCCCCTGCAGGCCACCGCCGGGCGTGACGGTCAGCCGGGCCACCAGCAGCGGCTCATCCCCGACGTAGAACGTGCTGAGAACGTCGAGGCCGAGCGCGGCGCCCACGAACCACGGAGCGGCCAGCGCCGCGGTGGACCGGACGAACGTGAACCCGAAGTTGGCCCGGACACTGCGGGCCAGCTGCGGGTCGAACATCCGCAGCACCACCGGTGTCGAGCCCCAGCGCGGCCCCAGCTGGTCGCGCACCGCCAGGCCCGTCTCCAGGTTGGCCAGGTCGTCGCTGGTCAGCACCGCGACCGCGGACGCGCTGGCCAGGCTGACCGACTCCAGCGTCTGCGGCTGCGTGGCATCAGCGATGAGGATGGGCACGCCCAGCGAGCGGCCCAGCCGGAGATGCCGGTTGCTCTCGCTTTTCTCCACGACAACGACCTCGGCACCCGCGGTGACCAGCCCCCGGACCACCTCAATGCCGACCGCGCCGAGGCCGATGACCAGAACATGCCCGCTCAGCCCGGTGATCCGCTGCCTGCCCAGTGACTCCTCGATGCGGCGGCTGACGAGGGTGTTGGTGAGCATGGCGAAGAAGACCGCGACGAACAGCGCGCCCAGCAGCATCAGGCAGATCGCCCCGGCCATCAGCCACGAGGGCTGCGCGCGGAAGGAGAAGTCGCCGTAGCCGACCGTGGTGATGGTCTCGACCGTGAAGTATGCGGCGTCCAGCAGCGGGATCCGGTGGGCGGCGGGCAGCCGGTAGGCGAGGCGCAGCACGATCGTGGAGGTCACGATCACCGCGAACAACGCGGCCAGGGCCGACACGAGCCGCCGGTCCGTCGCGTGCAGGAGTGAAAGAGCCAGGTGCCGGAGATAGCGGGCGTTCCGTGATGGCAGGGCCGCCGCGCCCGCCTGGTGGTCGAAGCGGTCGGTCACCCCGGCGGCGCGAAGCTCGTCCGGCGTGCCGATGAGCGTCACCCCATCTCCCGGCGCGATCTGCTGGTCGCGGCCGGGGCAGACCACGACGTCGCCGCCGTTCGCGGGGATGACGGCGATCGGGGCGAGTGCCCCGTACAGCTCCCGGAGGCTGGCTGCCCTCGGCGCGACAGTCCGGGCGGCGAAGAAGCGCTCATCGGCCAGCCTGATCTCCTGGGCGGACCGGAGGCAGGCCTGCACGATCGACGGGGCGGACAGCCCGGCCACGTCCAGCACCGAGATCGCTATCCCGGACAGCGCCCGGCCCACCGCCGGATTCCCCAGCTGCACGACCACCCGCACATCGGCCCGGAGTTCGCGGGTCAGCAGGGCCGTCTCCAGCGTATGCAGATCATCTTCCAGGGCGCAGACGACCGCCTCAGCGCCGTCCAGGCCGGCTTCAGCGAGGGTCTCCGCGGCCCGGGAGCTGCCGGCGATGTGCGGCACGCCCCAGCCGATGAGGCTCCGGGCCAGCCGCAGGTCCGGATTGTCGTCCACGACCACGGCAGGCACCCCGGACTGGTTGAGCTGCTCGACGATGCGCAGGCCCACCCCGTGCAGCCCGCAGACGATCACGTGTCCACGCCAGTCGGCGTATGCCCCTGTCACCCAGCGGATTATCCCGAGCGGGTGTGACGGGGATGTTAGCGGCAGGTCTCAGCCGGGTGAGGTTTCCGCGAGCACTAAGCACCGCTCCGGACCCAGAGATAGGGCATCCGCCCGATGCGGCACGGCCCGCCTTACGGCGATTCTCAATGGTGTCGGGCCAGGATCACCGGCCCCGGACCAAGGAGAACACCATGCATCCCGCGATGCTCAAGGTACTGGCCGCCGAGCATGTCAGGGACATGCGGGCCACCGCCACCAGGTCAGACCGCGCCCGCGACGCGCGCCAGGCCCGCCGGGCCCGGCGGGCCCAGCAGGCCGCCGCGGCCAGCGCCGCACCGTTTGTGCCGCAGCCCAGGCCCAGCACGGAATGCACCCAGGCGGTCATGGAACATTAGTTCGAACTCCTGCTACCATACGGGCATGGCAGCGTATCTGCCGCCCGGGTGGCCTGCCGGGGTGCACCCGCCGGGCAGCGATGATTTCGAGCGCACCGTGGTGGCGTGGCTGTTGGACGTCGTGCCGCCGGACTACCGGCTGTACGGCGTCCTGCGGCGCCATCCCATCGCCCTGGCGGTGATGGCAGGCCATCATGTGGCGGCCTGCGTGCAGGGCGCCCGCCAGGGGTACCGGACCGCCCGCAGTGAGCTCGGCGAGGCGCTGCCGCCGCGCGGGGTCGACTCCGTCCTGGCGGCCTACCGCAGTGAGGGCCGCAGGCTGGTGGCCACCGCCCAGGCCGTCGACCTGGTCACCCGCGCCCTGCGGGGTGAGGAGTTCCGGCCGCAGCTCCGGGCGTGACCGACTGGCTAAGCCGCACGGATGGCCAGCAGCGCCATCCCGTCGGCGGCGGGCCGGCCGCCGAACGCCCGGACTTCCTCGTGAACCTTGGCCGCCACCACGTCCGCGGGCAGGCCGGCGCATTCGGCGAACAGCCGGGCCAGCCCGTCATCGTCATCGAGCAGGCGATTGCCGTCCCGGCGCCGGGTTACCCCGTCGGTGACACAGAGCAGCAGGTCGCCGGGCGCGAGGCGGATCGTCTGCGCCTCGAAGACGAGTCCCTCGATCACGCCGAGAATCGGCTGCGGCAGCGCGGCGCACTCGGGAACTGGTGATTCCAGCTGACCAGCGGGCGCCGTGCCAGCAGGCCCCGTGCCAGCAGGCCCCGTGCCAGCGGGCAGCGGGCCGGCGGGCAGCGAATCACCCGGCGCCCGCAGCAGCAGCGGCAGCGGCTGCCCGGCGCAGGCGAGTGAGATCCGGGCCGGGGAGCCAGCCTCGATCTCGCCGTGCACCAGGGTCAGGAACCTCCCCGGTGCGCCCTCGTCGACCAGCAACTCGTTGAGCCTGCCCAGCACCGCGGGGATGCTGTGCCCTTCCCGGGCCAGGATCCGCAGCGCGTGCCGGGCGAGCGACGTCACCGCCGCCGCCTCCGGTTGGCTGCCGCACACCTCGCCAACGGCGAACCGCCACCGGCCCGCCCCCGCCGGGAACACGTCGCAGAAGTCCCCGCCGGCCTCACCGCCGCCGGCCGCGAGATCGTGCGCGACGGCCAGGTCCATCCCGGGAATCTGCGGCAGCTCCGGCGGCACAAGGTTGCGCCGCAGCGCCGCGCTGGTCCGCTCCTGATGCGCGGCCAGCCACGCGTTGTCCAGGGCGAGCGCGATCCGCCGGGACAGGTCTTCGGCCAGCCAGGCCACATCCCTGGGCAGCCGGCCCGCGTGCGTGCCGCCGATGGTGAGCAGGCCCAGCAGGCTGCCCCGCGCAACCAACGGGACACACCACGCCCCACCGGCGGCCAGTTCGGCTGCCTCGGGGGATGCTCCGGTCAGGTCCACGTCGGCCAGCGGCCAGGCCCGGGCCGGGCCGGCGCCGCTGCCCGGCGGGCGAGCACCCCACGGCGCCACCGGCCCCGCTCGCCGGGCCAGCCAGAGCAGCGCGGCGCGGCGCGATTCATCCGCGTGCCGCACGTATTCGGGCTGCCAGGTCCCATCAGGCCGGGCGAGGAGCACGGCGCACCACGCGCCCAGGCGTGGCACCACGGCCCGGCCGGCCAGGGCCAGGATCGCTTCCTGATCCAGCGGGCCGGACAGCAGCTCGTTCGCCTCAGCGGCAACGGCCGCCCTGGCCCGCCCGAGCAGCTCGATTTCGCCCAGCCTGGCCCGCTCCAGCGGCGCCGCCACACGGTCCGCCAGTTGCTGCAACCGCTGCGTGGCACCCTCGGCGAACTGGCCAGGGGCCGCCCCGGTCACCGCGAGGACGCCGGTGACCCGCCCGGCCACCAGGAAGGGAACCGTGAGCACCGACGGCGGCGCGGCGGCCAGCGCGGCCGGGTCAGCCCCGGCGGCGGCGCGCACCCGCAGATCGCCGTCCTCGTCCGGGACCAGGGCATAGGCGGCGTCCGCGGCCAGCGCGGCCCGCGCCGACTCGACGGCGCGGGTCAGCAACTCGTCATAACCGGACTCCCCGGGCAGCCAGCGGCCCGGCCGGGGCGGCCCGGTTGCTGACTTCCCGATGCCAGGCTCGCTGGCCGCCAGATCGCCGGGATGATCCCCGCGAGCACTGGCCAGGCCCATCCGGAACCAGACTGCTTTGGCCGCCCGCCCGTAAGTGACTCCCCACGCGGACGCAAGCGCGGAGGGCAGCAGGAGCCCGCGCCCGCTGGTGCGCTCGGCCGGAATGTTCTGGTCTTTGACCGGGCCGGGAACCATGCTGGCCGGCAGGCTGTCGCGGACCATGACCTCGAGCCCGCCGTCCGCCAGCCGGCAGGTGACCTGTACCGGGGTGCCGGCGTGCACCACCGCGTTGGTGACCAGCTCACTGGTCAGCAGCACCGCGTCATCCACCAGCCCGCGGCCCTCCGGGGCCGGCTCCGCGGCCAGCCAGGACTGCAGGGTCTCGCGGACGAACCGCCGGGCCGCGGCTACGGCCGCAGGCTCAGGCTGGTACGCCGCACTCGCGACGAGGTCGCTCGTTCCCTCCACGTGCCCTCTCGGGGGTCCCGGCCAGGCCGCCCGGAGTGTGCCCACTCCGGTTACGCGGCGACCTCATTATCGGATACGCCGACACCGAAGACGGCGGCTGCCCCCATCGTGACAGATACGTGACCGGTTTCCATCCTGATCAGGCACGTTCGCCCAGGACCGGGGCCGGCCGCGCCCATCCGGCGGCGGCCGAATACTCCCGGACCACCCTGGCCGGGACACCCGCGACCACGCACCGGTCGGGCACCTCGCCGCGCACCACCGAGCCCGCGGCGACCACCACGTTGCGGCCGATACACGCCCCAGGCAGCACGATCACGCCCGCCCCGAGCCAGGTTCCGGCGCCGATCGAGACCGCCGTGTTGCTGGGCCACTGCCGCCCGATCGGGACGTCCGGATCGGCGTAGCCGTGATTCTGGTCGGTGATGTAGACGTACGGCCCGGTGAAAACATCATCACCAATGATGATCGACTGGTGGGCCACGATGTGGCTGCCCCGGCCGATCACGCAGCGGTCGCCGACCCGCAGCACGGGCGCGTCGCCCAGGTCCTGCCCGGGCAGCATGCCCGCGGAGAGCGTCACCTGCGCGTTGATCATGGTGCCCGCGCCGATCTCGATCCATCCCTCGCCGTACACGGACCCGGTCGGGAACCCGATGACCGAGCCCGCGCCGAACGCCGCGAACCGCTGCCCGGCCGGGGTGTCCGCGGTGATCATTCCCAGCTGCTGGACGGATCGCCAGCCGCGGTGCAGCAGCCGCCAGGCCGCCTGGCGGTAGCGCCTGGCCAGGGCATGCTTGGCTGACATGACGGACTACGCTACTCCAGGCCGCCTAGCCGCCATAGCCGGTGCGGCAAGCTGGCCGCACGCCCCGTCGATCTCGCTGCCACGGGTGTCGCGGACCGTGACCGGGATGCCCTTGGCCGCGAGCCGGTCCTCGAACTCGCGCATCACGCCGGGCTCCGACGCGGTCCACCGGGAGCCCGGGGTCGGGTTGAGCGGGATCAGGTTGACGTGCGCCAGGTGGCCCGCCAGCAGGTCACCGAGGGCGTCGGCCCGCCACGCCTGGTCGTTGACGTCGCGGATCAGCGCGTACTCGATGGATACCCGGCGGCCCGTCGCCCCGGTGTAAGCCCAGGCCGCGTCGAGCACCTCGGCCACCTTCCAGCGCTTGTTCACCGGCACCAGCTCGTCCCGCAGATCATCGTCCGGCGCGTGCAGCGAGACGGCGAGGGTCACCGCGAGCCCCTCGGCGGTGAGCTTGCGGATCGCCGGGACCAGGCCAACCGTGGACACGGTCACCGACCGCTGGGAGATGCCGAGCCCGTCCGGAACGGGGTCGGTAAGCCGCCGCACCGCGGTCAGCACGCTGGCATAGTTGGCCAGCGGCTCGCCCATGCCCATGAACACGACGTTGGAGACCCGCCCCGGGCCTCCTGGCAGCTGGCCACGGGCCAGCAGGCGGGCGCCCTCGACCACCTGAGCGACGATCTCGGCGGCGGACAGGTTCCGGGTCAGGCCCGCCTGGCCGGTCGCGCAGAACGGGCACGCCATGCCGCACCCGGACTGCGACGACACGCACATGGTGACCCGGCCCGGATAGCGCATCAGCACCGACTCGACATACGCGCCGTCGAAGGCCTGCCACAGTGTCTTGCGGGTCATGCCGTCATCACAGGTCTGCTCACGCTGCGCGGTAAGCAGCCGCGGCAGCAGCGCGCCGACCAGCTCCCCGCGGGTGGCCTCGGGGAGGTCGGTCATCTCGTCGGGGTCATCGGTGAGCCGCGCGAAATAGTGCCGGGACAGCTGGTCACCCCGGAACGGCAGGCCAACGAGCTGCGCGGCGGCCTCGCGCCGCGCGGGCGGGTCGAGGTCAGCCAGATGCCGCGGCGGCCGGATGAGAGACTTTCGTCCCGGCAACGGTGCTCCATTCATAGCGGGGAGCCTGCCCAGGCTGGGTACGGGCGGTGGCAAACACTTAACAGTATCCGTCCCGAACGCATGCTGACCTGCGGGGAAATAGGTAGATTTCAGTACATGCCGACGCTGCGCAAAGGGCCGAGAAGTACCAGGCTCGCCCCGCGCCCGGGACGGCCGGAGATCCTGCTGGAAAGCGAGAGCCCGTACGCCAGCCGCCGGGTGGTCGTGGAGTACGACGGGGTGACCACGGCCGCGTACCTGTACGACGGCACCACGGTAGTCGCCGCCACCTGGATGGCCAACCATCTCCAGGCCCCGGATACCGCCACGCCGGACCAGCTCATGGCAGGCCAGGCCCCGATGATGCCCGCCGGGCACACCAAGCACCCGCTGGGCAGGCCAGCCTTCGAAGCCCGCACCCTGCGCGCCCTGTGGTTCGAGGAGGGCGACGGGGTGGCCATCATCGAAGGCGGGCAGCTCCTGGCGGCCATCCCCGGCTGGTGCGACATGTCCAAGGGCATGCCCGGGTACAGCCGGGACGTCATTGGGCAGACCCCGTTCGGCTGGTCGCTGGATGACGCGATGGAAGGGCTGGGCCCCCGCGCAGACCGGGCGACCGCGTTCTGGCGCTGGCGGGCGAACGATGACGCCTGGGGTGGTTTCCAGAAGGCGGTCCTCGGCCATCTGCTCGGCCGGCTCGGCCCAGGCGCCCGCTACTGGGACGTCAGCGCGGGCAAGCAGCCGATCGCGGGTGTCTCCGAACGGCCGCCGACCAGGAACCGCCCGTTCACCGTGCTCACCACGATCGGGATGAGCTGCCAGCGGATGCCGGTGGTCGAGCAGTACGCGGAGGACCCCAGTTCCTCCGCGCGGATCGAGCTTGCCCTGGCCACCACCATGCCGAGCCCGGAGGCGGCCCGGATCTTCCTGTGGCTGGCCCAGTACCCGTGGCGCGCGGTCACCTGGTTCGGTCCCGGGCACAGCATCCGGTGGTACCACGAGCCCGCGACCTTCCCGCTCGGCGGCGGTAACTCGGCCGTCCTGCTGCTCGACGAGCCCGCCCGGCTACTCGGGCCGGACGTCCCGGACCTGTCCGGCTTCACCTTCGGCGGCGACCCGGTGCGGTGGCTGTGGATCGTCCCGGTCAGCGAGCGGGAGCGGCTGTTCGCGAAGGAACGCGGGTCGGCCAGCCTGGTCACCCAGCTCGCCGCGCAGCGCCGGAGCTGGGTCGCCGGCCCCTAATGAAGTCGCCGGCCCCCTAATGGATATGCAGGCTGACCCCGAGCAGCACGAGGAACCAGAGGAAGACCGCGAGGAGGGCAGAGAGCACGGCCTTCAGCAGGCTCGCCGTGATGTAGCCACGATCCCAGGCCACGATGATGCCGATGATGATGTAAATAAGCGCAACCAGACTTATCGGCCGTCTGAACATCGCCCGCTGCTCCTATCTGCCCGTCCGGGTGGAGCGGGACGCCCCGACAACTCCCCGGGCCGGAAAACGTCAAACGCTAACGGGCGAAGATCACCAGGAGCAGCCAGACCACCGGGGCACTGATCAGCATGGAGTCGATCCGGTCCAGGGCTCCGCCGTGTCCGGGCAACAGCGATCCCATGTCCTTGATCTTCAGGTCCCGCTTGATCATCGACTCTGACAGGTCGCCCAGAATCGCCGCGGTGACCGCCGCCAAACCCAGCAGGACCCCCTGCCAGACTGCGGCGTGCAGCAGCGTGGGCAGCATGATCGCGCCCGCCACCACGCACGCGAGGGCGCTGCCGGCCGAACCTTCCCAGGTCTTCTTCGGGCTGATCATCGGCACCATCAGGTGCCGGCCGAGGAGGACGCCCGCCGCGTAGCCGCCGATGTCGCTGCACACCGCGAGCACCAGGAACACCAGGGCTCGCCGCGGCCCGTCGGGCGGGGCCAGCATGAGCCCCACGAAGGAGGCCATCAGCGGCAGGTAGGCCAGGGCGAACAGGCCGGCCGTGACATCCCGCAGGTAGCCGGCGGCTTGGCCCGGCAGCCGCCAGGACATGACGGCGATGACCGTCAGGGCGAGCGCCGCGACCAGCGGACGCTCCCCCCGCCAGTAGGCCAGGGCGATCATCGCGGTGCCGCCCGCCGCCACCGGCACGAGCGGCAGGTGAATGTCCCTGGCCTGCAGCGCGCGGGTCAGCTCCCACAACGAGAGCAGGATGGCCACGCCGACAACCACCAGGAACGTGACCTTGACGGTGAACAGGGTGAGCAGGGCCAGAGCGCCCAGGCCCGCGCCCACGGCCAGCGCGGCGGGCAGGTTCCGGCCCGCCCGGGCTGGCCTGGGCTCGGCGTCGCTGCCAGGCTCGCCCTGCTGACCGGGAGGCAACCTATACCTCGAGAAGCTCGGCTTCCTTGATCCTCAGCAGGTCGTCCACCTGCCCCACGTAGGTGTGGGTGAGGTCGTCGAGTTCCCGCTCAGCCCGGTGCACATCGTCCTCGCCTGCCTCGCCGGCCTTGACCAGCTTGTCCAGCGAGTCCTTCGCGTGCCTGCGGATATTGCGGATGGAGATCTTGCTGTCCTCCGCCTTGTGCCGCGCGACCTTGATGTATTCCTTCCGGCGATCCTCGGAGAGATCAGGGAACACCACCCGGATGATCGAGCCATCGTTCGACGGGTTCACCCCGAGATCGCTGTTCCTGATCGCCTTCTCGATCGCGCCCAGCGAGGACTTGTCGAACGGCTGGATGACGACCATCCGCGGCTCGGGGATATGGAACGAGGCAAGCTGATTGACCGGCGTCTGCGTCCCGTAGTACTCGGCCGTGATCTTGCTGAACATGGCCGGATGTGCCCGGCCGGTGCGGATCGTGGCGAACTCTTCCTTCGCGACCGCGACGGCCTTCTCCATTTTCTCCTCTGCCTCGAGGAGGGTTTCGTCTATCACTGCGGCTCCTGTGCGTCCTGGGCCTGTCTCATTCGCAGTTCGCGCCAGCGGGCATCAGAAATCTCCTGCGCGGCATATCAGTGTGCCGATCTTCTCACCACGCACCGCCCGGACGATGTTGCCTGCCTCCATAAGGTCGAATACGACGATAGGCAGGCCGTTGTCCATGCACAGGCTCACCGCGGTCGCGTCCATGAACTTCAGCTCACGGCGCAGCACCTCGCCATAGTCAAGCTGGTGGAACCGCACAGCATCAGGCATCATCCGGGGATCCGCGTCGTAGACCCCGTCTACCTGTGTGCCCTTGAGCACTGCCTCGGCCCCGATCTCCAGGGCACGCTGCGCGGCGCAGGTGTCGGTGGAGAAGAAAGGCGCGCCGAGGCCGGCCCCGAAGATGACGACCCGGCCCTTCTCCAGGTGCCGGATGGCCCGGCGGGGAATGTAGGGCTCAGCCACCTGGCCCATGGTGATCGCGGTCTGCACGCGGGTGTCGACCCCGAGTTTCTCCAGCACGTCCTGGAGGGCGAGGCAGTTGATCACCGTGCCGAGCATGCCCATGTAGTCAGCCCGGGCCCGGTCGATACCGCGCTCGGCCAGCACCCGGCCACGGAACATGTTGCCGCCACCGACGACGGCGGCGACCTCGACCCCTTCGGAGACCGCGGCGACGATCTCCTTGGCTATATGGAACACGACATCAGGCGAGATGCCCAGTGCCTCGTCCCCGGAGAACGCTTCGCCGGACAGCTTCACCACCACCCGGCGCCAGCGATGGTGAGCCTTCCCGCCCGCTCGCTGCGTGCGGGAAGCGCTCGCCACCTGGCCCCCCTCGCCTGCCGTCATTGGGCAGCCCCGCGATGATTCATCCGGCCTGGCCCACCTGGAACCGGGCGAACCCGCGCACGGTGACCCCGTACTCGCCGACCAGCTGCTTGACCGCTTTCTTCGGGTCCTTCACGAACGGCTGATCGATCAGCACGACATCCTTGAAGAACGCGTTCAGCCTGCCTTCGACGATCTTCGGGATGGCCTGCTCAGGCTTGCCCTCATCGCGGGTCATCTGCTCGGCGATGGCCCGCTCCTTCTCGACGACGTCGCTGGGCACCTCGTCCCGCGTGACGTACTGCGGGCGCATCGCCGCGATCTGCTGCGCGAGGTCCTTCCCGGCATCCGCGGACGGCTTGTCGAGCTGCACCAGCACGCCCACCGTCGGTGGCAGGGCCCGGTCAGACCGGTGCAGGTAACTCGCGATGTAGCCGCCCTCGAAGTGGGCGTACCGGCCGATCTCCAGCTTCTCCTTGAGTGAGGCGCTGGCCTCCTCAAGGAGCTGCTGCGCCGTGCTGCCCGGCCGGACCTCCAGGCTGAGCAGGGCAAGCCGGTCAGCCGGCTTGTGCTGCAGCGCGGCGCGCGCGATCTCGGCCGCCGCCTGCTGGAACAGATCTGTCTTCGCGACGAAGTCGGTCTCGCAGTTGACTTCGACCAGCACCCCTGCCGAGGTGCCGTCCAGCTCGGCGGCGACCAGGCCGTTGGCCGCGGTCCTGGCGGCCCGCTTGCTCACGTCCTTGGCGCCCTTGAGCCGGAGGAGCTCTACCGCGGCATCGAAGTCGCCATCGGCTTGCTCCAGTGCCTTCTTGCAATCCATCATGCCCGCAGCCGTGTGCTCACGGAGCCGCTTCACGTCTGCGGCGGTGACGTTCGCCATGTCCTCATCTCTCGCTGTCTGTCGTGCGGCGGGCCGCTCGGCCGTGCCCGCCCACCTGCCTGTGCCGCCCGGCCAGGGGTCAGGCCTGGTCGGAGCCGGGCTCGGCCGTCCCGTTGGCGGCCTCTGGCGTGGCGGCTACCGCCGCGCTGACCGCGTCAGCGTCGCCCGCTGCCTCCGGGGCCGCCGGGGCTGGCCCGTCGTCTGCCGTTGCTCCGTCGGCGGCCGCGGCCTCGACGGTCGCGGCCTCGACGGTCGCGGTGGCGGTGGCGGGCTCAGCGGCCGCGGGCTCAGCGACCGCAGGTTCAGCGGCCGCGCCAGCGGCCTCGGCCGTGGCGGCCGCCGCCTGGCCGTCAGCCGCGGTCGTCTGCAGCAGCTCGCGCTCCCACTCGGCCAGCGGCTCCGCGGCACCGATGTCGCCCGCCGGCTGCGTGGACGGCTTCTCCTCGCCGTCCGCCGCGCCGGCCCGGGCGATGAGGCCGTCAGCGACCGCATCGGCCACCACGCGGGTGAGCAGCGCGACGCTGCGGATCGCGTCGTCGTTGCCGGGGATCGGGTAGGTGACCTCATCCGGATCACAGTTGGTGTCCAGGATGGCGATCACCGGGATGCCCAGCTTGCGGGCCTCGCTGACGGCGATGTGCTCCTTCTTGGTGTCCACCACCCACAGCGCGCTCGGGACCCGGGACATGTCCCTGATCCCGCCCAGCGAGCGCTCCAGCTTGTCCCGTTCCCGCCGTAGCTGGAGCAGTTCCTTCTTGGTCATGCCCGAGCCCGCGACGTCGTCGAAGTCAATCTCTTCGAGCTCCTTGAGCCGCTGCAGCCGCTTGAAGACCGTGGTGAAGTTGGTCAGCATGCCGCCCAGCCACCGCTGGTTCACGAACGGCATGCCCACCCGGCGAGCCTGCTCGGCGACCGCTTCCTGAGCCTGCTTCTTCGTGCCCACGTACAAGACGGTGCCGCCGTGGGCGACCGTCTCCTTGATGAACTCGTACGCGTGGTCGATGAAGTCCAGCGACTGCTGCAGGTCGATGATGTAGATGCCGTTGCGCTCGGCCAAGATGAAGCGCTTCATCTTGGGGTTCCAGCGCCTGGTCTGATGCCCGAAGTGCACGCCGCTCTCAAGCAGCTGCCTCATGGTGACGACCGGAGCCATGCCGGTGGTCCCCTTCCTGTCTTGCGCCGCGCGCGAGCACGCGGCACTCTCGGTTGGTCCCTGGCGCCCGGGCGTACCCCGCCGCGGCATAGAGCCCGCGGACCGGTGGAGTGCGTCCCGCCGGAGGCCGAACCGACATCCAGGCGGCAAGCGGACGCGCGAATTAGGCCGAAAAGGGCGTGCACGGTGTGCACACTGACTCCTGCGGCCTTCGCGTAGTCTACCCGTTCGCTGCGGCCCGGGGATGTAGCTGATAAGTCAGGCCCTGGGATGGGCCTGCCGGTACGCCGATTCAAGCCTCTCGACCGACACATGGGTGTAGATCTGCGTGCTCGCGAGAGACGCGTGGCCCAGGATCTCCTGCACGCTCCGCAGGTCGGCGCCGCCCTCCAGCAGGTGGGTCGCGGCCGCGTGCCGGAGGCCGTGCGGGCCGGCGTCCGGCGCTGACGGCACGGCGGCGATCCGCGCATGCACCACGCGCCGCGCGGTGCGCGGGTCCAGCCGGCCGCCCCGCGCGCCGAGGAAGACGGCCGCCCTGGCCTGGGCGCCCGCCAGGACTGGCCGGCCATCACGGCACCACCTGGTCACCGCACGAACGGCGGGCAGGCCGACGGGCACCGTCCGCTCCCGGCCGCCCTTGCCCAGCACCCGGACCGTCCGGCGCTCCTCGTCGAGATCGCCGACGTTCAGCCCGCATAGCTCGCTGACCCGGATGCCCGTCGCGTAGAGCAACTCCATGATGGCTGTGTCACGGAGGGCCAGCGCGTGGTCCCGCCGCGCGGCCGGGTCAGGCACGCTCACGTCCGTGCCCGCGTGGTCCGCTGCGGTCCGGCGGTCGGCGGCAGCGAGCACGGCGGCGATTTCGTCCTGGCGCAGGACCTCGGGCAGCCGCCGGTGGGCTTTCGGCGTGCCGAGCAGGACACCGGGATCGCTGCCCAGCCAGCCACGTGCGTGCGCGAAGGCGGTGAAGGTCCGCGCCGCGGCCGCGCGGCGGGCCAGCGTGGCCCGCGCGTGGCCGCTGGCGTGCTGGCCGGCCAGCCAGCCTCGGAGCACCCCGATGTCCAGGTCGTCCGGGCTGCCGACGCCAATCCGGGTGGCGTGCTCCAGCAGGGATCCGACATCGCCCAGGTAGGCCCGGACCGTATGCGCGGAAAGCCCCCGTTCCGCCGCGAGATGCCGGCCGAAGCCATCCAGTGCCCGCGCCAGCCTCGGCGGGAGAGGCTCCGCCGGCTGGCCGTCCCCGCTCGCCTGCCGCGGGGTCATCGCACGCGGGCCAGGGACAGCACGAACTGGCGGACGAATTCGCCCGGGTCGGGCCACGGGAACCCCGGCAGCGCCGTGCGGAGGCTAACGGTCCCGTGCATGGCCACCCAGACGGCAGTGCCATCAGCCACGATGTCGGTGCTCGCGGAAGCGCCAACCTTGACGCAGTCGCCGATGGCGTCGACGAGGAGCGCGAACGACTCGGCACCGAATTCGAGCACCGGCCGGCCGCCGGGACCGAGCGGAACCGGCTCGCAGTAGTCCGCTGCCGCTGACCGATGCGCGGCGGAGAACAGCAGGCCATAGCGGGCGGGGTGGTCCATCCCGAATGCCACATAGGCCTCGCAGCCCGCGATCAGGCGATCGACCGGATCATCGCCGGCCTCCTCGACACCCTTCTCGATCACCTCAGTCAGCTCATCGAAGATCCGGGCGACGGCAGCCATCAAGATCGCCTCGCGGTCTGGGAAATGGGCATAGATCGAGGGAGCGGCGATGCCGACCTCCCGGGCCACCGCGCGCAGCGTGACCGCCTCGGCTGAACCAGTCCGTTCGATAAGGGCGATCGCGCCGGACACGATGTCCTTAGTCAGCCGGGCCCCCTGGCCCCGGGGGTTCCGCTGCCGCTTGCCAGGCCCAGAGGATCGCTGCGCCCGCGCCCTGGCCTGGGGATTCACAGTTTCTTGCGAGATCGTCACGCTTGTCAGTTTACATCTGTCAGCTCATCTGTCTATACTTACGATCGTAAGTTCACGTAGGTAAGCATTCGGCTGTAAGGAGTCTTCGATGAACCGCATGACCGCCACCGGGCCGGTAACGTCCGCACCCGGCCGGCCCGCCGGTTCCCGCTGGCCGGCTGATTCCCGCTGGCCGGACGGCCATCCGCGGCGCCGCCGGGTCCTGCTCGTGATGTGCCTCAGCCTGCTGGTCGTGGTGATCGACAACACCGTCCTCAATACCGCGCTGCCTACCCTCGCCCGGGTGCTGCCCGCGGGAACCAGCTCACTGCAATGGATCACGGACGCCTACACACTGTGTTTCGCGGCGCTCCTCATCCCGGCCGGTGCGCTCGGTGACCGGTACGGGCGCCGACGCTCGCTGCTCGGCGGCCT
>CAYPQM010000076.1:0-32411 GCA_964412845.1 uncultured Streptosporangiaceae bacterium
GGCCGTGAGGCCACGGGCCGTAACCAGCCTGCTCGCCGACGCCAGCGTCCGGGCCGAAGCCGGCGTCGGCGAGCAGGCGGTGCCAGGTACCGCGGCGGAACGCGCCCAGGCGATGCGCTTCCTGCACGACCTGCACGGCACCGTCCGGCCCGCGCAGCACGAACTCGTACTCCACCTGGATCCAGTCATCGGCCGGATCCGGATCCCAGGCCCATTCCCGGAAGCTCCCTTGCCGGCCTGCCGCGTCGCTGCTCCCGCCGCCGCCGGTGGCCGACTGGAACGTGTCCGCCAGGTAGTCGGGGACGAACACGGCGATGCCGCCCGGCCGGCAGTGCGCGAACGCCGTCTCGATCACCTGCCGCAGGTCGGCTTCGCAGGTCATGTAGTCCACGGCGTCGTGCACCAGGACCGCGTCGAACGTGCGGCCCAGCCGGAGCGTCCGCATGTCACCCTGCAGGTGCGCGCATTCGGGGTTGAGCGCCCGGGAAACCGCGAGCATCTCCGCGGAGAGGTCGACGAGCGTCAGGTCCAGCTGGCCCTTCAGGTGCGCGGCGACGTGGCCGCCGCCGCTGCCCAGGTCCAGCACTTCCGGCCGCCCGGCCCTGGCTGAGCGCAGCAGCTCAGCCAGGAACGCGGCCTCCGGCGCATATTCGTCCGGCGGCGAGATCAGCGGCCACCACTCCGCGAGGTCGCGGTACAGCCGGTACTCACCTGCCATGCCAGTCACCGTAGTGGGCCGTCCCGCGGGCGGCCTGCCGCATCGCCTCCCGCGCCGGGGCGCCGCGGATCAACGGACAGCGGTGCCCCGGTTGTCACGGCTCCGCGCCGGATGGCCGGCGCGGCGTGGATGCCCCCTAATCGCCCAGGTTGCCATTGTCGAACACGACCACCTTGGAGTCGGTGATGGCGAGCAGTTCCTCGTCGTTCTCCCCGGCGGTGTAGTACACGCGAGCGCTGACGCCGATCTCCGGGAGCCGCGAGCTGACGATGGCCCGGCCCTCATCGAAGATGAGCTCCGGGACCGGGATCGAGTTGACGTTGGTCAGGTCGCCCGGCAGGTCGCGCGACCCGAAGTCGACACTGAAGTCCGGCGGGATGATCATCGTGGATTCCCCGGACGGCGAGCTGTTGCTGGCGAATCCCTTGAACCAGGTGACAGTGACGAAGTTGGCCTGCCGGGCCTGGTTCGTCACCGTGACGACGGTGGCTGACCGGGTCCTGGCGGATGTGTCGGACCTCATGAACGTCACGAGGTAGCGCGGCCGGGCGGGGTACCCGATGGAGCCTTCCTCGAGTTCCCCGAGTTCGATGTGCCGGCGGAACTGTGTTGCGGCCCGCGGGTCGGTCGGGACCTTCGCGGATGGCGTGTCGAGTGCTTTGCTCATGGAGCTGCCTTCCAGTCGTGGAGATGGCGGCCGACGGCGGCGGATTACCGACTGGAGGGGTGATCAGCTGAGTTCCTCCCGGCCGTCTCGCTAACAGGAGTGCGCCCGGACCGCGCTGATACAAAGGCGTGACAGCAGATCCCCGAAAGCTGAAGGACCGTCAGGCAGATCTGCTCCCCTCCGGGGTGGCAGGGGACGGGGAAGCTAGCCGAGCGCGGCGCGGACGATCTTCTCCAGGGCCTGCTGGCCGGCCAGCAGGGGATGCCCGTCGTAGGGGAGCGGCGGGTCGGCGATGGGGTAGAGCCACGAGTGAGCCGTGCACTCCTCGTGCCCGTGCCACGCGTCGAGGGTCGGCACATAGGTGAAGCCGTGCTTGCGGGCAGCGGTGCCAATCACGGAGTTGACCAGCGTGGCCAGGCCGTTGAGCTGCGTGCGCTCTGCGCTCGACAGCCAGTTGCAGTTGCGGGCCGCCGACTGACGGGCCGGGAATATCCGCGGGTAGCCGATCACCGCCACCGATGTGCCCGGCGCCGCGTCCCGGATGGCGTCATAAGCCCGGCGCAGGACGCCGGGGAATGTCTTCTCAATGTAATTCCGCGCCGTGCTGAGCCGGTGATCAATGATGCAGTTGGCCAGGAAGCAGTTCGACAGGACGGACCCGAATCCGAAGTCGTTGCCGCCAATTGTGATCGTGATGAGCTGGGGCGGCTGCGGCAGCGCTTCGAGCTGCCTGATCTGGGACGGTTCATGGTTGAATCGGCGTGATGTGACATCCTTTGTCGTGGCACCTGAGCACGCTATGTGCGCCTCCATCGTGATCGTAGGGTCGGCGGCCGCGAGCAGCCGCGGCCACGCCTGCGCGCTGCGGTGGCAGTGGTCCCCGTTCTTGACGTCGGTGCCTGGATCGAAGGGCGGGTTGCCCTCACCGGATGAGTACGAGTCGCCCATGGCGACCAGCGTCCGCACCGGCTGTCCCGCTACGGCCAGGACCTGGCCGACCCAGACGATGCAGTCGCCCTGACCGGTCACCGCCAGGGCGGCCGACGTGTCGCCGGGCGTGATGTGGGCGCTGACATCCGCGGTCACCGTGTCCCACAGGTTTCCCCGGGAGTAGCCCGGGACGGCCTGCGGGTCGGCGCCAGTAAAGCTGACCGCGGGGAGGGTAGCGCCACCGAACGCCGCCGTGTTCCCGGCTTGCTGCCCGTCGGCGACGATGTATGTCGCCATGGCCGACGCCGGTGAGCTGGCCATGAAGCCGCCCAGTGTCGCGCCGGCCGGGTGGCCTGCGTTGGTCATGGTGGCGCCGGCGGCGATCTGGATGACAGCCGCGGGCATGGACCTGAGTTCGTAGACGACAACCAGGCTGGCCCCCTCAAGCAGCGGCGGAGCCGAGCCCGCGGTCCACGGGTCGGCTCCATCGCCCTGGCCGGTGGCGAAACCAGAGAGCGCGAAGAAGCCATTGCCGCCGACCAGGCTGGTCACATCCGCTGCGTAGGACCAGTTGCCCGCCACCGACCAGCACGGGCTCGCGCCCGAGGCCCGCTCAGTGCCGGTGACCGGGGTCCCGTTGAAGGTGCCCCGCGCGAACGCTGGATCCTGGGTGTCGGCGAGGACATCCCAGAGCAGGATGGCGGACTTCACCGTGGCGCCAGCCGGCACGCCGGTGATGGTGATCGTGCCATGCCCGAGATTGCGCATCCCTATCCCGGCCGCCGTGTAGCCGCCGTGCCCGACCACTGTCGCGACCGTGGCCAGGGCGCCCGTGGCAGCGGCTGGGACGGCCGTGCTGGATCGCTTAACCGTCGCGCGCTCAGCCGATCCGCTTTTCGCGGCAATTGTGCCTTCGGCGGCTGAGCGGCCCTTGACTGAACCTGGCCTGGGCACAGGCGAAGCTGCGGCTGCGGAAACGGTGCCACTGGCGAATATGATCGCGCTGAGCGTGATCAGCGTCCTTTTCGCGGGTATCCGCGGCCGGCCTGCATCACATTCCAGATGACCTGCGAATGAAATGCGCATAAGTCCCCCCAAGGATCGCGGGGCCTGGAAGCCTGGGTCCCTGGCCTGACACGTTGCCAGAAATTCGCGCGGCCGGGCCGAGAAAGGCCGGACCCGCCCATCCTCGATGTCCCGGGCTGATGGCCGCGGCGCAGTCCTGGCTCAAGCCGTGGCCCGGCCCAGGGCTAGTCGGCGAGGAGCAGGCGGCGCCAGGCGTCGGCGAGGAAGCGCTCGTAGCGTTCCGGGCTCCAGCCGCGCTGGCTGACCAGCAACTGGTAGAGCTCGGGGGCGTTGGTGGCCCAGACGATGTCGGCGGCGTCGTCGAGATCCACTCGCAAGGTGGCCACGGCGGCGAGTCCGGCCGCGAAGCGGCGCATGTTGGCCGCGCGCCGCTCGGCGATCTCCTGCCACAGCGTGGCCAGCCCCGGCTCAGCGGGTGCGGCCTGCTGCAGTATGCCGAGGACGGGGGCAAGCCGGCCGGCGATCATCCGCATCGCCGCCGCGTAGATGACGATCTTGGTCTCAGCGTCGGGAGCGGCCTGGATCGCCTGGACGTAGTCGCGCTCCCCGGCCGGGACGGCCTGGCTCGTGCCGGAGATCGCGGTTTCGACCAGCAGGCGGGCCAGCGCGGGCTTGCGGCCGACTGACGCGTAGACGGTGTCGAGCGCCACACCTGCCTGCTCGGCGATCGCCAGCATCGGCGTCGCGGCATAGCCACGGCTGGCGAACAGGTCCAGCGCGGCGTCCAGGATGGCCTGGCGGGTGTTCTCGGCGGCCTGGCGCCGCCTGCTCGTGTCGTAACGCCTCTTGACGGGGGGCTGCACAGGGACCATGCTACCAATATTCATCCGAAATAACTTCGGATCAATAGCCGGAAGCGGGGCACATGACCTACGCATTCACCTACGAGGTGCCGATCAACGCTGAGATCTATGCCCGCATCAAGGAGGGCATCGGCACCGAGCCCGCCCCCGGCATGATCGCGCACCTCGCCTACCGCACCGAGGCCGGGCTGCGCTATGTCGATGTCTGGGAGACCAAGGACGATTTCGAGACCTTCGAGCGCGACCGCCTGCATCCTGTCGTGCACTCGCTGCTGCAGGAAATGCTCGGCTTCATCCCCCCCGAGCCCCCGCGCACGATGCTCGACATGGTCGACGCATGGACCGCGGAGCACACCCCGGCGGCATGACATCGTGGTGCAGGGTCCGGCGGCACGCTGGGCAGATGTTGATCGTGCATCCATAGCGGAACGGCGCCAAACCAGCGGAAAAGCCTGCTCACGGGACCGCGGCCCGGCCCGGCCCGGCGGCCGGATGCGAGACTGGAAGCCATGTCATCGCCGCCGCTCTGCCTCGTCACCGGAGCATCTGGGTACATCGGCGGGCGGCTGGTCCCCGAACTGCTCGCCGCGGGGTACCCCGTCCGGTGCATGGCCCGCGACCCGGGGAAGCTCAGTGACCGGCCCTGGTCAGGTGACGTCGAGGTCGCGGCCGCCGACGCGATGGACCCGGCCGCGGTGCGGCGCGCCCTGGACGGCGTCAAGGTGGCCTACTACCTCATCCACTCCCTGGGCACTGGTGCGTCGTTCGAATGGCGGGACCGTGACGCCGCGCGGATCTTCGCGGCCGCCGCCGTGTCCGCCAGGGTGAAGCGGATCGTCTACCTGGGCGGTATCGTGTCCGGCCCGGCCGCTGGCCTGTCACCGCACCTGCGGTCGCGCGCCGAAGTGGGGGAGATCCTGCTGGCCAGTGGCGTGCCGACGGCCGCACTGCAGGCGGCCGTGATCATCGGCAGCGGGTCGGCGTCATTCGAGATGCTCCGGTACCTCACCGAGCGCCTGCCGGCGATGGTCACCCCGCGGTGGGTCGGCACCCGCATCCAGCCGATCGCCGTGCACGATGTGCTGCGTTACCTCGTCGGGTCGGCGTCGCTTCCCGGCAGCGTCAGCCGCCGCTTCGACATCGGCGGCCCGGACATCCTGACCTACGCGGAGATGATGCGCCGGTACTCCGACGTGGCCGGGCTGCGGCCGCGGGTTCTCATCCGGGTGCCGCTGCTCACTCCCCGGCTCTCCTCGCTGTGGGTGGGGCTGGTGACGCCAGTGCCTTCCGGGCTGGCCCGGCCGCTGGTCGAATCGCTCAGGAACGAGGTTGTCTGCGCCGAGCACGACATTGCCTGGTACGTCCCGGATCCGCCCGAGGGCCTGGTCCCGCTGGACAAGGCCATCGCCTTGGCCCTGCGGCACACCCGCGAGGGTGATGTCTCCACCCGATGGTCATCGGCCGGCACCCCCGGCGCCCCCAGCGACCCGCTGCCGAGTGACCCGTCGTGGGCCGGTGGTTCGCTGTACGTGGACGAGCGCGTCAGCCCCGTCCGGGCGTCGCCTGCGACATTGTGGCGGGTCATCGAGGGCATCGGCGGCGAGACCGGGTGGTATTCCTTCCGGGCCGCGTGGGCCGTGCGCGGGCTGCTCGACCGGCTGGCCGGCGGCGTCGGGCTGCGCCGCGGACGGCGTGATCCGCGCCGCCTGCTCGTCGGTGACGCGCTGGATTTCTGGCGCGTCGAGGCGATCACGCCGGGATCGCTGCTGCGGCTGCGGGCGGAGATGAAGCTGCCCGGCCTGGCCTGGCTCGAGCTGTCGGTCGGCCAGGACTCCGGCGGCCAGACGACCTACCGCCAGCGGGCTGTCTTCCAGCCGCGCGGGCTCGCCGGACACGCGTACTGGCGGTCCATCGCGCCGTTCCACGGCGTGGTGTTCGGCGGGATGCTCCGCAACATCACCGCCGCCGCCGAGCGGGCCGGCCCCCCGGCGGCTGGTCCGCCGGCCGCGAGCCCGCTGCCGGCCGCCGCTGAGCCATCCGGCCCGCCCGGCGGCTGATTCCGCCCGGCGGCTGATCCCGCCGGGCAGGCAGCCCTCAGCCACCGCCCAGCCCGCCCTCGGCCTGCCGGGCGCTGAGCGGTCTACCGGCCGGTGACCCCGTCGATGCTCTCGCGCAGCAGGTCGGCGTGACCGTTGTGCCGTGCGTACTCGCCGATCATGTGCAGGTAGGTCATCCGGAGCGAGAAGGTCTCACCGCGGACGTCGAACGTATGGTCAAACGCCAGGTCGGCCGCGGCCTCGTCGGCGTGCCGCCACTCGTCGAGCAACCGCCGGAAGTCGGCTTCCGCTTGCGCCGGACCGAGGTCGTTGAAGTCGGAGTCCTTGCCCCGCGACAGGTCATACATCGGTTCGATCGGCTGGCCCGCTGCCCGCTGGCGAAACCAGATGCGTTCCACCTTGGCCATGTGCCGGATCAGCCCGAGCAGGGACAGGTTGGAGGAGGCCAGCGGCCGGCTGGCCAGTTGCTCGCCGTTCAGGCCCGCGCAGATGTTCAGCAGCGTGCTGCGCTGCCAGGCCAGGTACCCCTCCAGGATGGGCCGGTCGGCGCCGGTGAGGGGCCCGTCGACAGGGTCCGGGGCGGGCGCGGTCCACGTCATGACCGGATCCTTGCACACGGTGACCTGAGCCCGGTGACCTGAGCCCGGTGACCTGAGCCCGGTGACCTGAGCCCGGTCACCCGGGGAGGTTATGGTCATGCCATCCGCGCAAGGCTGGCTCGGCTGTGGGAGGGAACCGGTGACGGTACTGGAGCGTTTCGCCCTGACCGGCAAGAAAGCGCTGGTCACCGGCGGTAATCAAGGGCTGGGTAAGGCCTTCGCCGCGGCCCTGGCCCAGGCTGGTGCCCAGGTCGTCTTTGTCGCGCGGGACGCCGGGCGCAACGCGGCCGCCGTCCGCGAGCTGCGCGGCCAGGGCCTGGACGTGTCGTCGATCGACGCTGACATCACCCGCGACGCCGATGCGATTACCGACCAGGCGGCCGAAAAACTCAGCGGCCTGGACATTCTGGTCAATAACGCCGGGATCTGTTTCCACAACGAGTCCTGGCAGGTGACGGACGACGAGTGGATGCAGGTGTTCGACCTGAACGTGCGGGCGCTCTGGAATTGCAGCCGCGCCGCGGGCCGTCGCATGGCCGCCTCCGGCGGAGGTTCGATCATCAACGTCGGCTCGATCTCGGGGATGATCGTCAATCGCCCGCAGTGGCAGCCCGCGTACAACGCGTCCAAGGCCGCGGTGCACCAGCTGACCAGATCGCTGGCCGCGGAATGGGCCGGGGTGGGCATCCGGGTCAACGCGGTCGCCCCGGGCTATGTAAAGACCGAGATGGCGCCGGTTGACCGTCCGGAATTCCGCCGCCACTGGATCGAGGACACCCCGCAGCAGCGATACGCACTGCCGGAAGAGATCGCACCAAGTGTCGTCTTCCTGGCCAGCGCCGCCTCATCGTTCATGACTGGATCCGTGCTGGTCATCGACGGTGGGTACACGCTCTGGTGACGGCCCGGCCGCAGCTCGCTCTCAAAGTGGGCCAGAGCGCGCGCTGGGGCCGGTAGCCGTGGCAGCATCACATGATGGAGTACGTGCTCGGCGTGGTGGCCGCGGCTCTTCTCGGGGTCGCCTTTGTCCTCCAGCAGGACGCCGCGCAGCAGGCCCCTGAGGCGCATTTCCTGCGCATCCAGTTGCTGGCCGACCTGCTCCGCCGGCCGCGGTGGGTCGCCGGGCTGATCACCATGGTGGCGGGGGAGTTGCTGTCAGCCTGGGTCATCGGTCACATGGTGCTGTCACTGGCCGAGCCGCTGCTCGCCACGAGCCTGCTGTTCGCCCTGCTGCTCGCCGGGCCGCTGTCCGGGCAGGCCGTGCACAAAACCGAAGTCGCCGGAGCCCTGATCCTGATGGGCGGAGTGGCGGCGTTGTCACTGGCGCGGTCCGTCCCGGCTCCGGCGGTGTACGTCGGGGCTTACGCGTACTGGCCGCTGGCCGGGGCCGTGGTCGTGTTCATCGCCGCCGTCTTCGCCGAACTGGGCCGCAGGCAGTCGGCGGGCCAGCGGGCCATCCTGACCGGGACAAGCGCCGGCCTGGTATTCGGGATCGCGGACGCGCTCACCCGGCGCACCGTCCAGGTCCTCGACACCAGTCACCTCCAGGCCCTGCTGGCCACCTGGCCGTTGTACGCCCTGGTGGCGGTCAGCCTGGTGGGCATATGGCTCATGGAGAGCGCCTTCAACGCCGCCCCGCTGCACTCATCGCTGCCGGGCATCACCGCGGCTGAGCCGGTCGCCGGGATCGTGCTCGGCATCCTTGTCTTCCGGGACAGCGTCAGCGTGTCACCCGGGGGCATCGCGCTGGAGATCTGCGGGGTGATCGCGCTCCTGCTCGGCGTGATCATGGTGGCCCGGGCGCCGGCCCTCGCCCGGCTTCGCAGACTGCACCTGCCCCACCTGCCACTGACCGGCACCGTCGGCGCGGCAGCGCAGCTCGGGGTGACGCAGCCGGTGGATGACAGCTGGCCCGACCCTGGTTACCCGCAGCCGGACGGCGAGGCTCCGCACGCTCTGCCATGATCCATGCTGTCACCGCTGACCAGATCCCAGCCGCCGCCAGCCGGCCGCGGCCGGTCCACCGATTGGCCCGCCGGTAGCGGCCGCGACGGGGTCAGCAGCTATCCGCGATCGCCGCCACGACGGCGTAGGGCAGGTGCCGGGGATGCACGAGCAGCGCCCTGGCCACCTGGCGGATCTTGAGCCGCCGCGCGGTCAGGATTTCCTCGCTGTAGCGCCAGGCCGCCACTTCGTCGTCGCCGAACCGGGGTTGCAGCGCCCGGCGGAAGCGCCGTGCGTCGCCGCCGTCGCTCCGCCACGTTGGCAGCCATGCGCGCAGCTCGTCATCGCGCTCCAGCATGGTCCAGTTCATCAGCCGCTCCGCGATCTGGCCGGCCGCGTCGATGACGAACGCCAGATCGGTCGCGGCGCTGATGCCATGGACCCGGCCCGCATTGTCCCGGCCGTGCCGGATGCTGGCCGAGCTGAACTGTGCCCCGACGGCCAGCGCGGCCACCGCGTGACCGGCTTCGTGCCAGGCGGTCTCGACGACCGCCGTCCTGGCCGGCCCGAGGCCCGGGAAGCTGCCGTCGTCGTAGCGCTGCCTGATCCAGGTGTCATGCGCGATGGACTCGTCGTCGTAGCGGACGACCCGGCTCAGCTCAGCCTGGATCGCGGCCAGGGTGCGCTTCTCCGCGGGCTTCATGACGAGCCATCATGGACCTCCGCGGCCCTTCCCGCCCATCCGCTCCCGCGGACCGGCCAGGCCCAGCCGCACGCCGAGCCGCTCCTGCCGGTTGGTGCCGCCGCACCGCTTGCACCGGCGGTGCGCATAGCCGAACAACGCACCGTGATGCCGTCCGGGTGCCAGCAGCCCGCAGCATGCGGAGCACTGCCGGAACGGGTGCAACCGCAGTGAGATCAGATAACCCCCACCAGCCACCAGGGCCAGTACAACAAACCACCCCATGGGCCAAGAATGCGCCGCCAGAAGCGAAACTTTCGGCTCAATTGCGCAGTCCGCCATTTCCCGGACAGACTCGGACACGTTGTGCGCCCTTGCGGCGAGTCACGCGCGGGCCGCCTGCGGAAGGTATTGAATAGGGTTATGCCTGTTGACGGTGAGTATGAGCCGAGCACGCAGAGCTGGGTCCGCGAGCAGGTCGAGCTGTATGAAAGCTCAGGCGGCACGCAAGGCACGACGTTGCGCGACACCGGCCTACCGGTGGTGATCATCACCAACCGCGGGGCGCGCAGCGGCAAGCTGCGCAAGACGCCGCTGATGCGGGTGGAGCATGACGGCCGGTACGCGGCGGTGGCTTCCCAGGGCGGGGCGCCCACCCATCCGTTCTGGTACCACAACTTCCGCGCCGACCCGCACGTCGAACTGCAGGACGGCCCGGCCAAGCAGGACATGATCGCCCGGGAACTCGCCGGGGACGAACGCGCCCAGTGGTGGGAACGCGCGGTCGCCGCGTTCCCACCGTATGCCGAGTATCAGCGCAAGACCGCGCGCCAGATCCCGGTGTTCGTCCTCGAACCCGCCGCCGGGGACTGAGTTACCCAGGATCGCTGCGGCGGGCGCGGGCCCGGCGCTTGCCCTCATGCATCGCCTGCACCCGGGCGATCGGAATCGTGTGCCCTTCCGCGATCAGGTCGGGGCTCAGCCGCTGCGGCGCGGGCATCAGGCCCGCCCACGGATCGGCGTCGGCGACCAGCCGCGCCGCGGTGTGCACGGTGAAGTCAGCGGGCACCACCCGATCGAGGTCATCCCAGGCCACCGGGAACGACACTGGTGTTCCCGGCCGGATTCGCGGGCTGTACGCGGCCACCACCGTCGCCCCGCCCGCCCGGGTCGAATCCAGGAACACCTTCCCCTCGCGGTCCTCGCGGATGAAGGCCGTGGTCGCGAGTACTGGGTCGAGCCGCTCGGCGCGGGCGGCGATGGCGCGGGTCGCCGCGGCCACATCCTCGCTCGCCGTGTCCGCCGCCAGCGGCACGAAGACATGAACGCCCTTCGCCCCGCTGGTCTTGACCGCGCCCGCCAGGCCAGCCCCGGCCAGGGCCTCGCGGACCAGCCGGGCGGCGTGCACCGCGAGCGGGAACGCGTCCCCGGACGGCGGGTCGAGGTCGAGCACCAGGAATGTGGGGTGCTGCGGATGACCGGCCAGGAACAGCGCGGGGTGAAACTCCACGGCGCGCTGGTTGGCCAGCCACAGCAACGTCCGGCGGTCGTTGCACAGCGCGTAGGACACCTCACGCCTGGAGGCCTCCGCCCACATCGCCGCCGTCCGCACCCACGGCGGCGTGTACTTGGGCACGTTTTTCTGCATGAAGGGTGCCTGGCCGCGGAGCACCCTGATGACTGACAGCGGCCGATCCCGCACCGCCGGGATGATCCGGTCACGGACCGCGTCCAGGTAGTCCACCAGGTCCCGCTTGGCCGCGTCCGCCCCGTCGAACAGCGGCTGGTCGAGATTGGTCAGCGACACGCCGTCCCGCACCTCGCCGTCCACCGTGTCACCCTCCCACCAATCCCGGGCCGGCGCGAGAACCAGGCCGTTGAAAACGGGCCCGCCAGCGGGAACGCGCGGGCCGGCCGGCGCGTCCAAGCGGTACTGACTAGCGAGGGGGCGTCATGAAACAACTGCCAGCCATCACCAGCGTCGCCGCCATGCTGCTGCTGGCCGCCTGCGCGGCCACCGGGCAGCAGGCGTCACAGGGCGCGTCCACCCCGGGCACTGTCACCGGCAGGTTCCTGCGGGAAGGAGGGCCGCTGGGCCCCGGCGGACAGCAGCCAGGCGAGCGGCCGATCCCGGGCACGATTCAGTTCACCGCGGCGGGGCACCGGCTGATCACCGTGGGGGTAGGCAGTTCGGGTACCTTCTCGGTCAGCCTCCCGGCCGGGACCTATCAGGTGGCGGGCCGTTCGCCACGCATCATCGAAGTGAGCAGCGATGGCACCCAGCACCAGACCCCGTGCGCACCGCCGCTGTCCGTGACCGTCACCGCCGGGCACACCACGAAGATCGCCGTTACCTGCGTCGTCCCGTAGCTGCCGCCCAAGACTCCTGTTGCCCGTGATTCGCCATAGCACCAGACGTCTCTCCCGGTCGGCGGCAGCAGCCCCAGGTGACCCATCCAAGATCACGAAGGCCGATGGCAGGCCCTTAATCGCGGCATGCTATGAACTTCCGTATGCGCCCAGTTATCAGAGTCTCGTTAGCGCGGCTTACGGCCGCGGCCGCGCTCATCGCCCTTTCTGCTGCGGCCAGCACCGCCTCCGCGACCGTGTCTTCAGCGGCGGTAACCGGGGGACAGCTTTCCTACCGGAGCCTGGGTTTCGCCCAGCACCGGGTCGACGCCTCGGCCGGCGGAACCGGGGTCACGCTGACCTGGCGGCTCACCGACTCCGACCCGTCCGCGACCTATGTCGCGGGCGAGATCGACATCCGGATGGCAGGCACCGAGCCTGGGACATACATCGGGCGCACGTACCAGATCCAATATGACCTCAATGGGTCCCCCTACGGTGATGTGACCGCCTCAGGCACGGCACAGGACTCCAGTTACTCGTTCGTCTTCGGCGTGCCGCGGTACGCGAACGCGACCACGGCGCGCTGGGTCGTGACCAAGGCGACCGCACTTGACGACCAGGGCAGGACGCTCAGCGTGACCGGGACCGGGCTGGACCGGTTCGGCGGCGTCCTGACGGCCAGAGAACTAGTCGATTCGACCGCCCCGACCTACAGTTCGCTTACCGCGGACGGCACCGGGGCGGGTACGCGCCCGTATGTCTACGACAACGGCACAAGCGGGGTAATGGGCTACCTGATCGAGCCCCAGGATCAGCAGTCGGGCATCTGGAAGGGCAGCATCACCCTGCTGGGGCCCGGTGGCCAGACCCTGAACGCGGGCTTCGCCTACACGTCGTCAGAGAATGACGGTGAGAATTGCGGAGGCCTCGGCGGGGGGGACGATTTTGACCTGTCCTGTGGGGCCACGGTCACCATTCCGGCCGGGACACCCGCGGGCACATGGGCGGTTTCCCAGGTCACCCTGCAGGACAACGCGGGCAACAAGCTGGTGGATCGCAACCTGGACGCGGCCCCCATCGTTGTGACGGCCGACCAGGTGATGTCCGCGCGCGGTTTCTCGGCGACCCCGAACCCGGTCAACGACTGGTCGGGGTTCGCGACGGTCCAGTTCTCGATGACCGTGACGGGCGCTCAGCAGGGGATCGCGGCGATCTACCTGGACTCAGACGGCGCGAGCCCGTGCCGGGAGTTCGGCACCACGCCCACCGTCAACGCGGACGGTACCGTGTCGGTGCCGGTCCTCATGTACCAGGCTGCCAACGGGCCCGTGAAATGCCCGATCGACGGGGTTGCGATCGTGGACGGCGCCGGCCACGTGGCGCTCTACGGGAGCGATTACGGCGCGCCGGATCCGGGCGTGACGATCAGCAGCGTGCCCGATACGGCTCCGCCCACCGCGACATCGGCCTCCATCAGCCCGACATCCATCTCGGCCAGCACGATCTTCAGCGCGCAGGTCTCCCTGACGATCGGCGTCTCCGCTGCCGTCGCACCGGTCGGCAGTTTCGAGATCGACGTTTACGACTCGGCCGGGAATGTCGTGGACACGGAGTTCGGCGGGACAAACGTCCTGACCGGGCAGATCACCGAGGATGTCCCCGTGGAGTCACTGACGACACCCGGCGTGTACACGGTCGCCTTCAAGATCATCGACGCCGGCGACCTCACCAGTTCCTACGGGTACCCGAATTCACCGCCGGTGCCTGGTGGGCCGCTGCAGTTGACCGTGACCCCATAGCGATCATCCGGTTTGATGGAAAGAGAGCCTGCGGCGGACCGGGTCGGCTGCGCCCGCGCCTGACCGGGGGCAGCCGGCCGTCGGTGGGACAATGCGGCAATGCTGAATCATGAAAATCCGGCGCACTCCGCAGCCGAGGCCCGGCTGCGGGCCGAGCCCATCATCTGGTTCACCACGGTGACCGCGTCCGGCCAGCCTCAGGCGACACCGGTCTGGTTCCTGTGGGACGGCACGGAATTCCTGATCTACGGCCTCAGGAACGGCCCGAAGACCCGCAACATCCAGTCGAACCCGCATGTCTCGCTGCATCTTGAGGGCAACGGCAGGGGAGGCGGCAATGTCATCTTTGAAGGCAGGGCACGGATCGACCCGGCTGGCCCCAGCGCCGACGCCGTGCCGGAATACATCCAAAAATACCGGCCATTCATCGACTCGTACGGGTGGACGCCGGAGGGCTTCGCCGACGACTACCCGCATGTGATCCGGGTGACCCCGGCGCGCGCCCGGATCTGGTGATCGTTTCCGGGTCTGCTCAGCCTGGTGGTCGGGTAGGGACCGCCAGCGCTTCTGGGTGCGCGCGGAGATAGTGTCCAGTCAGGACGGTGCTGGCCTCGCCGGGCCGGTAAGCCACAGTGCGCTGGCAAATTTCGCAGCGCATGACTGGCAAGTGGGTGACGGTGACAGGGAAGCGTGTGGACGACGTTTTCTTCATCGCCTCCTATGATGCCAGGCGCCGTCAGCCATCGGAATCACCACCCTCGCGAGTCATCGATCTGCTTCAGCGCGGTGCATTGTTCGCCAATACGGCGCCATCAGAAAACGGCCACTTCGGCCCCGATCGGCAGGTGGTCATGGTAGTAGCGTGCGCTGCCCATGCTGAGGTGGATGCAACCGTGGGACGGCGTGCTGAGGCGGCCGGCGTGGAAGGCGATCCCGCCCGGGGCGAAGAACACGGCGTACGGTATCGGCTCGTCGTAGCTGGTGCTGATGTAGTGTGCCCCGGCCTTCCACGCGACGTGGAAGGTGCCGCGCGGTGTCGGGTCGGCGGCCGTGCCTGGTTCCATCCGCACGGGGCCGTAGGTGATGCGGCCAGCGGACTGCAGCCAGGTGATGTGGTCGCTCAGATCGGCGCATGCGGATGCGGCGGCCGGGCAGGACCGGCGGGCGCGGGGACTCGCCACCGGGCCGCGGCCGGCCGGGCCGGGTGACCGCGGTGCTGGGTGCGGGCCCGGCGCCGCCCGGCTGGCGGTTGCCGTGCCCCCGGCGCCCAGCCGGGCTGCCGGGGCCGTGGCCTGGGCCACCAGCGAGGCCACCAGCCAGCTGGTGGTAACGATGATGGCTGCTGCCGGGACGGCCAAGGCCGTAAGCCAGGCCGCAGCGCTGCCTGCCCGCCCGGCTTGCCGCCGTTGCTTCCTCACACCCGTATCTACGAGCCGGCGGTAGGCCTGCGTTGCCCGCGCAGCCTGGGCCAGTGGCAGCCAGCCACGACAGCCGGCGCGGCGATCCCGGACCGGGCCGCGGCGATGCCCGTCAGGACCCGGGCGGCCGGAAGGCTCCGGCCGGCCGGGTCACGGATCCACCGTCGCGGTCAGGTGAGCCAGTAGACGTTGTAGAACTGGTGGTGCATCCGCGCGATCGGGATGAGGGCGACGGCAGCGCCGTTGGCCGTGGCCCCGAACATCAGTGGCTGCCCGGACGTCATACTGAGCGACCCGGTGTCCAGCCGAGGCATCTCCGTGTCCATGACGTCACCGTAGGCGCCGCTGAGCACGACCGGGCCGTAGGTCACCGCGTGCACGGCCGGGTCGTCGGGGGTGGGGCTCAGGGCGAGCTGCATGGGCAGGCTGACGTCCAGGCTGTCGCCCGGCTGCCAGTGCCGCTCGATGACCAGCCAGCTGCCCGGCGCGGCCGGCCCGCCCAGCGTCGCCCCGTTCAGTGCGGCCTGCGCCGCGCCCGCCACCCACGAGGGAATGCGCACCCGGACCGTCATCGTGGCCTGCCCGGAGACCACCGTGAGATGAGTCCGGGGCTCGTCGGGGAAGCCGGTGGTCTGCCGGAACGTAATCCCGCTGGCCCCCCAGGTGACCTCCGACGGGATGAACAGGTTGACGAAGATCCCCTTGGCGTCGCGTGAATAGATGGTGTCGGCGAACTTCGCCTGGGTCTCCATTCCGCTGGCGTGATCGCAGGAGAAGTTGGTGTAGTCGGTGGAATAGACATCCGGGTCAGAGCCCATGAATGGCGGCTGCTGCTTGAACGCGCCCGGCGACAGGCCGGTGTAGTAGATGTTGAAGCCGTGCCCGGAATCCGGGTCCTGCTCGCCGAGCATCTGGTTGAACAGCGCGCGCTCGTAGAAGTCCAGCAGATCTATCCGTTCGGGCTGGTGGAAGTGGAGCAGCCGGGTCAGCTTGAGCATGTTGTAACCGCAGCAGTTCTCGCAGGTGCGATTGCTCAGCTGGGCAGCGACCACGTCCGGCGCCTGCCAGTGCTCATAGTTGCTGGTGCCGCCGATGACATAGGAGTGGTGGCCGGTGACGATCTGCCAGAAGTTCGCGCCGATGTCGTGGTAACGCTCGATCCCGGTCTCCTCCCAGATCCGGATGCAGGAGACCATTTTCGGGATGTTGGTGTTGGCGTGCAGGCCGGCCAGCATGTCCTGGTTCTGTGCGAGCGGATCGAAGACGCGGGCGTGGTAGAAGCGCTCCGCGGTCGCCAGGTAGCGGCCGTCTCCGGTGAGCCGGAAGAGGTTTGTCAGCGACTCGGCCAGCCCGCCGTGCTCGATCTCCAGGATCTGCTGCATGTGCGCGTAGGACAGGCGGGATGTCCGCCAGCCCACCCAGTCACCCAGCTTGGCCGCCATCTCCAGGGCCCGCGCGTTGCCGGCCAGTTCGTGCTGGTCGATCAGGCCCGCCATGATCTTGTGGATCATGTAGTACGGCGCCCAGACCGACAGGCCCTGCTCCAGCCGGTCGAAGAAACTCTCCGGGAAGGCCGACAGGTAACCCTCGTGGAAGCCCGCGGACCGGGCCCGCGCCTGGCACCGCGCGAGCTGGTCGACGAGGTAGCTGCCTTTCTCCGCCGCGGCCCGGTTCCCGGTATTGGCATAGGTGAGGGCGAGCCCGGACATCAGGTGCCCGGTGCAGTGCCCGCGCACCAGGGAGTCCGGTGCCTCCCAGCCGCCGCACGGCTCGGCCGAGGACGGCAGGCCCACATTGCGCCGGAACGTGTGCAGCAGCCGGTCCGGGTCCACGAACAGGAGGTAGTCGGTGTTGCGCGACTGGTTGGCCTGGAACGGGCTGTCCAGGAGGCGCACCGCCGCCAGCGGGAAGGCCGCCGCGAGCCCGGCGATGCCATCCGCGACGTAGCCGCTCGGCGGGCCGCCGCCCGGGAGGTGACCGCTCGACGGGCCGCCGCTGGACACGGCCCGCGAGTGATCCGACATCAGGCTGGACACCACGGCCCCGGTGGCCACGCCGCCGAGTGCGACGAGAAAGGCCCTCCTCGTGACCGATCGGGAGGTCAAGGTAACCTCCTCGCCGGTCGGCTAGCCACGGCTTGTCCCGCGTGACCCTCTACGATCACAACTCACACACGTGCAGGCGTCAATGCCTGCCGTCCGGAGGATTGCTGCTGGCAGGCGCGATGTCGCGGCCAGGTCGTGCCGGATTACCGCGAGTAGTTACGTCGCCGGTGCTTCGTCGCCGTCCTGGCCGAAGGCGTAGGCCCGGACGAAGCTCATCAGCCGGGCCTGCTGGTCGAGCAGCCGGACCGAGAGCTCCGGTCCTATCTCGCCCATCTCGCGCAGATCGGCTCGCAGGTCAGCGAGCACGTCGGCCATCCCGGTCACGACGGCCCAGGCGTCGTGGGCGGCCTCCAGGTCGCGGTCGGCGCGCTCGATGATCTCGGCCCTGACCAGCAGGTCAGCGATGTCCTGCGAGCAGCCGAGGCCAACTTCGATCAGGTCACTCCACCGGCGGCACATCTTGCGCAGGCCGTTCCCTGACCGGTAGCCAACGAAGATCGATTCCCACTGGCGGGCGATGAACTCCTCCCACCCGAGCAGTTCCACATCTTCTGGATCGTGGTCATACACGAGCCAACAGTACGGCGGCGCGCCCGGGCTGCCGCCGTCACGGGCCGACATGCACATAGGGCGCCCAGATGGCCGGGGCGTTAGGCCAGCTCCGCCGGAGCGCCCGGACCGCGTCGTGCACCGCCATGCCGGTGTCCCGGACCCCGCTCTCCCGGATTCCGGTGTAAACCCGCCGCGCCATGTCCGGCGCGATGCCGTCGGCGACCGGCCACTGGGCGCCGATGACATGCCGGTATCCGGCCAGCTGAACCGCGCTGGCCAGGGTGATCGCCTCGTCGGGCAGGGTGGTGCCGCCGCTGAATGTTTCGCAGGCCGAGAGGTAGGCGAGCTCCGCCTGCTCCGCGTGAATCGCCGCGATCTCCTGGATGGCCAGCGGCCCGTCATGCAGCAGCAGGCGGCTGCGGGAAGGCTGCGACCTGTCCTGGATCCCGTGGCAGGCGAAGTGGATCCAGTGCGCCTGCGGGATGGCGGAGAGCACCGCGCCGCGGGTGGCCTCCGGGCCGGTCAGCACCCTGCCGTCCGGATTCCCGGCGGCCAGGTAGTCAGCCTCACGCTGGCTGTCCGGCAGATCGGCGGCACCAGGGGTCGCTGGCATGGCCACGACCAGGGGGGCGTTCAGTGCCCGGCGGGTGTCCGGGCCAGCCTGGCCGGCCGGCTCGCGCAGTGCGTGCAGCAGGATCCGGACCGTGGGGGTATAGGAGGAGGCGACGCGGTCGAGGACCGTTGCGGGGACCGGTGCGTCGAGCGTGTCGTGGTAACCGGCGGCGTGCAGCGGCAGGAACGACAGCAAACCGGTCGGGCACCACCAGATCCGCGGCCAGGGGCCGCCCGCCGCCGGGCGGCCGGTGATGCCGAGGCCGTCCAGGACCGGACCGGCGATGACATCCCAGGACCAGTGCAGCGTGTCATCGACGACGCGGCGTGCGGCCAGCACCGGGGCCGTGTCCGGGTCAGCGCCCAGCGGGCCCGGCAACGCGTCGAGGGCAGCAAGGAAACTGGTCACCCGGTCCCCGGCATCGCTGTGCCGCAGGCCGGGTAGCTCGATCAGCCGGACGTCATCGCCGGTCAGGGCGAGCGCGTCACAGCGGTGCCGGCTGACGTTGATCAGCACGACCGGGCCGAGCCGGGCCGCGCGGAGCAGCCGGTCCGCGGACGGCGGCCGGAGGAAATTGGCGAACCCGGGCAGCGTCCGGATCTCAGCCAGCAGCGCGGCCCGCTCGCGGGTCGCGGCGTGCCGCCGGTCGCTGATCCGCCGCGGATCTCCGGCGGCCGCGGCCAGCGGCGCCTGACTGCGCCGAAGCGGTTCCTCCAGCGCGTCGTGCACGGCCGTGAACCGGTCGGCCAGCGCGGGCGCCCGCCGTTGCAAGGCGTCATACGGTGCCCTCGCGTCAATCGCCTGGGCCAGCAGCACGCCTCGTCCCTGCTCAAGCAGTTCCACCGCACGGCCCGGCTGGCCGGCCGAGATGGCCGCGGCCGCCGCGTCGCTGGCCACGCCGGAGAACTGTTCCAGCAGCAGTTCCTGATCCGCGTGGCGCAGGCCACGCCAGGCCAGCAGGTCGAGCAGGCCGACGGCCGTCTCGTATCCGCTGGCCGCCCCGGCCAGGTCGTAGATCGAGGCGAAGTCGGCCCATTCGCGGGCCGCCTGGACCCGGTCCGCAGTCGGCGCGGCCTCGGCCCCGGCGGCGGCCTGGAGAATCGTGATCGCCTCCGCCAGCGGCGCCTCACTGCCGTGGCGGATGGCGTCGGCGCCCACTGCGTGGGCCAGCGAGAGCAGGTATCCGGCCTGCTGCCCGAGGGTCCCGTCGCCCGGCTGGCCGTCGCCCGGCTGGCTGGCCGCCGCCTGGCGCAAGGCCGCGACCGCGGCATCGAGGTCACTGGGGTCGTGCCGCAGGCGGAACCGGTCGAACAGGGCGCTGCCCAGGTTGGCCAGGTAGATCGGCCGGGTCGGGTAGCCCTCAGGAGTCGTGTCGGCCGCTTCCCGCAGCACCGCCACCGCCTCATCGAGCCCGTCAGCCGCGCGGGTGTCCCGGCGGTGCGCGCCCCGGGGCGGCGCGCCCATGAGGATGTCCGGAGCGACGTCCTGCGGGGTGTCCTGCGGGACGTCCGGTGGGTGTGCGTCCCGGTCCGCCAGGGCACGGGCGGAGAGCAGCAGCGCGCCGCCCAGGTTGCCCAGCATCAGCGGCCGGTCGGTATGCCCGGCCGGCAGCTGGCCCGCGGCCGCCCGGAGCGCGGTCACCCCCTCGTCCAGGTCAGCCGCCGCGCCGGATCGCCCGAACCGGATGACAAGCGCGTTGCCCAGGCTGACCAGGACGGTGGCCCGCTCCCGCGGGTTGTCCGGCGACTCAGCCCCGGCCAGCCGGAGCGTCTCGATCGCCTCATCCAGGCTCGCCGCATCGCCGAAATGCTCGAACCGGCGGGTCAGCGCGACTCCCAGGTTGGTCAGGCCCAGGATCTGGCCGGTGCCAGCGGCCTGGGCGCCGGTCAGCGCGTACCGGCCCGCCGAGATCGCCTCGTCGAGCGCGGCCTGCTCGCCGTCCCAGCCGAACATCTCGGTCAGGGCGCGGCACAGGTAGCTGAGGAAGTCAGCCAGCCGGGGATCATCCGGCGGGCTGGACCTGATACTGCGGCGCAACAGCGCGATCGCCTCAGCCAGCATGTCCCGGTCCTGGCGCTGCCTGGACCCCTCCCACAGCGCCTCGGCGAGGTTTGCCCAGGCCAGCGGCTGGCTCTGCGGGTCCGCTAGCGCCGCGCCGCGGTGCAGCGCAGCGATCGCCTCATCGAGCAGGCCGTCCGCACCAGTGTGCCGGAGCTTCTCGGTCGCGATCATGGCCAGCAGGGTGAGGCTGTCCAGCGTCGGCGACGTGTCGCCGGGCGGGCGTTCGCCGGTGGCCTGCCGGGCCGCCATGAGCGCCTCGTCGAGCCAGGCCAGGTCACCTGTCCGCCGGTAGAGGGTCCACAGCACATCGGCCCGCGCGGCCTGGATCCGGCCCAGCGCGGCCGGATCGCGGGCCATGGCCGCAGCCTGCTGGTAGCTGGCCGCCGCCCGGCCGAGGTCCGCCTCATCACCGGTCAGCTCGAAGCGGAGCATCGCGACCCGGCCCTGCAACGCCAGCGCCCTGGCCCGGTCCGCCCGGTCCGCGCCGTCCGCCGGGAGCAGCGCCAGTACCTCGCTGATGGCGTGGCCGGCCTGGCCGATGTCGGCGGTGTTCCTGGTGTCCTCGGCCCGCATCACCAGCAACGCCATCGCGGCGCTCAGGTACGCGGTCCGGTCCGGGTCCAGCGGGACCGCGGCCGCCGCGGCACGCTGGTACGCGTCGATCGCCTCGTCCCGCGCGCTCGCCTCCGACGTCCGCAGGTACCGCGTGCGGGTCACCTTTCCCAGGTTGCGCAGGTAGCCGGACCGGCGCGGGTCATCCCGGATGGCGGTCGCCGCCGCCTCGCGCAGCAGCGCGGCGCCCTCGGCGAACATGGCGTCGTCCTCGACCAGTTCCGACGCATCGCACAGCGCCGTTCCCGCGTTCGCCAGGAACATCGGCCGGAGCGGCGACTCACCGGGCACGGCCGACGCGGCGGCCCGCAGGTGCCGGATCCCCTCCGCCAGCGCCTCCGGGTCGGCGGCGTGCTCATGCTTGTCGGTCAGCACATTGCCGAGGTTGAAGTGCCGTACCGGCCGCGCTGGGTCGCCGTCCCTGGTCGCGGCCAGCGCCTGCCGGTGGCTGGCAATCGCGTGCCCCAGCATCGCCGGGTCGCGATCGCGGCGGAACAGGTCCCGGTACACGCGGCCGAGATTGGACAGGTACTCGGCGCGCGCCGGGTCACCCGGCGCGGCCAGGCTCACCGCCCGGGCGAGCAGCCGCACCGCTTCGCCGGCCGCGGTGTAGTCCCGGGTGGCCTCAGCCTGCCGCATCATCGCGATAGCGGTGGCATTCAGGGCGGCCGGGTCTTCGCCGCTGTGCCGCTGCGCGGCGGGCAGCTGCGGTGCGGGCCGCCGCACCGCGGGCAGGTGCGCCCCGGGGCGCTGGGCCGCGGGCTGCTGCCCGGCGGGCTGGTGTGGTGCGGGCTGGTGCGGTGCGGGCCGCGGCAGTGCGGGCCGCTGCACCGCGGGCCGCAGCGGTGCGGGCTGGTGGGCCGCGGGCTGGTGCTGGCGGGCCTGGCGGAGCAGTGCGCTCACCGGAGCGGGGACCGCGGCGGGATCCTGCTCCTGGACCGTGGCATAGAGCAGCAGGGCCTGCCGCAGGTCCGGCTGGGCCCGGGCGTCCGGGAGCAGCTGAGACCGCGCCCAGTGGAACGCGCCGAGCACTTGCAACCTGCGGAGCACATCCGGCGTGACCGGCACCTGCAGGTCTTGCGGGCGAAGTGTGTCGAGCGCGCTCCGGGCCGCGGCCAGCGCACTCGCGTCGAGGATGATCGTGGCGTCGCCCGAGGACCGGAAGGCGGCCACCAGTGCCGCCACCGTCTCAGCCGGATCCTCGTAGCTCCCGCGCCACCCGCTCATCGTCAGCAGCCCTTCCGCAGCCGCTCGCTGAGCAGCACGGTGTACCGCACACCCCAGGTCGGCCGGGCCGGCTCAGCGAGGCCCAGCGTCGCGGCGACAGCGACGGCCGCGATGAGCAGCACGGCCGGCAGCGCCAGCAGCGCGGCCCACCGTCCGGCGAGTTGCTTGCCCGCCTCGGCCAGGAACCCGGTCACGTGTTCATGCCCGGAAGGTCATCGCTTCGCCGAACAGATCGCAGACCGGCAGCGCGCTGCCCGCCCTGGACCGCCGCAGCGCAGCGAGCAGCTCGGTGCGGAAACCCTCCTCGGCCGCCGCGGCGGTGAGCTCAGGCAGCGATTCGCAGCAGTGTGCCACCACTGACCGGCCCTCGCTTCCCCTACCTTGCACGCCGTTATTGGACCACGCCCAGCTCGTGCCAGTAAGCCGGTATCAGGCAGCTTCGGTAGTAACTTCCGGTAAGTCGGTGATCCTGACCGGCCGTAACCGGGGATTGGGCCGTCCCCGGGCTGAGCCGGCTCCGGGGCCTGCTGGCGGCCCGGCGTGCCCAGCGAGGGCTCAGCCAATGCTCAGGCGGTTCCGCGTTGCTGGCTGTCAATCCGCTGGACCAGGTTCTACCTGCGTGTTTCCCTGGCAAACCCGGACAGGAGTAGCTAGCGTATCGGGGTGCGCGCCATAGAGAAGTTCAGGGAATCCAGCCGCAACATCGCCGTGACCGGTGACGACGACCCGCCGGAGCAGCGGGCCCGGCTGGCCTTCGCCAGTTTCCTGATGCTCTTCGTTGAACTGGCGCTTATCCGGTGGACTGCCGCCAACAACGTCTATGTCACGAACGCCACTAATTTCGTGCTGCTGGCGAGCTTCCTCGGGATCGGCGTCGGCTTCCTGAACGCGCGCTCCACGCGGGACTTCCTGCGCTGGACACCGCTCGCGCTGATCCTGCTGGTGGGCTGGGAACTCGCCTTTCCTGTCATCCTGGCCACCCAGGCCGGGCCGAGCCCTTACCAGGGCCTCGGCGGGACCGCGGCGCTGCCCAAGCCGCTCACCCTGACGGTCGTCTTCGTGCTCAGCGTCGCGGTAATGGCCGGGTTCGGCCAGGCGGTCGCCCGGATTTTCGTCCAGTTCAAGCCGCTCCGGGCCTACCGGCTCGACATCGCGGGCAGCATCGCCGGGATTGTCGTGTTCTCCGTACTCGCCTTCCTCCAGCTGCCCCCCCTGTACTGGGCCCTGATAGCGGGCGGCGGCCTGGTGTACCTGCTGGCCCGGAATGGGCGCTGGTGGCAGTGGGTGCTCGTCGGCGGCTTCGTCGTCCTGCTCGGGGCTGAATCGTTCGTGCCAGGCCAGCACTGGTCCCCGTACTACAAGCTGTCCACCCTGCAACGCGGCGGCACCGCCCCGGCCCTGTACGTGTCCGCGAACAACATCCCCTACCAGGCCGCACGCTCCCTCGCCGTGCTGAAGAAGCAGAAGCCGTTCTACTTCTACCCCTACCGGCACGTGACGACTTCGTCGCTGGCCAACGTCCTGATCATCGGGGCGGGCACGGGAAACGATGTCACGGTGGCCCTCTCCGAGGGGGCCAGGCACATCGACGCGGTCGAGATCGACCCGGCGCTGCTGCAGATCGGCCGTGACCGGCACCCGAGCCACCCCTACCAGGATCCGCGGGTCACCACCCATGTCGCCGACGGCCGCGCCTACCTGGAGAACACGAGCACGAAGTACAACCTGATCGAGTTCGCGCTGCCTGACTCGCTGACCGCCGTGTCCGGGCAGTCCAACCTCCGGCTGGAGAGTTACCTGCTGACCTCCCAGTCGATGAAGGCCGCGATGGCGCGGCTCGCCCCGGGCGGCACCTTCTCCATGTACAACTACTACGCGCCGTTCCTGTTCAGGCGGTATGCCACCACCCTGGAGGACGCGTTCGGGCAAGCGCCCTGCGCCGAGGTGGGGCCGCCGCTCGGCGGCCGGCGGCTGTCCGTGCTGACCGTCAAGCCCGGCGGGGCGGTGCCGAACTGCGCCAGCACCTGGCAGGGATCCAAGGTGGCTCCGGCCACCGATGACCACCCGTTCCCGTACCTGCAGAACAACACCATCCCGTCCGCGTATCTGTGGATGCTCGGCCTGATCCTGCTGGCATCGCTGCTGTTCATCCGGGTCGCCGGCGGGGCGTTCAGCAAGATGCGCTCCTACCTGGACCTGGCCTTCATGGGGGCCGCGTTCCTCCTGCTCGAGACCAAGAACGTGGTGCAGTTCGCGCTCCTGTTCGGCGCGACATGGTTCGTGAACTCGCTGGTCTTCGCGGCCGTGCTGGTCGCTGTCTATCTCGCGGTCGAGACCGCGAACCGGGTGCGATTGCCGCGCCCGCTGATCCTCTACGCCCTGCTGATTGCCGCGCTGGCCGTGGCGTGGCTGGTGCCGCAGGAGGCGGTGCTCAGCCTGTCGCCGATCCCGCGGTTCCTGGCGGGCGGCGCCCTCGCCTTCGCTCCGATCTACCTCGCGAACCTGGTCTTCGCCCAGCGGTTCTCCGGCGTGGAGACCTCCAGCACGGCGTTCGCCGCCAACCTGCTCGGCGCGATGGTCGGTGGCGCGCTGGAGTATGTCGCCCTCGCCACGGGCTACCGCTTCCTGCTGATCCTGACCGGCGTGCTCTACGCGCTGGCCTTCGTGGCCCGGCGGTTCATGGGCCAGCCAGCTCCGACGTCCACATGACAATCCGGGTCCGGTCCCCGCGGAACAGGTCACGGGCGAACTCCACCGGCTCGCCCCCGGCGGCGTAGGCGGTGCGCTCGACCAGCATGAGCGGAGCGCCCTCGCGGACCTGCAGGGCCTCCGCCTCGCGCACTCCCGCGATGACCGGTTCCAGGCTTTCGCGCGCCCGGTGCGGCCGCCGCCCGTAGCGGACCTCAAGGATCTCGTAGAGGGAGCCGTCGAGCCGGCAGCCCAGCAGCCCGGGGAAGGCGGCGGCCGGGAACAGTGAGTGCTCCACGGCCACCGGGCTGCCATCAGCCAGCCGGATCCGCCGTACCTCGTAGACCCGGTCGCGCTCGCCGAGCCTGAGGGCGGCCGCGGCGGCCGGGCCGGCCGGCCGCTCGGCCGCGGAAAGCACCTGCGCGCCCGCCACCATGCCGCGCCGCCGCAACTGCTCGGAGAACCCCGCGAGGGTGGTCAGGTCCTGCTCCAGCTTGGCCGCGGCCACGAAGGTCCCGCCGTGCCGGCCGACCGCCCGGGTCACCAGCCCGCGCCGGGCCAGCCTGCTGAGTGCATGCCGCAGCGTCATCCGGCTGACCCCGAACCAGGCGGCCAGGTTCTTCTCGGTCGGCATCCGGTCGCCGGGGGCGAGCCGGCCGGCCGCGATCGCGTCGGCCAGCCAGTCCTCGATCTGGCCGTGCACGGTGGTTCCTGGCCCCCGGATGATCTCGGGCGGCTCGGGGGCCAGCGAAACCGGCCGGCTGCGTTCTGTCATGCCCGGTGGTTCGTCAATAGCTGTCGCCGGTCAGCCCTCTACCTGGGAGGCCGGCCCGGCCACCAGCGGCGCGTCGTCCCCGGCCGGGGCGGTCACCGGGGCGAAGTCCTTGGTCCGCCCGACGAGCAGGTAGTAGAGCGCGCCGATCACGGCGAGCACCACGAACACCGTCCACAGGATCGGGATGCCGTTCAGGAACCCGAGGTGGAAGTCGAGCGCCAGCGCGGTCTGCTTCGGGGTCGGGTTGCTGGCCGCCCGGGGCCAGGCGAAGTTGACCAGCATCGCGCCGCCGTAGAGCAGGCCGAGGATATTGACCGGCAGGCCCCAGCGGCCCAGCTTGAACGGCGCGGTGGTCTTCGGCCAGCCGCGCAGCCGGGCCAGCAGGATCGCGGTGTTGCCCAGGAAGTAGGCGAAGTAGATCATCGCGGTCGCGGCGATGGCGATGATGCCCGCCCCGGTGTACTGAATGAACGGGATCGCGGCCAGCACGGCGATCGCGATGCAGGTCCACAGCGGCGTGTGCAGGGTCGGCGAGACCTTGGCCAGCGGCTTGGAGAACGGCAGCTGGTTGTCCCGCGACATGCCGAAACAGAGCCGGATCGTCGCGGCCATGATGGACAGGCAGCAGACGAAGATCGCGGCTGACACCACGAGCAGGTAGATGGTGGCGAACGCGGGCGAGAAGTTCGCCTCGATGATCTGGGCCGGACCGAACCCGAGTCCGCCGTTACCGGTGATCGCGCCGTGCATGTTCGGGATCGCCATCAAGGTGCCGAGCAGGAACACGCCGCCGATGACGAACGCGCCCACGATCGAGAAGAGCACCGCCTTGGGTGCGGCCCGGCGCGGGTCGCGGGTCTCCTCGGCCAGCGTGGACGCGGTGTCGAACCCGTAGATCACGAAGAGGCTCATGAACATGGCGACCAGGAATGTGCTCGGCCCGACGTGCAGGCCGCCGCTGTTGGTCACCACCTTGAAGCCCTGGTGGTTGTGGAAGGCCATCAGGATCAGCGCGAACACGAACATGCCGAGGATCTCGAAGAGCACCCCGGTGTTGTTGATGATCGCGACGAGGCGCACCCCGTAGATGTTCAGCACGGTGATGACGACCAGGGTGATCAGCGCGACAGCCCGCTCGGTGCCCGTGCTTGAGCTCAGGCTGTGCCAGCCCAGGCCGTTCAGCGCCGGGATCAGCGCCAGCGGGATGGTCGCCACCACGGCGGTCACGGTGAGGATGCCGGCGAACATGTAGATCCAGCCGGAGCCCCAGGCGTAACTCCGCCGCGACAGGTACTTGGTCCACTGGAAGACCGAGCCGGCGATGGGGTAGTGGCTGGACACCTCGGCGAAGTTGAGCGCGATGATGAACTGGCCGAGCGCCACCACCGGCCAGGTCCAGATGAATACCCCGCCGATGGTGACCAGGCCCAGCGCGAACAGGGTGAAGATACCGGTCGACGGCGAGATGTAGCTGAACGCCACGGCGAACGAGCTGAAGGTGCCGAGGGAGCGCTTGAGCTCTTGCTTATAGCCGAACTGGGCCAGGTCAGCAGTGTCGCGCTCGTGCCCGCTGGGAGCCCCACCTGGAACTTCGGTGCTAGCGCTCATGAATGGGTCCTCCCCGTGCGGCGCAGGCGTGGAATGACGCGTAGCGTATGGTCGCGCGCGGTCAACTGTCTAGACCCTTTCGGGGCTGGGCCGGCCGCGCCCGCTGGGAAACCGTGCTGCTGCTGGAAGTGGAGTGAGCGGCGAAGACTGGGGTGCCTGCGGAGGGCATCAGCCATGGAAAAGATCTTCTCTTTTGTCTAGACCTTTATTGGCCAGCCCACTTACCCTGGGCCGGTGGTCACAGGGCGGCAGGACTCCCGCGGCGACGAGGGGCGCGGCGCTGACGCGGTGCCCGCCGAGCTCACTGCCCTCTTCGACCGGACGGCGAGCCTCGCCGCCGGGCCCCGCTCGGTCCGGGTCCTGCCCGGCGGCCTGACCAACCGCAACTACCAGGTCACCACGCCCGACGGCGCATTCGTGGCCCGGATCTGCTCGAACGCCGAGATGCTCGGCATCGACCGGGACAACGAGCACCACAACTCGGTCGTCGCCGCGGCCGCCGGCGTGGGCGCGCCGGTCATCGAGTACCGGCCGCAGGACTGCCTCCTGGTCCTCGGCTACGTCGAGGGCCGGACATTCAGCAACGAGGACATGGCCGCGCCGGCCACCATTCCCCGGGTGGCCCGGGCCTGCCGGCGGCTGCACGGCGGCGGCCGGTTCGCGGGCGACTTCAACATGTTCGAGGTCCAGCGCCGGTATTACTCGGCCGCCCGGGCCCGCGGCTTCCGGATCCCGGTCGGCTACGACGACCTGATGCCGCGCTTCGAGGCCGCGCGGCGGGCGCTGGCCACCCGGGACGAGGGCACGGTGCCGTGCAACAACGACCTGCTGGCCGGCAACTTCATCGACGACGGCACCAAGATCTGGCTCATCGACTACGAGTACTCCGGCAACAACGACCCCTGCTTCGAGCTCGGCAACATCGGCAGTGAGTGCGAGCTGACCCCGGACGCCCTGGCCGCCCTGGTCACCGAGTATTACGGCCGCCCGCTGCGGAACAAGATCGCCCGCGCCAGGCTGTTCAGCGTGGTGGCCAAGTACGGGTGGACACTGTGGGGATCCATCCAGGACGCCACCAGCCCGCTCGGCTTCGACTTCTGGTCCTGGGCGATGGAGCGCTACGAAGGGGCGGCGGCCGGCCTGACCGCGGGCGAGTTCGACCAGCTCCTCGACGACGTGCAGCGAGACGACTGACCGCGGGGAGGAGCGCCATGCAGCCGGCACCGCAGGGGGATCCGGGAGGTCGTCCCGCCCGGCCGGCGCTGCCCAGCCGGGCCCGCGTGGTGATCATCGGCGGCGGGGTGATCGGCACCAGCGTCGCCTACCACCTGGCCGAGATGGGCTGCCGTGACGTGCTCCTGCTGGAGCAGGGGCAGCTGTCCTGCGGGACCACCTGGCACGCGGCCGGGCTGGTCGGGCAGCTGCGCGCCTCGGAGAGCGGCACCAGGCTGGTGCAGTACTCGACCGAGCTGTACGCCCGGCTGGAGGATGAGGTCGGCCTGGGCACCGGGTTCCGGCGGTGCGGCGGCGTCACCGTCGCGCGGACGCAGGACCGCATGATCCAGCTCCGGCGGACCGCCGCCGCGGCCGCGGCCTACCAGCTCGACTGCGAGATCATCAGCCCGGAACGGGCCCGGGAGCTGTACCCGGTGATGGACGTCGCCGACCTGGCCGGGGCGATCTGGCTGCCTGACGACGGCCGGGCCAACCCGACCGACCTGACCTTCGCGCTGGCCGCCGGGGCCCGGCAGCGCGGGGTCCTGGTGCGCGAGCGGACCCGGGTGACCGGCATCCTGACGGCCGGCGGCGCGGTGACCGGGGTGGCCACCGAGGAAGGAGATGTCGAGGCGGAGATCGTGGTCAACTGTGCGGGGCAGTGGGCCAAGCAGGTCGGCGCCTGGTGCGGGGTGACCGTGCCGCTGCACTCCTGCGAGCACTTCTACGTGGTGACCGAGCAGATCCAGGGGGTGCACCGCGACCTGCCGATCCTGCGCGACCCGGACGGGTACACCTACTTCAAGGAAGAGGTGGGCGGCCTGATCGTCGGCGGGTTCGAGCCCGACGCCAAGCCCTGGGTGGCCCCCGACGCGCTGCCGTACCCCTTTGAATTCCAGCTTCTTGGCGAGGACTGGGACCATTTCTCGGTCCTCATGGAGAGCGCGCAGCTGCGTATCCCGGCCCTCAATGAGGCCGGCATCAAGATGTTCTACAACGGCCCGGAGAGCTTCACCCCGGACAATCAGTTCATTCTCGGCGAGGCCGCCGAGATGCGGAACTTCTTCGTCGGCGCGGGCTTCAACTCGGTCGGCATCGCCTCGGCCGGCGGGGCGGGCCGGGCGCTGGCGGAATGGATCCTGGCCGGCGACCCGGGCACCGACCTGTCGGCCGTCGACATCCGGCGGTTCGCCCGGTTCAACGGCAACAACTGGTGGCTGCGCGACCGGGTCGGCGAGATCCTCGGCCTGCACTACGCCATCCCGTGGCCGAACCGGGAACTGGAGACCGCCCGCCCGTTCCGCCGGTCGCCCGCTCATCACCTGCTCACCCAGGCCAACGCGTGCTTCGGCGCCAAGATGGGCTGGGAGCGGGCCAACTTCTTCGCGCCGCCGGGCGAGATCCCGGTGATCGAGTACTCCTGGGGCAAGCAGAACTGGCTGCCCTGGTCGGCCGCGGAACAGCGGGCCACCCGCTCGGATGTCGCCCTCTTCGACCAGACGTCGTTCTCCAAGTACCTGCTGACCGGTCCGGACGCGCTCGCGGCGCTGCAATGGCTGTGCACGGCGGACGTGGCCGTGCCGCCCGGCCGGACCGTCTACACGGGGATGCTCAACGAGCGGGGCAGCTACGAGGCCGACATCACCGTGACCCGGCTGGCCGGTGAGGAGTTCCTGCTGGTCAGCAGCGCCGCGGCGACCGAGCGCGACAAGGACCACATCACCCGGCGGATCCCGGCGGGTTCCCGGGCCACCCTGCTCGACGTGACGTCGGCCTATGCCGTGTACGGGGTGATGGGTCCCCGCGCGCGGGACCTGCTGGCCACGATGTCCAGCAGCGACTTCAGCGACACGGCGTTCCCGTTCGCCAGCAGCCGGGAGATCGGCCTCGGCTACTACACGGTCCGGGCGACCAGGATCACCTATGTCGGGGAACTCGGCTGGGAGTTGTACGTGCCCGCCGAATTCGCGGTCGGGGTGTACCAGGATCTTTGTGCTGCGGGAGCCGGGTTCGGCCTGGTCAACGCCGGTTATTACGCCATTGAGTCGATGCGCCTGGAAAAGGGTTACCGCGCCTTCGGCCGGGAGCTGACACCGGACTACAACCCGGTCGAGGCGGGGCTGTTGTTCGCCTGCAAGCTCGGCACCGACATCTCGTTCCTCGGCCGCGAAGCGGTCGAGAAGGCCCGGGCCGCGGGCCCCAGGCGCCGGCTCGTGTCGCTCGTCCTGGCCGACCCCGGCCCGATGATGTGGGGTGGCGAACTCATCCTGCGCGACGGGGTGGCCGTCGGCCAGGTGACCTCGGCCGCGTGGGGGGAGGCCCTCGGCGCCTCGGTCGGACTCGGCTACCTCCGGCACCCCGACGGCGTCGCCGTCACCGCCGATTTCCTCCGGTCGGGCAGCTACCAGGTGAATGTGGGCGGCGCGGTCTGCCCCGCCACGGTGGGACTGCGGCCCCCCTTCGACCCCGCGGGCGAGCGGGTCAGGGGCCCGGGAGGAGCGCGATGACGATCAGCGTCTTCGACTTGTTCAGCATCGGCATCGGGCCGTCAAGCTCGCACACGGTCGGCCCGATGCGGGCCGCCGCGATGTTCGCGCGGTCACTCGCCGAGGATGCCCCGGCCGCTCGGGTCACCCGGGTCCGGGCCGAGTTGTTCGGCTCGCTCGGCGCCACCGGGCACGGCCACGGCAGTGGGCCGGCCGTGCTGCTCGGGCTGTCCGGTGAGCGGCCCGAGACGGTGGACCCGGCGGCCACCGGGTCACTGGTCACGCAGGTGCGGGAGGCCGGCCGGCTGCGGCTGGACGGCGGCCGCGAGATCGATTTCGACATCGATGAGGACATCGTCCTGCACCGCCGCAAGAGGCTGCCGTTCCACTCCAACGCGATGCGTTTCGCGGCTTTCGACGGCGACGGCGGCGAGATCCTGTCCCGGACCTACTACTCAGTGGGCGGCGGCTTCGTGCTCGGCGAGGACGAGACCGGCGCGCCGCGGATCGTGGCGGACACCACGCCGGTGCCGTACCCGTTCCACACCGGCGCGGAGTTGCTGGCCCAGGCGGAGGCCAGCGGGCTGCCGATCAGCGGCGTGATGATGGCCAACGAACTGGTCCGCCGGGACGCCACCACGATCAGGGACGGGCTGCTCGGCATCTGGGCGGTCATGCAGGAGTGTGTCCGGCGCGGCTGCGACGCCGAAGGAGTGCTGCCCGGCGGCCTGCGGGTGCGCCGCCGGGCTCATGTTCTCCGGGAGACCCTGCTCGCCAGCGACGACCGGTCCGATCCGCTGTATGCCATGGAGTGGATCACGCTGTACGCCCTGGCGGTCAATGAGGAGAACGCGGCCGGCGGGCGGGTGGTCACCGCCCCGACCAACGGCGCGGCCGGCATCATCCCCGCGGTGCTGCACTACTACACCAGGTTCGTGCCCGGTGCCGACGACGATGGCGTGGTCCGCTTCCTGCTGACCGCGGCGGCCATCGGCGTGCTGTTCAAGGAGAACGCCTCGATCTCCGGCGCCGAGGTCGGCTGCCAGGGCGAAGTGGGCTCGGCCTGCTCGATGGCGGCGGCTGGCCTGGCGGAAATCCTGGGCGGCACGCCGGAACAGGCGGAGAACGCGGCGGAGATCGGTGTCGAGCACAACCTGGGACTGACCTGCGACCCGGTGGGCGGCCTGGTGCAGATCCCGTGCATCGAGCGGAACGCGATCGCCTCGATCAAGGCCATCACCGCCGCCCGGATGGCCATCCGGGGTGACGGCCAGCACCACGTGTCCCTGGACAAGGCGATCAAGACGATGCGGGAGACCGGGGCGGACATGAAAGTCAAGTACAAGGAAACGGCCCGCGGCGGCCTGGCCGTCAACGTCATCGAATGCTGTGGGGGGTGGGCGCGGGCGGGCAC
>CAYPQM010000077.1:0-3543 GCA_964412845.1 uncultured Streptosporangiaceae bacterium
TGCGGACATCGGGCAGGTTGGAATCCACATCGATCGCGCCATACCGGGGGCCGTCCGCCGATGAACAGGTCGCCGTCACGCCGCGGCTGGCCAGCGAGACGACGAGGTGGCGGACCGCGCTGCGGAGATCCTGCGGCAGCGACGGGGGACGGACACCGCCGGGGGCCCGCGCCTCACCCGGGCCGGCCGGCCCGGGCAGGATCACCTCGGCGACCCCGATCGCGCAACTGGGCCGGCGGCCGGCCGGCGAGATCAGTTCGACCCGCGCGGTATGGCCCAGGCCGAACCACTCGTGCGCCGGGTTGTCCAAAGTGAATGAGTGCTCGGCGACGTCAGCCCCGGCCGTGCCGAACGGGCGGCCGATCACCCCGGTGGCGGCCTGGTATATGGGCAGGCCGCCGGGGACCTGGGCCGGGAAGCGTACCCGCAGCAGCCGGTCCTGGCCGATGGAGCCATCCACGTGGGTACGGAAGACGACCCGGTCCATCCCGTCCCAGAGCACCGTCTCCTGGGTGATGCGCATCTCGCCGAGGCTGAACTCGGCGACCAGCCGGCTGCCGAGCGGGCAGCGTTGCGCGGTGACCTTGGCACTGGTTCCGGCTGAGCCGGTGCCCGGGCCCCTGGGGGAGAGCAGCCACGGGCCCTCACCCCACCGGGGGTGGGAGGCGTACTCCTCCTGGAGCATGAGCTCGTTGCCCGGGCCGCGGAGGACTTCGGTACCCGAACGCCGGTCGGTGATCCGGCTGAGCGTGCCGCCCCGCGCGGCGTCGGCCTCCACCCGGAACGTCTCGTTCTGGATCATGGCACCTGGCTGCGGCTGCCAGCCCGCGGCGCTCTCGCCGGGTCCCGCGGACCTGGTCACCCAGTACGTCCGGTAGCCAACGGCCGGCACGTCCGCCGCCCGGAAGGTCAGGCTGACCTGGTCCAGCGTGCCGTCCGGATGCCGGCGCACCGCGTCGGCCAGGAAGGCCAGGCCAGCGCCGGACTCGTCATGCACGGCCAGCCAGGGGGGCCCCGGGGCGGCGAACTGCAGCGTGACGGCGGCCATGCCGGACCGCGGCCAGGACAACGTGTTGAACACGGCCACCGCGCGCAGCGGTTCGTCCGGCCCGGGATGCGGCGGCTCGGTATCCGCCCGCCCCGCGAGGTACCCGGCGGCCGCCCGGCGCACCCGGTCGGCACGCTCATAGGCCTCCCGCCATCCGCCGAGCAGGTCGAGGTAGACCTGATCGGATTCGGTGCCGGTGATCGCGTCGTGATGCGCGCCGAAAACCAGTTGCCGCCATGCCTTGTCGAGCGACTCCGCCGGGTACGGCGCGCCCGCCAGCCAGGCCAGGGTGGCCAGCCGCTCACCGTCGAGCAACGCCGTCTCGGCGGCCCGCTGGGCCTGCTTGGTGTCGATGTAGGAAACGTCCTTGCCTGGGTAGACCGGGTTCATGTCCCTGGTCTGCGGGGCCAGCCAGAGGTCGCGCCGCTGCGCGTCGGCGCGTACCGCGGCGAAGAACTCGCGTGGCACCGCCGTGACGAACCTCGGCCAGAGGTACCGGGCGTTCCAGTCCCGGTGAATCGCCGTCGCCCAGCGGGACGGGATCACGTGGTCGGCGCCGACCGGCAGGAGCACGTTGCGGGTGGCCGCCACCGGCGCGAGCGACTCGAACTGGGCCAGCGCTTCGCGCTCGGCACCGGCCAGGTCGGCGGCTCGGTGCGTGGCCCAGCCCGCGCCGTAGTGGTTCGGCATGTAACTGGTCAGCAGGCCGCCGCCGTCCGGGGAGACCCACTCGAACTCGCTGGGGAACTGCATGCGCAGGTTGTCGCCGACCGTGCGCTGCGGGCCCCACTGATGGAACGGGCCCCGGGCCCACGCGGACTCGGTCAGGCCGGCCGCCGCCATCAGCCCGGGATAGCCGGGGTCGTGCCCGAACGCGTCGAGCATCCAGGCCGCCCGGGGATCACCGCCGATCACATCGCGCTGGTAGCCGATGCCGTGGATCGCGTTCCGGATCGTTGACTCGGCGCAGGTCAGGTTGGTGTTCGGCTCGTTGTAGTTGCCGCCGACGATCTCAATGCGGCCCTCAGCGATCAGCCGGAGCAGGTCCTCGCGGTCCTCCGGATGCGCGTCGAAATGCGGCTTCAGGTAGTCGATCTCGGCCAGCACGAACTTGTAGTCCGGGTCGCTGCGGGCCGCGTCCAGGTGCAGCCGCACCAGCTCGAAGGCCGTGCGCGCCTCCGGCAGCTGGCCGCCGGTGTCCGGCAGCAGCAGCCGCGCCTCGGTGAACTGCCCCTGGGTGTTCCACCACACCGGGTCATAGTGAAAGTGGCTGACCATCCACATGGTCCATCCCGGCTCGGCGGCGGTGATGTCAGCCGGGGCCTCGACCCGCTGGGTCGCCGTTTCGGCGATGACGGTGACCGGCAACCGGCTCCCCGGACCATGCGGCGCCGCGATCGCGACCGCAACCTCGGCCTCAGCCTGCGCCCCCGGCGCAATACCGGGAATACCGCACGGAACCGGTGTGGCCACTCCCGCCCCGGCGACGCGGATCATGATCGGGCCGGCCTCGTCAGCTGTCCCGGCCGGCTGGCCACCGAGCAGGGTGACCCGGACGACCTGCAGCGGGCGCTGGAGCGTGCCGACGAACAGGCTGGTCGAGACGGTGCTGCTGATCCGCATGCCTCCATCGTCACACGGAGCATCCGCCTCATGAAGTACGGCGACCACCCAAGATCGGCGCGGCCGCTCCGCGGACCGCCGTGAGCGATCGCCGCGGGTGTGATAACGGGGATAGCATGCACGTGAATCCGCTGGCGCGCGTCCGCTGTGGCGGGACTTCCGGATGGTTGCAGAGCGGAGCGTGACTGGTTAATGCCTGAGACGCCGGTGACACTCAGGGACGTTGCGGCCCGGGCCGGGGTGCATCCGGCCACGGCCTCACGTGCACTCAACCCGGAGACGCGGCTGCTGGTCCGGGAGGACACGGCCCGCCGGGTGCTGCAGGCCGCTGAGTTCCTCGGCTACCGGCCGAACCCGGTGGCGCGCAGCCTGCGGACCCGGCGCTCGAACACCATCGGGGTGCTCATCCCCGACCTCAACAACCCGCTGTTCCCGCCCATCGTGCGCGGCATCGAAGACCGGCTCACCGCCGCGGGCTACGTGGCGCTGATCGGCAACACCGACGGGGACCCCGAGCGGGAGCGGATGATCTTCGAGCAGATGCGGGCGCGGCATGTGGACGGATTCGTGCTCGCTACCGCGCACCTCAACGACCCGCTGCTGGCCGAAGCGGCCCGGGCGGAACTGCCGGTGGTGCTCATGAACCGGCTCGCGCACGACTACAGCCTGCCGTCCGTATCGGTCGACAACGAGCGCGGCGTCCGGCTGGCCGTCGCTCACCTGGCCGGGCTGGGCCATCAGCGCATCGCGCACATCGCCGGACCACAGGAAGTGTCCACCGGGCTGGCCCGCTACCGCGGGTTCGTCGCCGCCATGGAGGCCCTCGGCCTGCAGCCCGAGAAACACCGGTACGCTCTTCATCATCTCGAGAA
>CAYPQM010000077.1:3553-31824 GCA_964412845.1 uncultured Streptosporangiaceae bacterium
CCTGCAGCCCGATCCCGGGCTCATCGTGGCCGCCAAGGCCTTCACCGTCGAGGAAGGCCTCCGCTGCGCCCGCCTCCTGCTGGACCGCGCGCACGGCCCGGCCGGGGACCGCTGCACCGCGGTGCTGGCCGCCAACGACATGCTGGCGCTGGGATGTTATGCCGCGCTGGACGAGGCCGGGCTGCGCTGCCCCGAGGACCTGTCGGTCGTCGGATTCAATGACATGCCGTTCATCGACCGGCTGCGCCCGCCGCTGACCACCATCCGGTTCCCGCACTACCAGGTCGGCAAGGAGGCAGCGCAATTGCTGCTGGAGCGCATCGCCGGGCACGCCGGGCCGGTGAAGGTGCTCTTCCTCGCCCCGGAACTCATCACCCGCGGCTCGACCGCTCCCCACCGCCCGGATGGGTCGGGTGGCCCGGGCGAACAGCCCGCGGCCCAGATCGGCGCGGTCAGCCAGCCGCAGTTGCCCTGAGGTGGCTGCGGCCCTGCCCGCGGAACCTGCCGTAACCTGCGGAAACCGGCGTAAAAGGCCCACCCGCCCGAACTCCACTGCAGACGATTGCTGGGCACGGATCGCGACATTCCGCGATGCCGTTGACAGCGGCGGGCTATGTGCGCCAGGCTGCACCTGCAAACGATTGTTATTACGAATCTCCTGCTTTGGTGGCGACAAGCCCGCGGCTGGGCAGACTTATCTGAGGAACCAGGGGGACGGCGATGGCTTCGGAGGGCTACCGGCACCGGCTGGGGTGGCTCGGGACTGGGCGGATGGGCTTCGAGCTCACCCGGCGGCTGCTCGCGGCCGGATGTGATGTCACGGTCTACAACCGCACCCGGGCCAAGGCGGAGCCGCTGGCCGACCTCGGAGCGAAGATCGCCGGATCGGCGGCGGATCTGGGCGGCCTGGACATCGTGTTCGTCACGGTCGGCACGCCGGAGGATCTGGCCACCGCAGTGCTCGGCGACGGGGGGGTGATGTCGGGCGAGGCGGCACCGGCCATCCTGGTGGACTGCTCCACCATCTCGACCGAGGTCTCGCAGCAGGTCCGCGAAGCGCTCAGCCCGCGCGGCACTGAGCTGCTGGCGGCGCCGGTCATGGGGAACCCGAAGGTGGCCAGCGTCGGGCAGCTCACCCTGGCGGTCTCCGGACCCCGGGCCGCATTCGACCTGGCCGGGCCCTACCTGGATCTGCTCGGCGCGGGCGCCACCTACGTCGGCGAAGGTGAGCTGGCCCGGACAGTAAAGCTTTGCCATAACCTCTTTCTCGGTGTGGTCACGCAATCTCTCGCCGAAGTGACCATCCTCGCGCAGCGAAGTGGTATCAGCCGGGAAGCCCTTCTCGCCTGCCTTAACAAGAGCGTCCTGGGCTCGACATTCACCCGTTACAAGACGCCTGCCTTCGTGAACCTCGATTTCCACCCCACCTTCACAGCTGCCCTGCTCCGCAAGGACTTCGACCTCGGGCTGGCCGCCGGTCGCGAGCGAGAAGTGCCGCTCCCGGTGGCCGCGCTGGTCCACCAGATCGTGCAGGGCCTGGTCGGCCGGGGACACGGCGAAGAGGACTTCGCCGCACTGCTGCAACTCCAGGCGGAGTCGGCAGGCCTGGAACTGGAGAGCGAGCACGCCGATGTCTCCGACGGGCTCGCCCTCGCCGACGTAGATGAAGCACATGCACATCGGTAAGTCACCGGGACTGTCCCGTGACTGACCGTACCCCGACCGCTCTGCCACCCATGGGCACGGTAACGTGCCACGGGTTCAGGCCGGTTATCCGTCATTGTTGACATCGGAAGGAGGAGCCGGGATGAGATCTCACCGCGCCCGGTTCTTGTGTGTCACCGCCGCCACCGCGGCGGCCGCGACCATTCTCGCCGCCTGCGGGTCGAGTGGTGGTGCTAGCAGTACCAGTAGTAGCAGCAGCAGTAGCAAGTCACCGATCCTGATCGGCATCTCGGTATCGCTCACCGGTGATTTCTCGGCCGATGGCCAGGCATTCCAGCGCGGCTACAACCTGTGGGCCAATGACATCAACAGCGCTGGCGGGCTGCTTGGCCGCAAGGTCAAGCTGATCTTTTTGGACGATAAGAGCGACCCGACACAGGGCAGCACCAACATCCAGCAGCTGATCAGCTCCGACCACGTGCAGCTCACATTCGGCCCGTTCTCCTCGTTGATCACCGGGCCGACAGCGGCGGTCGCCGCGCGCTACGGGTACGCGATGATCGAAGGCGCGGGGGGTGCGCCAGCTGTCTTCAACACCCCCTCGAACAAGGCGAAGCACAACGTGTTCGACGTGAGCTATCCCATCGTCAGCCAATATGACCCGTTGATCGCCTGGATCAAGTCCCTGCCCGCCGGCCAGCGGCCAGCGACCGCCGCATACCCGGTCGTGGACAACCCGTTCACGATCCCGCCGGAGCAGCGGGCGCAGGGCGCCCTGGAGGGCAGCGGGGTCAAGACCGTCTACTCCAAGGTCATCCCCGCCGAGGTCCCCGATTACAAGTCAGCCGCCGACCAGGTGGCGGCGAGCGGCGCGCAGGTCGTGCTGCTCGGGTCCGTGGACGTGCCGACCGTGGCCGCGTTCATGAAGGCGTTCGAGCAGCAGCACTACAACCCCAAGATCATGGCCGCTACCGCAGGCCCGGACCAGGGCGCGGCGTTCCTGAGCGCGGTCGGCCGGGCGAACGCCAACGGGATCATGACCGCCAATGGCTGGTACGGCGGGTACCAGAACCCGCAGAGCCAGAAGATGGTGCAGGAGTACATCGCCAAGTACGGCGGCACCGCCTCGGACATCAACTCCGACGTGGCCGAAGCGTACGGCGTTGGCCAGGTGGCGGCGCAGGCGGTGCGCGCGACCGGCGGCACGGACAATGCCAAGATCATCTCCTACCTGCACAGCGGTGTCACGCTGAGCAGCGTGCAGGGCCCGGTGCAATTCAACTCACTCGGCCTGAACATCAAGCCCGTCGTATTCGTCTTCCAGTGGCAGAACGGCAAGTACGTCCAGGTTCTGCCGGTCGGCGCGGCTGGCTCGGGCACGATCGAGTTCCCCAAGCCCAACTGGGGCAGCTGAGCACCCAGGTGCACGGAGCGGCAGGGATCTGACATGGTACGAGAGCTTTACCGGGCAGTCACCGACGGGATACTCGGCGGCGGCGTCTACGCGCTGATGGCGATCGGGCTGACACTGATCTTCGGTGTCCTCGACATCATCAACATCGCCCAGGGAATCCTGGTGGTGCTTTCGGCGTACTTCAGTTACCTGCTCTCCGTGCACCTGCACATCGACTTGTTCGTCGGCCTGCTCGTCACGGTGCCGGCGATGTTCCTCGTGGGCGTCGCGATCCACTGGACCTTCATGCGGCGCCTCCGCGGCCAGGAGCGGACCTCGATGTCGCTGCTGGCCAGCTACGCGGTCATGATCATCATCGAAGGGCTGCTGTACACCTCCTTCGGCCCCAACTACGTCTCGCTGAATGCCTGGTATGTGACCAGCAGCGTGCACTTGCTGGGGTTCTACCTGCCCTATATCTACCTGTTCGGGTTCGTGCTGGCGGTGGCCCTGGTGGCCGGGCTGTATCTGATGCTGCACCGGACCACATTCGGCCGCAGTCTCCGGGCCACCATGCAGGATCAGACTGCGGCCCGGCTCATCGGGATCGACGTCAACCGGGTGGCCGGACTCACGTTCGGGATCGGCGTCGCGGTCACCGCGGTGGGCGGCATGGTGTACGGCGCCACCAGCACGTTCAATCCGAACAGCGGCTACGACCTCATCTCGCGGCTGCTCGCCATCATCATCCTGGGCGGCCTGGGCAGCATCGGCGGCGCCCTGGCCGCAGCGGTGCTCATGACGACGATCGAGGCGGTGGTGGATATCTGGTCACCGACGTGGGCGGTGGTGGTGTTCTACGCGGCGCTCGTGCTCGTGCTCACGTTCCGGCCGGCTGGCCTGTTCGGCCGCCGGGCAGCGAGGGCGCAATGACGCCGGCCGCCGGGCCGGCCGCCGGTACCAGGCACTGGCCTGTCCGCAGGCCGGGCGTGGGCGCCAGCGCCGCGGCGGTCCTGGTCCTGGCGGTTGTCGTCTTTCCGCTGGTCATCACCGGCCAGGTGCCCACCCAGATCGGCGTGGACGCGATGCTGTTCGTAGCCGCGGCCGTCGCCTGGAACATTTTCTCCGGGTATTCCGGCTACATCTCGCTCGGGCACGCGGTCTTCTTCGGCAGCGGGGCCTATTTCGTCGGGGTCGCGGCCCAGGACTGGCATGTGACGGGAGACACCGAGTTCGCCCTGATTCCGCTGGCCGGCCTGGTGGCCGGCCTGATCGCCGTGCCGTTCGGGCTCATCGCGCTGCGTGTCCGGCGGCACACATTCGTCGTAGTCACCATCGCCGTTTTCTTTATCTTCCAGCTCATGGCGTTCAACCTGTCGGTCACGGGCGGCTCGGTAGGCATCTCCGCGCCCTTCCTGAGCTGGGCACCCGAGACCTACAACGACCCCTTTTACTACCTGGCGCTGATTGTCGCAATGGGGGCGACCGTGCTGTCCTGGCTCATCCGGGGCTCCAGGTTCGGCCTTCAGTTGCGGGCCATCCGCGACGACGAGGACCGGGCGCGTGGCCTCGGCGTCCGCACTATGCGGGTAAAGCTGACGGCGTTCGTGATCTCCGGTGTGCTGACCGGCCTGGTCGGCGGCATCTGGTTCCTCTTCATCCAGCAGGTGGTCCCGCAGTACGGCTTCGACCCGCTCTTCGATCTCTCCGTTGCCCTGATGGCCTTCCTGGGCGGGCTCGGCACCATCTGGGGCCCGGTCATCGGCGCGCTGATCCTCGAGCCCGGGCAGCAGATCCTCACTCTGCGGTCCAGTAACAGCTACCTGAGCGAGATCATCTGGGGGGCGCTGTTCATCCTGGTCATCTTGTTCCTGCCGCGCGGGATCATCCCGGTGGCGCAGGAAAAGGCGAGATCCTGGCGGGCGATGCGGGCGAGGACGCGCGGGCCCGCGACAGGGCCGGGCGGCGGCGCGCAGCCGGACCGGCCCGGGACAGCAGGGCAGCCGGCGGCCGGCCGGGGCGTCGGCCCGGGCACGGAGAGCGGTACTCCGAGCGCGGGGAGCGTCCGGTGACTGCGCTGCTGCGGGCCGAGGGGGTGTCGAAGGCATTCGGCGGGGTGCAGGCGCTGTCGGACTGCACGATCGAGGTGGCTGAGGGCAGCATCACCGGGCTGATCGGCCCTAACGGGTCGGGCAAGACCACGCTGTTCAACGTGATCACCGGCTATGAGCAGGTGGACGCGGGCGATGTCTACCTGGGCGGCAGGCGGATCACGAACGCCCCGCCGGACAAGGTATTCACCGCCGGCATCGGCCGGACCTTCCAGCTGACCCGGGTCTTCTCGCGGCTCACCGTCATGGAGAACATGATCATCGCCGCGCATCACAAGGAACGTGGCGGGCGGCAGGGCCGCAGCTGGAATCCGTTCGCCCGGGCGGGCGGGCCCGCCACCCGGCGCCGCGCGATGGAACTGCTCGAATTCACCGGGATCGCGAACCACGCCGGCGCGCTCGCCGAGACCCTGTCCTACGGGCAGCGCAAGCTGCTCGAAATGTCCTACGTGCTGATGGCCGACCCGGAGATCGTGCTGCTCGACGAGCCAGCCGGGGGCGTCAACCCGACGCTCATCACCCTGCTCGCCGACCGGATCCGCGAGCTGAACGCCAAGGGCACCACGTTCCTCATCGTGGAGCACAACATGGACTTCGTGATGGGCCTGTGCCACCAGGTCACCGTGCTCGACTACGGCACGGCGGTGGTGACCGGGCCGCCCGAGCTGATCAGGACCGACCACCGGGTGCTCGATGCCTATCTCGGAACAGCGGAGGAAGACGATGACATCCCCGCCGCGTGACGGCACGCCGCGCGCCACGGCCGGTTCCGCGGCCGCGGCCCTGGTGATCCAGGATGTCGTGGCCGGCTACGGCGGCGGTGACGTCCTGCGCGGGGTGACCATGCAGGTGGCCGAGGGTGGCATCACCTGTGTGGTCGGCCCGAACGGGGCCGGGAAATCAACCCTGCTCGCGGCGATCAGCGGGCTGCTGAAGCCCCGGCTCGGCCATGTCACCCTGCGCGGCGAGGAACTGACCGGGAAGACCCCGCGGCAGATCCTGACCATGGGCGTAGTGCAGGTACCGCAGAACCACAGCCTGTTCCGTGAGATGACGGTGCGCGAGAATATCGTGCTCGGCGGCTACATCCTGCGCGAGCGGGGACTCGCCGACCGCAGGCTCGACGCGGTCCTGGACATGTTCCCCCAGGTGACCGAATGGCTGGCGAAAAAGGCAGGCAGCCTGTCCGGCGGCCAGCAGCGGCTGGTGGAGTTCGCCCGCTGCCTGATGCTCGACCCGACTCTGGTCATCTTGGACGAGCCGTCGATGGGCTTGTCCCCCAAGGTCCTCAAATCGGTGTTCGACGCGGTCCGGATGATGCACCAGCAAGGCAAGACGGTCCTGCTGGTAGAGCAGAACGCCCGGGCCGGGCTGCGGCTGTCCACGCACGGCGTGGTCCTGGAGAACGGGCAGGTCCGGCTGGCCGGCACCGGCCGCGAAGTCCTTGAGCACCCGGAAATCGGCGCCCTCTACCTCGGCGGCGCCGTAACCACCGGGACAGCGGCGAACGGGACAGCGGGGCCGGGATGACATCCGCTGCGGGCGAGTTCGCTGTTGCTGCAGAACCGGCGGGCAAGCTGTGTCCAATAAACATTCCGTGCCCAAAGCATGGGATAAGCATGGAGGCGCTTCTTGCCCACCGTAACAAGAGTGCCTTGGTCTCGACATTCGCCCGTTACAAGACACTGGCTTTGGTCAATCCCGATTCCCGCCCGGCCTTCCCAGCGGCCCAGCTGCCCAAGGACTTCGACTTCGGGCTGCCTGCGAACAGGCGAACAGGCGAACATCTCCGACCGACTGAACCCAGCCGACATGAACGCGGCAAATGCAGTACCGTGAGCGCGCAGCATCCCATCCCCGTGGCCAGCCCGCGACCGAGCGACCCTAAGTCCCCTGCTGGGCGCCGCGAGCAACTGGCCATTCACCAGGCCATTCATGAATTGGAAGGAGGAACCGGATGAGATCCCACCACACCCGGTTCTTGTCTCTCACCGCCGTCGCGGCCTTGGCCGCGATGGTCACCGCGTGCAGCAGTAGCGGAAGCGGAAGCGGCGGAAGCAGCCCCAGCGCCAGCAGCGGGGCACCGATCGTCATCGGCGCCTCGCTCTCCCTGACGGGCGACTTCTCCGCGGACGGCCAGGCATTCCAACGCGGCTACCAGCTGTGGGCGAGCGACGTCAACAGCCACGGTGGTCTGCTCGGCCGGCAGGTCAAGCTGGACTTCACCAACGACGCCAGCGACCCGACCACCGTCGCGACCAATTACACGAAGCTGATCGCCCAGGACAAGGTCAACCTGGTCTTCGGGCCGTTCTCGTCACTCCTGACGGTGCCGGCCGCGAAGGTCGCCGCGCGCTACGGATACGCCTTCCCCGAAGGGGCCGGCGGGGCACCGTCGGTATTCGCCTTGAAGCTGCCCAACCTCTTCGGGGTGAGCCCGCCGGTCACCGACCAGCTGGTGCCGTTCGCCAACTGGGTCGCCTCGCTGCCCGCCAGCCAGCGGCCCAAGACCGCTGCCTACCCCATGGTGAACGACCCGTTCGCCGACCCCATGGTGCAGACCGCGCAGGGCATCCTGCAGAAGGCCGGCGTCAAGACCGTCTACTCCAAGATCTACCCGGCTGAGAACCCGGACTACAAGGCCGGAGCTGACTCAGTGGCGGCGACCGGCGCACAGCTGGTCATGCTCGGCTCGGTGGATGTGCCGACCGTGTCGGCATTCATGCAGGCATTCGAGCAGCAGCACTACAACCCGATGATGTTCGCGGCCGCCGCCGGCCCTGACCAGGGCCAGGCGTTCCTCAAGGTGGTCGGGGCCAGCAACGCCGTTGGGACCTTCGTTCCCAACGGCTGGTACGGCGGCATCCAGAACCCGCTGAGCCAGGCCATGGTCAAGGCCTACATCGCCAAGTACGGCGGCACCGCCTCGGGCATCAACGCCGACGTGGCCGAGGGGTACTCGGTCGGCGAGATCACGGCCGCCGCGGTCAACGCCACGAAGAGCCTGGACAACGCGAAGATCATCGCGTACCTGCACAGCGGGGTCACCATTCCGACTGTCCAGGGGCCCGCGAAGTTCAACAGTGTCGGCGAGAACGCCGCGTCCCAGATCTTCATCTTCCAATGGCAGAACGGCGCCAAGTACGTGCAGGTCCTGCCAACCGGCACCGCCGGCTCGGTTTCCATCGTCAACCCGAAGCCGAACTGGGGCAGCTGATCGGTGAAGTGCGCGGGGCGGAACGGAACCGGCGCGGGACCGCGACTCAATATGGTCCCGGGCCGGCGGGCACCAGGTGCTCGCCGCCGGATCCGTCCCGCTCCGCGCATTCCTGTCACGTGAAGGGAGATACATGATGAGACGCCACCCAGCCAGGTTCTTGATCCTCACCGCCGTCACTGCGGTTTCCGCGGTGGCCGCCGCCGCGTGCGGCAGCGGTACCACCGCCGTATCCAGCGGTGCCGGCAAGCCGGTCACCGTCGGCATTTCGCTCCCGCTGACCGGCGACTTCTCCGCGGACGGCATCGCCTGCGAAAAGGGCTTCGAACTGTGGGCCAGCGACGTAAACAACTCCGGCGGCCTGCTCGGCCACCCCGTGAAACTGATCATCCGCAATGACAACAGCAGCGAAACCACGGTCAAGAAGGACTACACCACGCTCATCGGCACCGACCACGTCAACTTCGTGCTCGGGCCGTTCTCCTCGCTGCTGACGCATGCGGCCGGACCGACCGTGGCGCACTACGGGTACTCGTTCGTGGAGGGCTCTGGCGGCGCGCCGTCGGTCTACGACCTGAAGGAGCACAACCTGTTCGGGGTGAGCGCCCCCGTCGTCGATCAGATGGTGCCGTTCGCCAACTGGGTCACCTCGCTGCCCGCCAGCCAGCGGCCGAAGACCGCGGCGTACCCGATGGTGGATGACCCGTTCGCCGACCCACCGGTGGTGACTGCGCAGGCCAAGCTGCAGAACGCCGGTGTGCAGACCGTTTACAGCAACGCCAAGAATCCCATCAATCCCAGCAAGAACCTGGCTCCCTTCGCCAAGGCCGTGGCCACCCTGCATCCAGACGCCGTGGTGCTCGGCTCGGTGGACGTGCCGACGGTGCTGGCCTTCATCCGCGGGTTCCAGCAGGCGAACTACACCCCGAAGATCCTCATCGCCGCGTCCGGGCCCGACCAGGGCCTGGAGTTCCTCAACCATGTGGGGTCGGCGAACGCCACCGGCATCATGGTTCCGGACGGCTGGTACGGCGGCTTCCAGAACGCGGAAAGCCACGTGATGGTGCAGAACTACATCGCCAAGTTCGGCGGCACCGCGTCCGGCATCAACGCTGACGTGGCTGAGTCCTACTCGGCGGGCCAGGTCCTGGCGGACGCGGTCATCGCGACCAGGAGCTTCGACAACGCCAGGATCATCGCCTACCTGCACAGCGGCGTCACGGTGCAGAGCGTGCAGGGACCAGCCAAGTTCAACGCGATCGGCGAGAACAGCGTGGCTGACAGCTTCATCTTCCAATGGCAGAGCGGCCGGTTCCTGCAGGTCCTGCCCGCCGGCACGGGCTCGTCGGGGATCCTGGCCACCAAGCAGCCCTGGCTCACCGGGTAAGCCCGGGGCACGCGCAGAACCAACCAACCACTCAGGACTAGCAGGCACGCGGGGCACGGAGCTGATATGGGACGGCAACTCTCGGAAGCCATCACCGATGGGATACTCGGCGGCGGTGTGTATGCGCTGATGGCTGTCGGGCTGACGCTGATTTTCGGCGTGCTCGACATCATCAACATCGCCCAGGGCATCCTGGTGGTGCTGGCCGCCTATCTCAGCTACGTGCTCAGCGTGCACCTGCACATCGACCTGTTCGTCGGCCTGCTGGTCACCGTCCCGGCCATGTTCGTCATCGGGGTGGCCATCCACTGGGCGTTCATCCGCCCGCTGCGCGGCCGGGAACGAACCTCCATGTCGCTGCTGGCCAGCTACGCGGTGGCGATCATCATCGAAGGGCTGCTGTACCTGTTCTTCGGCTCGAACTACGAGAACCTGCGGGCCTGGTACGTCACGTCATCCGTGAAGGTACTGGGGTTCTACCTGAACTACATCTACATCTTCGGGTTCGCGCTCGCCATCGTCCTGGTCCTCGCCCTCTACATCACCCTGTACCGGACCCAGTTTGGCCGCAGCATCCGGGCCACCATGCAGGACCGGACAGCGGCCCGGCTGGTCGGCATCGACGTGAACCGGGTGGCCGCGCTCACGTTCGGGATCGGGGTCGCGGTCACCGCGGCGGGCGGCATGGTGTTCGGCGCCACCGGCGGCGGCTTCAACCCGAATACCGGGTATGACCTGATCTCGCGGCTGCTGGCCATCATCATCCTGGGCGGCCTGGGCAGCATCGCCGGCGCGATGGTGGCGGCCATCTTCATGATCACGCTGGAGGGCGTTGTGGATGTGCTCTGGTCCCCGAGCTGGTCGGTCGTGGTGTTCTATGCCGCGCTCGTGCTGGTGCTCGCCTTCCGCCCACGGGGTTTGTTCGGCCGGACCGCGGCGAGGGCCCAATGAGCTCGCAGACCGCGCGGCCGGCGCCCACCCGGGGGCTGGCCCTCCGGCTGGCCAGCCTCGGGATCGCTCTCGTACTGGTCGCCCTCTTCCCCCTCGTGATCACCAACGCGCTCTATGTTCAGTTCGCCGTGCTCACGCTCATCTACGTCGCGGCGGTGTCCGCCTGGAACTTGTTCTCGGGGTACTCCGGCTATATCTCGCTCGGGCACGCGGTGTTCTTCGGCGTCGGCGCGTACACGGTAGGGCTGGTGACCCAGCACTGGCATGTCCTGGGCGGCGACATCTTCGCCCTGCTACCGCTGGGCGGCCTGGCCGCGGCCGCGGTCGCCGTGCCGTTCGGGCTGATCGCGCTGCGGGTGCGGCGGCACACGTTCGTCGTGATCACCATCGCGATCTTCTTCATCTTCCAGCTGATGGCCTTCAACTTCAACTTCACCGGCGGAGTCAACGGCGTCAGCACGCCCTTCTTCCTGTGGCTGGCCGGCAGTTACAACACCCCGTTCTACTACGTCGCCATGATCATCGCAGTGGGCACGATCCTGCTGTCCTGGCTCATCCGGGGGTCCAGGTTCGGCCTGCAGCTGCTGGCCATCCGGGATGACGAGGACCGCGCCCGCGGGCTCGGCGTCCGGCCGATGCAGGTGAAGCTCACCGCATTCGCGATCTCAGCCGGGATAACCGGGATGATCGGCGGACTGTGGTGGTTCTACATCGGCCAGGCGCTCCCCGAGACCGCGTTCAACCCGGTGCTTGACCTGTCACTCGCCCTGATGGCGTTCCTCGGCGGCTTCGGCACCCTGGCCGGCCCGGTGCTGGGCGCACTGCTGCTGGAGCCGTTGCAGCAGTACGTCTCGATCCAGTCCACCAACGGCTACTACGGCCAGATCTTCCTCGGTGCTCTCTTCCTGCTGGTGATCCTCTTCCTGCCGCGTGGCATCGTGCCCGTCGCCAGTGAGCGGCTGACCAGCTGGCGGGCCAGGCGGGAGAGACGCGGGCAGCCGCCAACCGGCCGGGTGACCGCCGCGGCACCGTCGGCTGCGGTGGCCCCGGCGGCCGGCCGGGGCGTCGGCCCGGGCACGGAGAGCGGTACTCCGAGCGCGGGGAGCGTCCGGTGACTGCGCTGCTGCGGGCCGAGGGGGTGTCGAAGGCATTCGGCGGGGTGCAGGCGCTGTCGGACTGCACGATCGAGGTGGCTGAGGGCAGCATCACCGGGCTGATCGGCCCTAACGGGTCGGGCAAGACCACGCTGTTCAACGTGATCACCGGCTATGAGCAGGTGGACGCGGGCGATGTCTACCTGGGCGGCAGGCGGATCACGAACGCCCCGCCGGACAAGGTATTCACCGCCGGCATCGGCCGGACCTTCCAGCTGACCCGGGTCTTCTCGCGGCTCACCGTCATGGAGAACATGATCATCGCCGCGCATCACAAGGAACGTGGCGGGCGGCAGGGCCGCAGCTGGAATCCGTTCGCCCGGGCGGGCGGGCCCGCCACCCGGCGCCGCGCGATGGAACTGCTCGAATTCACCGGGATCGCGAACCACGCCGGCGCGCTCGCCGAGACCCTGTCCTACGGGCAGCGCAAGCTGCTCGAAATGTCCTACGTGCTGATGGCCGACCCGGAGATCGTGCTGCTCGACGAGCCAGCCGGGGGCGTCAACCCGACGCTCATCACCCTGCTCGCCGACCGGATCCGCGAGCTGAACGCCAAGGGCACCACGTTCCTCATCGTGGAGCACAACATGGACTTCGTGATGGGCCTGTGCCACCAGGTCACCGTGCTCGACTACGGCACGGCGGTGGTGACCGGGCCGCCCGAGCTGATCAGGACCGACCACCGGGTGCTCGATGCCTATCTCGGAACAGCGGAGGAAGACGATGACATCCCCGCCGCGTGACGGCACGCCGCGCGCCACGGCCGGTTCCGCGGCCGCGGCCCTGGTGATCCAGGATGTCGTGGCCGGCTACGGCGGCGGTGACGTCCTGCGCGGGGTGACCATGCAGGTGGCCGAGGGTGGCATCACCTGTGTGGTCGGCCCGAACGGGGCCGGGAAATCAACCCTGCTCGCGGCGATCAGCGGGCTGCTGAAGCCCCGGCTCGGCCATGTCACCCTGCGCGGCGAGGAACTGACCGGGAAGACCCCGCGGCAGATCCTGACCATGGGCGTAGTGCAGGTACCGCAGAACCACAGCCTGTTCCGTGAGATGACGGTGCGCGAGAATATCGTGCTCGGCGGCTACATCCTGCGCGAGCGGGGACTCGCCGACCGCAGGCTCGACGCGGTCCTGGACATGTTCCCCCAGGTGACCGAATGGCTGGCGAAAAAGGCAGGCAGCCTGTCCGGCGGCCAGCAGCGGCTGGTGGAGTTCGCCCGCTGCCTGATGCTCGACCCGACTCTGGTCATCTTGGACGAGCCGTCGATGGGCTTGTCCCCCAAGGTCCTCAAATCGGTGTTCGACGCGGTCCGGATGATGCACCAGCAAGGCAAGACGGTCCTGCTGGTAGAGCAGAACGCCCGGGCCGGGCTGCGGCTGTCCACGCACGGCGTGGTCCTGGAGAACGGGCAGGTCCGGCTGGCCGGCACCGGCCGCGAAGTCCTTGAGCACCCGGAAATCGGCGCCCTCTACCTCGGCGGCGCCGTAACCACCGGGACAGCGGCGAACGGGGCGGCAGCGAACGGGGCGGCGCCGGGAACGTCACGTTGATCATCGACGCGCACTGTCACGTCATCGCGGCCGAGATGATGTCCAGTGCCGTGCCGCAGCAGTGGCGGCCGGTCATCACCCGGCCGGATGGCCGCCAGGTCGTTGGTTTCCGTGGCCGGCAGATCAGCTCCGTCGTGGGCGAGTTCACCGACGTGGCGGCGATGCTCGGCGAGGCTGCGGCGGCCGGCGTCGAGCACCTGCTGCTGTCCCCATGGATCAACCTGGTGCCGGTTGACGCGGCAGTTGACGAGGCCCGCACCGTATGCCAGGTGCAGAACGAGGCCCTGGCCAGGCTCACCGCGGCCCGTCCCGGGCAGCTCAGTGCGGTCGGCGCGGTCCCGGTGCAAGATCCTGCGCTCGCCGCGCGCGAGATCACCGAACTCATGTCGGTCCCTGGCCTGTGCGGCGTGGAAATCCCGTCCAGCGTGGCCGGGCGTTACCTGGGGGATGAGTACTTCCTGCCGTTCTGGGAAGCGGCCGAGGCGGCCGGTGCCCTGGTGTTCATCCACCCGTCCACCCGGGGATTCGGCCTGCCTGCCCTGGACGGCTACTACCTGTGGAACTCGGTCGGCAACCCGCTGGAGACGGCCGTCACGGCGGCGCACATCGCCATGGCCGGAGTGCTGGAGCGCTACCCCCGGCTGCGGATACTGCTGGCCCACGGCGGCGGCGCGCTCCCGGTGGTCCGCGGGCGGCTGCGGCGGGCCTTCGCCGTCCGGTCCGAGGCCGCGGCGCGGACGACGGAAGGGCCGGATCACTCACTGCGCCGGTTCTACTACGACACCGTGACCCACGACCACGACCTGCTCGCTGACCTGGTGGGCTACGCGGGCGCGGAGCACGTCCTGCTCGGCTCGGACCGCCCCTTCGACATGGGGACCGACCATCCGGTCGACGAGGTGCGGGCCTTGCTGCTCAGCGGCGCCGACGAACAACGGGTCCTCGGCGGTAACGCCGCGCGGCTACTAGGGATTGCCGATGACTGAGATTCCCGGCGGGTCCCGCCGGCACGGCGGGGCGCTGCTCGCTGACCTGCTCATTGAGCACGGCGTGCGGCACGTCTTCGGCGTTCCCGGGGGTCAGACGCTCGCGCTGTACGACGGCATCCTGGACCGGGCGCCGATGCTGACGCACGTGCTCACCCGGGATGAGCGGTCCGCCGCCTACGCCGCCGACAGTTACGCCCGGATCACGGGCCGGGCCGGGGTCTGCGATGCCACGGTAGGACCCGGCGCGGCCAAGCTGCCATCCGGGCTCGCCGAGGCGCTCGGCGCCTCGGTACCGGTCGTCGCCCTGGTCAGTGACCTGCCGGCCCGGCTCGCCCCGCATCGCTACCGCAGCGCCGCGTCGCAGGCCCTGGACCAGGCGGCCCTGCTGGCCCCCGTCACTAAATGGCAGGCGACCGTGGCCGACCCGGTGACCTTGCCGGCGCTGGTGCGGCAGGCCTTCCGTGAGGCGACGACCGGCCGGCCCGGCCCGGTGGTCCTGTTCCTGCCGCAGGACATCCTGGACGGCCCGGCACCGGAGTCCCCGGCCGATGGCGGCCCGCCCGGCACCAGCGCCAGGTTCGGCCGGTTCCCCGCGTTCCGGCCGGCGCCGGAGGCGGACGATGTAGCGGCCGCCGCCGGGGTGCTCCGCCGGGCGCGGCGGCCCTTCATCCTGGCGGGCGGCGGGGTTATGCATTCCGGGGCGGGCGTGGAGCTGACCGCCCTGGCTGAGCAGATCTCGGCCGCGGTGGGCAGCACGCTGTCCGGCAAGGGCGCGATCGCCGAGGACCACCCGCTGAGCGTCGGGGTGGCCGGGTCGATGGGCACGGCTGCCGCGGCGGCCGCCCTGGCCGAGGCCGATGTCGTGCTGCTCGCCGGGACCAAGTCAGGCAGTGGCGCCACCTTCGGCTGGACGCTGCCCCGGGCCGACCAGGCCGTGCTCCAGCTTGACATCGACCCGGCGGAACTCGGCCGGGCGTTCCCGCTGCGCGCGGCGATGCTCGGTGATGCGCGCCCCGGCCTGCGGGCGCTGGCGGTGGCCCTGGCCGGGCCGCACCCGGCCGGCCAGGATCCGGCGGCCGCCGGGCCGGACCGCGCGCCCTGGCGGAGCAGGATCGCCGGGCTCACCGCCGCCTGGCGGGCCGAGCGGGACGCCGAGCGGGCCAGCGACGCTGTCCCGATCGCGCCGCAGCGGGTGATCGCGGAGATCGAGGCCGCACTGAGCCCGGAGGACGTTCTCATCTGCGATGCCAGCCTGGCCAGCGGCTGGGGCGGCGTGTACCTGGAACAGCGCTCGCCGGGACGGCGGGTGCTGTGCCCCAGGGGACAGGCTGGACTCGGCTACGGGGTGCCCGCCGCGATCGGCGTGGCCACGGCCGACCCGGGCGTCCGGACGGTCGTGCTCACCGGAGACGGCGCCCTCGGGTACGCGGCGGGCGAGCTCGCGACGGTGGTCGAGCACGGGCTCCCGGTCACCATCGTGGTCCTGAACAACCGGTCGTTCGGCTGGATCCGCTGGTACCGGCGGATCACCTTCGGCCGTGGCTGGGAGGATGAAGACTTCGCCGACGTGGCCTTCGCCGACGTCGCCCGCGGATTCGGCCTGCACGGTGAGCGGGTCGCTGAGCCCGGCAGGCTCGCGCCCGCGCTGCGGGCGGCCCTCACCGGGAAGCCGGCCCTGCTGGACGTGGTGACCGAGGCCTGGCAGACACCGATCAGGGCGCACCGGCTGGCCGTGCAGGCCGCCACCGGCCAGGACGCCAACACCCAGCCCGCACCTGTCCCGGGATATGGAGGCTGACATGCCCCGTCACCCCGAGCGCAACATCGAGCGCCTGGCCCAGCCGGAGGCGGCCCGGCTGCTGGCCACGAGCGGTGTCGCCGTGGTCGCCACCGGCAGCGTTGAGCAGCACGGCGGGCATCTGCCGCTCGGCACGGACGCTTTCGCCGCGCTTTCCATCGCCGAACGCGTCGCCGACCGGCTGGACACGGCCGTCGTCCAGCTCGGGCCGGTGGGTGTCGCCCACTATCACCTGGCCTGGCCGGGGACGCTGTCGCTGAGCCCCAGCACGCTGGCCGCCGTCCTCGTCGACATCTGCGCCGGCCTGAGCAGCGCCGGCGCGCACCGCATCCTGGTGGTGAACTGGCACGAAGGCAACTCGCCCACCCTGCGGCTGGGCGCCGACGAGGCGCAGCGCCGGCACGGGGTGCAGGTGGTGATCGCCGAGTCGCACGTGATCACCCACACGCTGTACCCGGAGGAGATGGAATTCACCCACGCCGGGTCGATGGAGACGGCGGCCGTCCTCGCCTACGACTCCTCGCTGGTGCATCTCGACCGGGCGACGGATCCCACGGAACGCGCCGCGGGTGAGGCGGCCCACGGGCTGTTCCGCAGGCCTGACGTCTACCCGGTGCTGCGCGACTTTCACCAGATCGCCGCCACTGGCTGGTACGGGCGGCCCGAACTGGCCGAGGCCGGGCGCGCGGAGGATATCGCGGAGGCCGTGGCGGATCATGTGGTGCGCCGCGCCCGGCAGATCTGGGCCGCGCTGGGCGAGCGCGAAACGCTGAGTGACAAGGGAGCGGGCCAGTGACGGGTTACCAGGTACCGGACCAGATGCAGGCGGCGGTGCTGCGTGAATTCGGCCATCTCACGCTCGAGCAGGTGCCGGTGCCTGTCCCGGGGCCCGGCGAGGTGCTGGTGCGCGTGCGTGCCTGCGGCCTGTGCGGCACCGACCTGAAGCTCGTGGCGGGCGGTTTCCGTGGCACCTGGCCCCCGGCCCTGCCCTTCATCATCGGCCATGAATGGTCCGGCGAGGTCGCTGTGCTCGGCCCGGGAACCGAGCACAGCGGCCTGGTGCCCGGAGAGCGCGTGGTGGCGGAGAACCACACCGGGTGCGGTGCCTGCCCGATGTGCCGGGCCGGGCGTTACAACCTGTGCGAGCGGGTCCGCGAACCGGGCTTCAAGCTCTACGGGCACACCGCGCCCGGCGCCCTGGCTGAGTACGCGGTCCGGCCGGCGGTGGCCCTGCACAAGGTCCCTTCGCACGTCACCGACGTGGCGGCGGCGCTGGTGAATCAGGGCGCGCTCACCGTGCACGCGGCCCGCCGGGCCGCGCTCGGCCCCGGTGACAGCGTCGCGGTGTTCGGTCCAGGGCTGCTCGGGCTGCTCATGCTGCAGGTCGCGCGGGCCAGTGGAGCCGCCACGGTGGTCATGGTCGGCCGGGGCAAGCGGCTCACCGTGGCGCGCGAACTCGGCAGCACCGCCATCGTCGACTACGAGGAGACCGACCCTGTCGCCGGGGTGCGGGCCGCGACCGGCGGGCGCGGCGCGGACTGCGTGTTCGACTGCTCCGGCAACACCTCCGTCATCCCCCAGGCACTCCGGTCGGTGCGGCGCGGGGGCTCGGTGGCCTTGCTCGGCCTGGCCGGCGGTGCTACCGCGGAACTTCCCGTCGATCTGGTCACCCTCGACGAGCTAAATGTCCTCGGTGTACGGTCAAGTCCGAATGCTTACCCGGCGATGATCGCCCTGCTGGCCTCGGGCGCGATCCGCACCGAGCCGCTGACCACCGACCTTTACTCCCTGGCCAACGTCGCGGCGGCATTTGACGCCCTCGCCCGGCGGGAAGCCATCCGGCCGATCATCACCATGTGACATCGCACCCCCAGCACCCCGCGGGACGCAGAGGATCAGGATGGACTACACCAAGGCCGAGGCCAAGCGGGCCGCCCGCGAGCAGCTCAGCGGGTTGTACGCGGCGATCACCACGCCCTTCGACGCGAGCGGAGCGGTGGATTACGACGCACTCGGACGTGATCTTGAGCGGCTTACCGGCGACCTCCAGGTCGACGGGATCTTCTGCACCGGTGTGATGAGCGAATTCTGGGCCCTGACCGGATCCGAGCGGCGGCGCATCGTCGAGGTAATCGTGGACGGTACCCGGGGCATCTGCCCGGTGATCGCGCACACCGGGCATCACTCCGCGGGGCAGGCCATCGAGCTCACCAGGCATGCCCGGAAGGCGGGCGCGGATTTCGTCGCGCTGATCAACCCCTACTACCCGCCGGCTTCCGACGAGGGCCTGTTCCGCTGGTACCAGCAGGTCTGCCGGGGTGTGGACATCGGGGTGTGGCTGTTCGACACGGCCTACTCGGGCGTGTCGCTCTCGCCGGAGCTCGTCGAGCGGCTGGCGGGCATCGAGAACGTGTGCGGGATCAAGATAGGCCGGGACCATGCCACCTACCTCGACGTGCTGAGCCGGGTCGGGGACCAGATCCTCGTCTGCGAGCCGAACGAGGGCACCTGGCTGGAGAACATGCGGGATCATGGCCAGCGGGTCTTCATGTCATCGGCGGCGCCGTACCTCTACCAGGTCCCCGGGCGGCAGCCGATGAGCGAGTACACCGGGCTGGCCCTCGGCGGGGATTTCGCCGGGGCGGCGAAGGTCGCGGCCACGCTCGACCCGGTCCGGGCGGTGGCGGCCAGGTGGCTGCGCGGCAAGGTGCGCCGGGTGGACGCGCTGGCCTCCATCAAGGCCTGGGCGGGCCTGGTCGGCATGTCCGGCGGGCCGGTCCGGGCGCCGCTCATCTCGCACACCCCGGCTGAGCAAGCGAGGCTGGCCGCCGACCTGACCGCGGCGGGGGTGCTGGCCGCCGAGGGGTTACCGGTACGGGCGACCCTGAACGGTCACGGGCTGACCAGCGGCTGACGGGCCGGCGCCGCCATGAGCGCCGCCGGGTCGTGGCCGAGATCGGTCAGCAGCACGGTCGCCGCGTTGCGCCCCGGCGCCCCGGTGATGGATCCGCCCGGATGCGTGCTGCCGCCCGTCTGGTAGAGGCCGGGAATCGGCATCCGGTGCGCCGCCCAGCCCGGCACCGGGCGCCGCGGGCCGCTGAACGCCGGCCCGCGGTTCCCTCCGTGAAACGCGCCGTGGATCATGTGCGGGTTCAGCTGCTCGATATCGGCCGGGGACTTGACGAGGTGGGCGAGGATCTTCTCGTCGGTGAAACCCGGCGCGAACCGGCGCAGGCACTCCAGCTGCCGCCGGGCGTGCTGCTCTTTCACGGCATCCCAGTCAGGCAGGCCGGCGGGCAGCCGGTACACCTGCGGGCTGAGCACCTTGACCGTGTGCATCCCGGCCGGAGCGCGGCCCGGGTCGGCGAGCGTCGGCGTGGCCACCAGCAGCCACGGGGAATCCGCGATGAAGCGGCCTGCACGCAGGTCCTCGCCGAGCGCGATCATGTCCTCCGGCCAGCCCGCGAATCCGGCTGACACCGCCGTGCGGGGGCCAGCCGCGGTCTCGAACTGCGGGGGAGCGGTCGTGGCGTAGTAGGTCGCGAACCCCGGCACCCCCACGTCATAGGTGTCCACCCCATGATGGAACTCCTCAGGCCAGGCCTCCGCCGGCGCCATGTCCCGCAGGTGCTTGATGTGGATCGTGGAGACCACGGCCGTACCTGCCTGGTACTGCGTGCCGTCCTCGGTCTCGACACCGGTGCAGCGGCCACCGGACAGCAGCAGCCGGGTCACCCGGCGGTTGCACAGCACCTGGCCGCCATGGTCCGCCAGGTAGCCGGTGAGCGCGGCGGTCAGCGCCGCCGACCCGCCGACCGGGATGGACCAGCTGCGCTGCTGCCGGCCGAAGACCTGTGCGTACGGCAGGACGCCCGACCCCGGCTCATCCACCAGCTGGAAGACCTGGAACGCCATCCAGAGCAGGAAGGCCTGGACGTGCCGGCTGGTGAACTCGCGGCGGACCACCGCCACGGCGCTGAGCTGCCGGCGCTCCGCCCAGATCTGCCCTTTCGGGTGCTCGGCAAGCATCTCGCCCAGCGAGGGGCCGAACCCCACCGGGGTGAACTGGGCCCGGCTGAAGATCGTCTTGACCTCGTCGTACTCGTCCAGCATGCGCAGGTAGGCGGCCGCATCCGCGCGGGAGAACCGGGCCACCTCGGCCGCCGTCCGGTCCCGGTCCAGCCACATGGTGAGCTGCTCGCCATCCGGGAATGCCACGTGCTCCACCGGATCCGGCTCGACATAACGAAGCCCGTAGTCGGCCAGCAGGCCCAGCTCGTCGTGCAGCAGCGCCGGGTTGACCCGGATCATGGTGTGGCCCGTCGCGCAGGTGTCGATGCCGAATCCGGGCAGCAGCAGTTCTTCCGTGGCGGCACCGCCGCCGGGGATGTGCCGCGCGTCCAGGACCAGGCAGCGGTATCCCGCCTTGGCCAGGTAGCAGGCGGTGAGCAGGCTGTTATGCCCCGCGCCCGCCACCACGATGTCCGTGCTCTCGGTCATGCCTCGCCTCACGTCGCCGTTATGCAAACCATTGCATTCTGGGCCGGTCACGGCAAGGGCTCAGCCCACGTCGCTGCCCGCCAGGGTGCGCAGGGCGGGCCCGGCCAGCCGGTGCACCGTCCACTCGTCCATGGGGACCGCGCCGAGCGAGGCATAGAAGCCCAGGGCGGGGGAGTTCCAGTCCAGCACGGCCCATTCCAGCCGCGCGTACCCGCGCCGCACGCAGATCCGGGCCAGTTCGGCCAGCAGGGCCCGGCCGTGCCCGTGCCCGCGCACGTCCGGGCGCACGTACAGATCCTCCAGGTAGATCCCGTGCTTGCCTTCCCACGTCGAGAAGTTGAGGAACCACAGCGCGAACCCGACGACCTCGCCCTCGTGCGTGGCCACGTGCGCGAAGATGGCTGGCTGCTCCGCCAGCAGGGACTGGCGCAGGTCGTCCTCGCTCGCCGTGACGTGCTGCAGTGACCGCTCATACTCGGCCAGGTCTCGGACTAGCCGGTGGATCGCGGGCACGTCGCCGGCCCGGGCCGGCCGGATCATCGGCTCACGCCAGCGCCACGCCCACCGCGAGACCGGCATCGGTGCCCAGCAGGTCAGCGGGCCCGTGCCGGTCACCGGTGACCGGCGGGTCGCCCGGCCCCGGAGCGACCGGGATCCGGTAGCGGAGCCGGAACCGGTCCGCGGCGATGACTATCTCGCCGGCCTCGACGGTGCGCTGCCCGGCACGGTGAGCGCGCTCGATAAGGAGCACCAGGGCGCCAGCCGGGATCTCCAGGGCGGCGGCCTCGGCCGACAGCGACGGCCGCACCGAGATGTCCTCGACCACCTGGTCCACCTGGACGCCGATGACCTTCATCCGCTCGATCACCCCCCGTCCCGCGAACGGGCCCTGCTCCGGCAGGGGAACCTGGGTGTGCGCGGTGAGTTCCGCTGGCTCGTAGCTCGTGGCCATCTGCACCGGGATGCCGTCCGCACTGAGCAGGTACCTGGTCCGGGTGACCAGCACATCGCCGGGCCCCGCCCCCAGCACGCGCGCGATATTCAGCGGGGCGACGACGCGCTCGGACTGATGTTCCCAGGACAGCCGGGGCGAGTGCTCGCCGCCGTCAGCGCCCGCCGCCGGCCGCCGCGGGTCCTCGAGCCCGAACGGTGATCCGGGAAAATGCAGCCGGTCGTGCGCGAGATGACTGGCCGCAGGCACCTTGCGGACGTATGAGCCCGACCCGGCCCTGGCCTCGATGAGGCCCTCGGTGGCCAGGACCTGGAGGGCGTGCTTGGCGGCCGTTTCCCCGACGCCGTACCGGGCGATGATCCCGTTCCTCGACGGCACCCTGGCGCCGGGCGGCAGCACGCCCGCGCGGATCTGTTCCCGCAGATCCTCAAGAACGCGGAGGTACACCGGATCGGTTGAGGCAGCCATGGCTCTCGATCCTCCTGTCGTGACCGCCGCGACGGCGATCACGAGTCCAGCAGGCCAGTCGCCATTGTTGCCGAACCACTGGGAAGCTGTGTCCCAATGAACATCTTGTGACCATAGCTTTGCCCGGTGTAATTGACCAGTTACTGGTGCAATCCGTCAGGCGCGATGGTCTTGCTGAGGTGCCGGCCCGGCTAATTTCTTCCTGGCCACGATGAGGCCGGGTACCGGCGGCCCTGGCGCCGGGGAGCTGTGGACCCCGCTGTGGATGAACCGGTGGACAGGTCCGCTGCCCGGGGGAAAACAACAGGTGTTTTGTGGATGTCTTGTGGATGACCAAAAAATCTTGAATTTGCTGCCCGAAACCCCTTGTGCCGCCGTGGGCGGGGGCAGTAAAACTTCTCTCACCACCGAAAACGACGACCCACCCGGGGGCAACCCCGGAGGCGGACAGGACCGGGAAACCGCGCCTTCCCGCCGGGGGAGCCCGCGACCGGAGGCTGGTCGGACAGCGCAAGGACGCCGGGCAATCGGCGGGCCGGTGCTGCGAGATCAGTAAGGCCCCTCCATCTCATACATGGAGGGGCCTTACGTTATTCTGCCCGTCTCTTCACGGCCTGCAACGTGTATGTGCAGGGAAGTCGCCATGGCCGGTCGGCCAGCCGCCACTCGCCCCCGTCGTCGCGCTCCATCTGGCCGGGCAGCGCCTCCCAGGGCGCGCTGTCGTGCTCGACCAGGCCGGTCAGGTCCATCCCGGCATCCTGCAGGGCGGTGACGATCTCGCCGAGGCCGTGATTCCACTCGTGCGTCACGTTATGCGTGAAGATCACGTCGGTCTCGACATAGGTGCCGCCCTCGTCCCAGATGGTGGGCTCGGCACGCTCGAAGTACGGGGCGTCCACGACGAGCAGGCCGTCCGGCCGTACGTCAGCCAGCGACCACAGCATCGGATGGCCTTCCCGCAGGAACAGCCGCCCGCCCGGCCGCAGCAGCCCGGCCACCACGTCCGCCCAGCGACGGATGCTCGGCAGCCAGCACAGTGCGCCGATCCCGGTGAACACCAGGTCGAACTGGCCCGCGCCGAGGACCGTGGCGGCGTCGTACACGTCGGCCTCGACGAATTCCACCCCGGCGCCGATCCGCGCAGCGAGGCGGCGCGCCTCGGCCAGGGCGGCGGCCGAGAAATCCAGCCCGGTCATCGTGGCGCCGAGCCTGGCCAGCGAAATCGTGTCGGTGCCGATGTGGCATTGCAGGTGGACGCCGCGCACGCCGCTGATATCGCCGAGCAGCGGGCGGTCGAACCGGACCACCTCGCTGAGGAAGGAGGGATCTTCCGCAAAGCGGGCGACACGGTAATCGGGCGAAGCCGCATGCGCGGGCGCGCGCTCATCCCAGCTGGCCCGGTTCACTGCCCTGTAGTCCGTCATCACGCCATCGTTCCACGCCCGCCCGGTCACCTGCTGGCGGCAGCCCGCCGGTCCCGCAGGCTGCGACCTGGTCAGCGCAGGGCGGCGCGGCCGGCGACCAGGGCCAGCGTGGCCCGGGACGCGCGCGACGCAGCGGCGGCCACGGATTCCGGCCCGGTGCCGAACGCCCCGTCGAGCAGCAGCGCAGCATGGCCGTGCGCGGTCGCGGACACCGCCGTGACCAGGTCGTCGATGGCTTCGGGGACACCACCGGTGAGGATCCGCACCGGGGCCATGAACATCTCCTGGACCGGCTCCGCGGCGCCGCGCAGATCGGGGTACCTGCCCTTGTCGAGGCCCGCGCCGAACAGCACATCGAACAGCGCCGGGTGCCGCGCCGCGAACATCACGTAGGCGCCCGCCATCGTAGCCAGCTGCTCCGGGGGCGCGGCGTCCTCGTCCAGTGTCGCGGCCAGCACGGCGGTGAACACCCCGAAGGCCCGGACCGCCACCGCCGCGAGCAGGTCATCGCGATCGGCGAAGTGCCGGTACGGCGCCGCCACGGTCACCCCGAGGCGGCGGCTCGCCTCGGCCAGCGAGAAGCCGCGGACGCCACGTTCGGCTATCAGGTCTACCGCCGTGTCCACCAGTGCGGATCTCAGGTCCCCGTGGTGGTAACGGCCCCGGCGGGCAGGGTCGTCAGGCCGGGCGGATTCCTCAGACGGGGTAGGTGACACCGGTCAGCCGTTCCGACTCTGCCCACAGCCGGCGCTGCGCGTCCTCATCGCGGGCGCGGGCGTTGGGTTCCACCCGCCGCGGATGGCCCTTCATCTCGAGGCGGCCATCCGGGCCGTAGTACTCGCCGCCGCGCGCGGCGGGGTCAGTGGCCGCGCGGAGTGTCGGCAGGGCCCCCATCCGGGCGCTCTGCGTGAAGGCGGATCCGAGGCGCTGGTTGAGATATTGCACCGGGCCCGGCATGTTGCGGGTCAGTTCCGTGAAGGCCGTGCCGGGATGCGCGGCCAGCGCCATGGTCGGCGCACCGGCGGCGGCGAGCCTGTGCTGCAACTCGTAGGTGAACATCAGGTTGGCCAGCTTGGACTGCGCGTACGCGGTCATCTTGCGGTAGCGGCGCTGCGACTGGAGGTCATCGAAGTTGATCCGGCCAGTCCGGTGCGCGTTGCTGCTCACGGTCACCACGCGCGAGCCGCCGACCGGCAGCAACCGGTCCAGCAGCAGGCCGGTGAGCGCGAAGTGGCCCAGGTGGTTGGTGCCGAGCTGAAGCTCGAAGCCGTCAGCGGTGACACCGCGCGGGGGCATCATCAGCCCGGCGTTGTTGATCAGCAGGTCAAGGCGGTCATGGCTGGCCCGGATCTCGTCGGCGGCCTCGCGGACCGACGCGAGCGAGGCCAGGTCCAGGCGGACAACGGTCACGGCCGGCTGCGCAGCGGTCACGGCGATCCGGCTGGCGGCGTCCTGGCCCTTGGCCACATCCCGGCAGGCGACGACGACCGTGGCGCCATGTTCCGCGAGCACCCGGGCGGTATCGAACCCGATCCCGCTGTTGGCGCCGGTGACCACGGCGGTCCGCCCGGCCTGGTCCGGCACGTCGGCCTCGGCCCACCGCGCGCGCGTGCCGCCGGTCTGGCTCATCGGGTTCTTTCCGGCTGCCGGCCTGCCAGCCTGTGCTGAGATTCCGCGGGTCATCCAGACGTCGCCGCCGGTCCCGGTACGGTGATCGTCGGCTATGTCATATCTATTAACAATGTTAGCACCTATAGCTTGTTCGCCAGGAACTGGCATGAATCCGGCCCGCCACGTACTGCGCCGCCCTGGCGGCTACGCTCGGCCCATGGCTTTGCACATTCCCAGCCCGCCGGTGAACGGGTTCCATATAGGCCCGGCATACGTCCACTTCTACGGGCTGATGTACGTGATCGGGATCACGGTGGCGATCTTGATCACGCAACGCCGCTGGAAGGCCCAGGGCGGCGACCCGATACTGGTCGGCGACGTGGCGATCTGGGCCGTGCCCGCGGGGATCATCGGCGGCCGGATCTACTTCGATATCACCACCCCGAAGTACATCCCGCATCACTGGTACGGGGTGCTCGCGGTCTGGGATGGCGGCCTGGGCATCTGGGGCGGCATCGCGCTGGCGGCCGTGGTCGGCATCTGGCGCGTGCGCAGGTCGGGGGCGGACGCGCCCCGGTTCATGGATGCGGTCGCCCCGGCCCTGCTGGTGGCGCAGGCGATCGGGCGGGTCGGCAACTACTTCAACCAGGAACTGTTCGGCGGCCCCACCAGCCTGCCGTGGGGGCTGGAGATCGCGCCGGCCTTCCGGCCGCCCGGCTACGTGCGTTTCACCACGTTCCACCCGACGTTCCTGTACGAGCTGATCTTCAACCTCGCGCTGGCGGCGGCACTGGTGTGGCTGGGCCATCACCGCACCATCAGGCCGCCCGGCCTGTTCGCCCTCTACGTCACCGGGTACTCGGCGTTCCGGATCTTCGAGGAGTCGCTGCGGGTCGACCCGTCCGAGCACTTCCTGGGCCTGCGGCTGAATTTCTTCGTGGCCTGCGTGCTGACCGTGATCGGGATCACCTGGTTCGGCTGGACGCAGCGCCGCGGGCAGCCGCCCGCGGGGATCACGGCCGCCCGGGCCACCGAGCCTTCGTCGGCCGAGCCCGGGCCGCAGCAGCCAGCAACGGCGGAGGCCGGCCCCGCCGCGGACGATGACCCGGGACACGGGCCTGACCCGGCGCACGAGGCCGGCCCGGCCCACCTGACTGACCCGGCAGATCAGCGCTGACCGGCTAGGTCAGCGCTGATCCTGGCCGCACAGGCTCTGCCCGCCGTCTTACTATCCGGACATTTACGATCAGCATATGAGCAATGCTGGCACCGGGGACAGCCGGCGGTGGCGGGTCCTAGCTGCCGGGCTGGTCGCGATGACCGCGGGCTGCACCTTCCAGTACGGGCTCGCCTACCTCATTCCGTCCCTCCTGCAGCACGGACTGTCCCTGCGGCAGGCCAGCATCCTGGTGGCCTGCCCGACCGCGGGGCTGCTGCTCACGCTGGTGGCCTGGGGGGCGGCCGCCGACCGGTGGGGTGAGCGGCTTGTGCTCGGTACCGGGCTCGGGCTGGCCGGCCTGGTGCTCCTGGCCGCGACCCGCGCGCACGGGACGGCTCCGCTCGCGGCCTGCCTCGTCCTGGCCGGGGCGGCGGGCGCGTCAGTCTACGCGGCGAGCGGGCGGCTCATCCTGGGCTGGTTCGCCGCGCACGAACGGGGCCTGGCGATGGGTATCCGGCAAAGCGCCCAGCCGCTCGGGGTAGCGGTCGCCGCACTGGCCCTGCCCTCGATCGGGCAGCACGGGCAGCCGGCCGCGCTGACGTTCCTGGGCGGCTTCTGCGTCACCGCGGCGGCGCTCGTAGCGGTGGCCGTGCGTGACCCGGCCCGGCCTGAGCAGCGCCGCGGCGCACCGGGCCGGTCGCCGTACCACACCCCGGTGCTGTGGCGGATCCATGCCGCGAGCGCGCTGCTCGTGGTGCCGCAGTTCGCGGTGGGGACGTTCGCCCTCGTCTTCCTGGTCGATCAGCACGGCTGGCAGGCGCCCGCGGCGGGCCGGCTGCTCGCTGTGGCCCAGGCCTGCGGGGCCGCGGCCCGGCTTGGCGCCGGCTACTGGTCCGACCGGGCCGGCAGCCGGATGCGGCCGATGCGGATGCTGGCCTTCGGCACCGCCCTGGCCGTGCTGCTGCTGGCGGCCGGGGCCGCCGCGAGGTCACCGCTGGCGGTACCTGCCCTGCTCGCCGCCGCCGTGGTAGCGGTGAGCACCAACGGGCTCGCCTTCACCGCCGTCGCGGAGTACGCGGGCTCGTCGTGGGCGGGCCGGGCCCTCGGCATCCAGAACACCGGGCAGAATGCGCTCGCGGCGGCCACGCCGCCGGTGCTGGCGGTGGCAATCAGCGTGCTCGGGTACGGGGCCACATTCAGCGCCGTTGCCCTGTTCCCGCTGGCCGCCGCGGCCTTCGTGCCGGTCAGCGCCGAGCGCCGGGCACCGCAGGCCCCGGCCGCGCCGGCGGCCGGCTGACACCGGGGCGGCCGCGGCTCATTTGCTAAGGCCAGACTTATCAGGTTAACCTGATGATATGGACCAGGAGCCAGATATCGCCCGCGTGGCCGGCGCGCTCCGGCTGAGCATCGGCCTGCTCGTACGGCGGCTGCGGCAAGCGAAGGCCGATGGTGAGCTCACGTTGCCCGAGAGCTCGGCTCTGGCGCGCCTGGACCGCGGCGGCCCGGCCACATCCGCTGCGCTGGCCAAGCTCGACCAGATCAGCCCGCAGTCGATGGGCGCGACGCTCGCTGGGCTCGAGGCCCGTGGCCTGGTTGACCGCGGCTCCGACCCGGGGGACGGCAGGAGGGTCGTCATGTCGGTTACCGAGGCCGGGCGCCAGGCGCTGCAGGACAGGCGCAACGCGGGGACCGAGCGGCTGGCGCGGGCCCTGGCGACCCGGTTCACCCGCCCGGAACTCGATCAGCTGCTGGCGGCCGCACCGCTGATCGAGCGCCTGGCCGAGAGCATCTGATGCCGGCCAGCACGGCGGGGCGGGCGGTCAGTTGCCCAGCGGGGTAACGGCGGTGCCAGGAGACCGTTACCGGTGGGTGGCCCTGGCCAACACGACCGCCGCCATGTTCATGTCGGCCCTTGACGGGTCCATCGTCATCATCGCGCTG
>CAYPQM010000078.1:0-31581 GCA_964412845.1 uncultured Streptosporangiaceae bacterium
GAGCACCAGGTAGGTGCTGCGTTCCAGGAACTGCCGCACGGGCCCGGCGTGCCGCACCGCGAGCAGGGCCACCGGCACGGCCATCAGGGTCGCCAGCGCAGCCGCCGCCGCTCCGTACATGGCGGTGTGCCCGGCCGCGGCCAGCAGCGAGACGCCGGTTATCGCCGGTGGCAGGCCGGCGGTCATCCAGTAGATGCTCGCGGCGATGGGAACGCCGAGCGCGAGGGCGGCCAGCGCCACGACCCCGGCCAGGACGGGAAGCCTGGCCCGGCCGAGCCGCAGCGGCGGGGACACCCGCTGGGTGAGCGCACCCGACCGGCTGATCCGGCCTTTGCCGCGGGTCACTCCCTCCCCGCCGAGCACGACCAGGCTGAGCAGCACAAGCACGAGTGACAGCCCGCAGGCGGCGGGCAGGCTGAACGCCACCTTGATCTCGGTGAAGATCTCAGTGGTGAAGGTCTGGTAACCCACGATCTCGAAGGCGCCGTACTCGGCGAGCATCACCATCGCCACGAGCAGGCAGCCGCCCAGGATGGCCCCGCGCGCCTGGCCGAGGGTGATCCGGATGAACGTGCGCACCCGCCCGGTGCCGAGACTGCGGGCCACCTCCTCCTGACTCGGGTCGGCACCCCGCAGGCTGGCCGCGACGGGCAGGTAGACCAGCGGGTACACGGCGAGGGTCATCACCAGCACCGCTCCGCGGAACCCCTGGATCCAGGTGGACAGCGAGGCCCACCCGAAGCTGATCACGAAATCGGGAATGGCGAGGGGCACCACCAGCAGGACCGCCCACACCCGCCGGCCCGGGAGATCGGTCCGCTCGACGCACCATGCCGCTGCCGTGCCGATCACTGCGCAGAGGGCGGTGACCACCACCGTGAGCCGGATCGTATTCCAGAGCAGGGTCGCGGTGAGCGGGCGGAAGATCAGGTGAGCGATGGTGGACGCGCCGCTGCCCCGCGCCTCTATCAGCAGGAAGACCAGCGGAAGGGCGAGAATCATCGCGATCAGCGTGCACGCCGCGATCAGCGCCCAGGGGCGGCCCATCCGCCGCGGGCGGGCGGCGGGCCCGGGACCAGGTGCCTGTTGCTGGTGGTTGTCCCTGGTCAGCGTGGGAGATGACGCCATCAGCGTGTCCTGGCCACCCGGAGCGTCACAGCAGGCCGGCTTGCCGCAGCAGGGCGACGGCCGGTGACCCGTCGCCGAGTTCCCCAACCGTGATGGGGTTCGGCTGGAGCTTGCTGAGCGGGGTCTCGGCCGCTGCGGAGGTCACGCCTGAGGCTACTGGGTACTCGTAACTGGCCGAGTGGGCGCCGATGATCTCCTGCGCTTGCTGGCCGACCAGGAAGGCCAGGAACCTCTGCGCGGCCGCCGGGTGCGCGCTTGATTTCAGCGCCGCGGCGCCTGAGACATCGATCACATAGCCGGGGTCGCGCGGCGCGAAGTACGCGAGCTTCGAGTGCATGGCCGCTGCTCCGACCTCGGACCGCATGCGGTACCAGTAGTACTGGTTGATGATGCCGAACGCCGCTGTGCCGCGGTTCACGTCGTTGGCGACCGTCTCATTGTCCGGGTAGAGGTGCCCGGTCGCGTTCGCCTTCAGGCCGGCCAGCCAGCGCAGGGTGGCGGCCTTCCCCTGGCTGCGCAGTACCGAGGTGACGATCGGCTGGAAGTCCGTCTCCCCGGCAGCCAGGCCCAGTTTGCCCTTGTACCGGGGGTCCGCCAGCTGCAGGACCGAACTGGGCAGCTGGCCGCGGGCGATCAGCCGGGGGTTGTAGATCAGCACGCTGACCCGCGCGGAGATGCCCACCCAGTCGCCGCGCGGCGAGCTGTACCTGGCCGGCGTGGCCGCCAGGGTGGCCGGTTTCACCGCGGCCAGCAAGCCCTTGTCCTGGAGGAACTGCAGGGGGGGTGAGTTCTCGGTGTACAGGACATCGGCCGGGGACCGCGACCCCTCGGCCACAATCTGGGCGGCGAGCACATCCTCGTCATCGCTGCGCACGTTGACCGTGATGCCGGTCTGCTTCTCGAACGCGGCGATGAGCTTGTCCGTGGTCTGCGGATGCTGGCCGCTGTAGAGGGTGATCGATTGACCGGATGCCCCCGTCGAAGATCCGCCGCACCCGGCCAGCAAGCCGCACGCCAGTGCCGCCGCGGCCAGGGCCTGGACAGATCCCCATCGGTTCACCCTCAACTGTGCCTCCTGGCCGTCCGTGCTGCGCTGGGCTTCGGGCCGAACGAAGCTTAGGCTAACCTAAGAAAGATCGTCAATTCCTGTGTGACGTGCGCAGCGTGGCGTCCGGGAGTGGCATGAACGTAATGTGGAGGTATCTCGGGGGAAGCCCTGGCCTTAGGCCGCTGCCGCGGTCGCCGGCCATCCCCCGGGCCTCCGGCTGGGTGAGACGTTCCGAGGTGACAGGTCGTGCGAGACATCCTGGACCCCATAACGAAATGGTGGGACAGCGGCGAGACGTTCGGCCTGGCCACCGTGGTGCGCACGTTCCGCAGCGCACCCCGGGAGCCTGGCGCGGCGCTCGCTGTGTCCGCGGCGGGTGAGGTCATCGGGAGCGTGTCCGGTGGATGCGTGGAAGGTGCCGTTTACGAACTGGCGCGGGAAGTCACCGAGTCCGGGCAGCCGGTCCTGCAGACCTACGGCGTGAGCGATGACGATGCCTTCGCAGTGGGTCTGACCTGCGGCGGGATATTGCACATCTTTGTGGAGCCGGTCAGCGCCGAAGCCTTCCCCGAGCTGGGTGAGGTGTCGGCCGCCATCGCGGCGGGGGAGCCGGTAGCCGTGGCCACGGTCATCGAGGGACCGGGCCAGGTCGGTGCGCGGCGGGTCATCTGGGCCAGCGCCGAGCCGGCGCCAGGTTCTGACCCGGTGCCAGCTGCGGCGGCCGGCCGGGGCGGTGCGAGCGGGACCCTGGGTGCCGGGGACCGGCTCGATCAGGCCGTCGACGATGACGTGCGTGGCATGCTGGCCCAGGGCCTGACCGGCGTCCGCCGCTACGGCGCGCACGGGGAGCGGCGCGGAGACGACCTGGCCGTGTTCGTGCACTCGTTCGCGCCCCCGCCGCGGATGCTGGTGTTCGGCGCCATCGACTTCGCCGCGGCCGTGGCCAGGGCCGGGAAGTTCCTCGGCTACCGCGTCACAGTCTGCGACGCCCGCCCGATCTTCGCGACCCCGGCCCGCTTCCCCGAAGCCGACGAGGTCGTGGTCGATTGGCCGCACCGGTACCTGGCCAGCACCCCGGTGGACGCCCGGACGGTGATCTGCGTGCTTACCCACGATCCGAAGTTCGACGTGCCGTTGCTTGAGGTAGCGCTGCGCACGCCAGCCGGGTACATCGGTGCCATGGGCAGCAGGCGCACCCATGAGGATCGCCTCGCCCGGCTGCGCGAGGCGGGGCTGTCGGCCGCCGAACTTGCCCGGCTGCGCTCCCCGATAGGGCTCGACCTGGGTGCTAGGACACCCGAGGAGACCGCGGTGTCGGTCGCCGCCGAGCTGATCCAGCTCCGCTGGGGCGGTTCCGGGCAGCCGCTGACTGCTACCTCAGGCCGGATCCACCACGGCTGAGGGACCGCGCCGCCAAGAATTGGTTAACGCTGATCCTGGCCGCCGTTCTACGCTTGGTGACCATGAAATCACGCGTGGCCGGGGTATTGCTCGCAGCGGGGGAGGGCAGCAGGCTCGGCAGCCCCAAGGCACTTGTGGAGCTGGGCGGTGTCCGGCTCGTCGACCGGGGCATAGCCCTGCTGCGCGACGGCGGCACGGCCCCCGTCGTGGCGGTCACCGGGGCGGCTGTCGTTGACCTTCTCGGCGTGATCATGGTGCACAACCCTGACTGGCGCAGCGGCATGGGGTCGTCACTGGCCGTCGGCCTCGGCTCGGTCCCGCTCAGCTGCGACGCGGCAGTCGTCGCACTGGTGGACCAGCCGCTGGTGGGACCTGGTTCGGTGCGCAGGCTGATCGACGCCTACCGGGCCGGGGCGCAGGTCGCCGTCGCGGCCTATCACGGCAGGCAGCGCAACCCGGTCCTGCTCGCCCGTGAGCACTGGCCGGCCGTCATCGCGCTGGCCGCCGGGGATGTTGGCGCCCGACCGTTCCTGCGAGCTCATCCGGACCTGGTGACGGTCGTGGAGTGCGCGGACACCGGCAGCCCCGACGATGTCGACACCCCGGAGGACCTGGCCCGCATCACTGGGATGCTCGCCGCCGCGGAGCCAACCGCAAGCTGACTCTCAGCCGGTTCAGGCCGCCACCGTCACCTGGATGCCCCAGGTGTGCGTCACGCTGTCGCCCGGCTCCAGCAGGAGCAGGTCCACCCCGGAGGCGAAGGCGTTGGGTGGGCAGGTCATCGGTTCGACGGCCAGGGCTCGGCGGCGGTGCGCGGGATCCAGCGTGTCGCCGGTGAATACCTGCAGCCATTGATAGCCCGGGCCCGCCCAGAGTGCGACCTGGGTTCCGCCGCCGGACAGGCGCGCCCAGGCACGGCCGCCCGCGTCGCGATCCAGGCTGGTCAGCGCGTGATCAAGCTGGGTGGCGGCGATTGGCCGGGGTTCACGGAAGTCGAACGGGGTGCCCGCCACATCCTCGGCCGGCCCGGATGGGATGCCCCGCTCATCGGCCGGCAGCCACAGCCCGCCGGGCAGTGTCAGCTCGCAGTCGTCGATGGCGGAGGTGCCCGCGGCGAGGTAAGGGTGCGACCCGGTCCCGTAGGGGGCAGCGGTGGAACCAGCGTTGCGTGCGGTGATGCTCACCTGCAGGCCACTGTCCGCGGCGAGCAGGTATTCCGCTTCGATATCCAGGCAGAACGGATAGCCCTGCCGGCCAAGCAGGCCGTGCCGCAGGTGGACCGCCTCGGGGGTTCGCGCCGTGACCTGCCAGCTGGCCCACCGGGTCAGCCCGTGGATGGCGTTGAGGTTGGCCGGTTCGCTCAGGTCTAGCTGATAGCGGGTGTCATCAATGGTGTAGCGGCCACCGTCCACGCGGTTCGGCCAGGGACACAGGAGCTGGCCGGAAGCACCGGGCGGCAGCACATCCGGGCCGTACTCCCCGATGACCGGGCGGCCGAGGTAATGCAGGGCGCGCAATCCGGCGCCAAGCTGGGTAATCGTGGCCCGGTAGTCGCCCGCAGAGATCTCATGTTGTGTGCCGGTGAGCGGAACCATGATCAGCTTGCCCGCGTCTCCTCGTCCCAGTCAGGCCGGCCCCATGCCGGTAATGCTGCAGCGATTGTGTCATTGCCACAGAGGCAGAGTGCCGGCGGGGCTGCTTGGGGAGCGGGGGACCGTCAGCCCCGCCGGCTATTGCACCATAGCTGCCCGGGAAGCCCATCCGGGCGAAGTTCCTCAAGCCGCAAGGACTCCACAAGATCCGCCGGGTGGAGTTCTCCGGATCTATCAGGGAGGACCGACTCGACCGCCTAGCTACGAGCGAAACCAGCTATTTTCAGCGACCCGGCACGGAGCGGGCGGAACGGCCGAAATCTCATTTGGTGGTCGCGCGCATACTCTCCGTCATCGTTCCGGGTATCCTGGCACCGCGGTATCGCAGTGCGGTTCCTGCCCAGCCCGCCGGCGGCCGCGTCCGAAGTTCAGGCCGCGCTCGACCTGGGATTCCGGCCTAAGCAGCAGGTGTAGGGACATGTCCTAGCCCGGCGGTATCAGCGAGCCGTTCCGCACGGCCTCCGCGGCGAGCAGCCCGAACAGGTAGAAGTACGCGGCCTCCTCATCGTCGAAGGTGCGCACCTCGTGCCGGACTCCGTCCGCCGCGCTGAAGACCTCGAAACCGTCAGGGGTCCGCAGCAGGCACATGGCACCGTCAGCCTCGTGCTCCAGGGCGTAGGCGGCGCGCGGGATCGCGGCGAGGTCGGCGAGTTCGGAGAAGATCGACCGGGTCGGCACCCGCTGCCGGCGCGCCGACCGGCCGCCCTGCTCCCGGGCGCGGCCGGCCCGCCCTGTGCTCGCGGCGGGCGCGTTCGCGTCCAGGCCCGGAGCCTGGGCGGCCGGAGCGGGCTGGAAGCCGTTCCGCTGGTCCGGCTGGAAGCCGTTCTGCTGGTCCGGCTGGAAGCCGTTCTGCTGGTCCGGCTGGAAGCCGTTCTGGGTGTCCGGCCGGAAGCCGTTCCGCGCGTCGGGTACGTCCAGCGGCTCGCTGCTCCACGGAGCCGCCCCGTCCAGGTAGCCGTTTCCGTTCCGCGGATCGCCAGGCGGCCGCGCCGTGCCGTTGAGGTAGCCAGGGTCACCGCTCCTGGCCTGGCCGCCCGCGGACGCGAGTTCCGCCTCCGGCAAGGCTCGCCACGGCGCCGTGCCGTACGGGTAAGACGGCACCGGCGGCGTCTCGGCCGGAGGCTGGGCCCAGTGCAAGGGCTGCTCGACCTTCTCCTCGGAGAGCCCGGTGACATCCTCGCGCGGAGTCAGCAGCTCGAACACGCCGCGGTCCACCTGCCAGTAACCAAGGTCCCTGGCCCGGCGGGCGTCCGTGCCCAGGTAGGTGATGTGCAGCCGGTCACCCAGGTCGTCGAGGATCAGGCACGGCTCGCCGCGGAAGCTGCCCACCGGCCTGGACTCCCACAGGGCGTCGACTTCCGCCCTCATGACCTCCTTGCGCCAGTGCCCGGTGGCCGGCTCGAAGCCGAGTTCCTCGGGCGGCGGGCACGCCGCGAACAAGACCACGTCGGCGTCGGCGGGGCCGACCCCGACTTCGTAGGGCACCCCGCGGAAGCTCGCCATCAGCCGGAAGCGCATGACTCAGAGCCGCCTGGCGGGACGCAGCCACACTTGTCCGTCATATCGGGCGATGAACTCCTCGCCCTCGGGGGCGACGCGGTATATCTCCGCGCCCACCGGCACCGGCACCGGCAGCGTGTAGAACTCAGGCACGGCGCTGCCCAGCGGGTCGGCCAGCCCGGTGACGCTTTCAGCCGTGGGCGGTACCAGGGAAGTCCCCATATCAAGGGCATGCCACCGCAGAACGAAAATCTCTGGCATATCGGGAGTGAACTCTGAGCCGGCGTAACCCAGACCGAGGGCCACGTAGAAGCTGGCCGGGTCACGGAAGGCGCAGTCCCGCACCCGGTAGACGTATCCGGCAATCACCGACCGCTGCCCGTTCAGGTATGGCTCAACAAGCCGGGGCGGGATCACCTTCTGCATAGGCGTTCCCGGCTCAATGATCTTGGACAGTTGTTCCGCGTGGGCCACACGTCTCCCGAGTTCGGTTTGCGGCGATGTCAAGAGACTCTCATATGGGGATTTCCCCCTCAACTGCTTCGCCCTGATCCCCAGCCTGCCGCCGCCGGGCCGGGGACCAGGGAGGTGCCCGGTCCACCTAGGGTTGAGCCGTGCCTGAGCAGAACGCGGACCCGCGGCAGCGGCCCGGCGACCAGGGAGGCGTGGATCCCGGAGTGGCCGCCGCCCTCTCGGCGTATGCGGCCGGTGCGGGCAGCGAGCACGCTGCCCTCACCGCGCTGGCCGGTGCACGGTTGCTGGTGCCGATCGTGGCCGTCCTAGCGGACGCGGCTGGCCAGGCCGAGCCGCCCCATAGGGTCGGCGGCGCCAGCTGTAATGCCGGTGGCGATGAGGCTGAGGACGTTCATGTGGCTGAGGGGGCCCATGAGGCTGCTGGGGCCGGCCGGGCTGGGGCGAAGGTCAGCGAGATGGCGCTGCCTACCCTGGTCGGCCGGGATGGCAGGCCTGCGGTGATCGCCTTCACCTGCCTGGAGTCGCTTGTCCGGTGGCGCCCTGACGCCCGCCCGGTCCCAGTTCCCGCTGACCAGGTCTGGCAGGCCGGCACGGAAGAGGCCAGCGCTGTGGTCATCGACGTGGCCGGCCCGGTGCCGCTGGCCGTGGACGGTGCCCGGCTGGCCGCGCTGGCCGGAGGCCGGAAAATCCCGCTGCCGCACGAGGACCCGGATGTGCGGGCCGCAGCGCGAGCGGCGCTGGCCGGCGAGACGCTGATCACCGGGGCCCGGCTGGTCGGCCCAGGTGACGGCAGCGATCTGACGCTGCAGGTGACACTGGCGGCCGGGTGTGACGCGGCGCTCGCGGGTGCGGCGGTCCGGCGCGCGGTGACCGGCCTGATGGACGCCACTGGCGGCCGGTTCCGCCGCGGCGTGCAGGTGGCGGTCGTCGAGACCGGCCAGCCCGCTGGGCCGTCATGACCGGGCAGCGGGTGGCAGTCGTGAGCGGGCCGCCGGGTGACAGCCATGACCGGGCAGCCGGTGGGCTCGCCATGAGCGCTCAGCCGGATGTGCGCTGCCCCGGCCGGCCGGCCCGCGTGGGAGGATCTCCAGCATGCTTCGCTGGCTGACCGCAGGGGAGTCGCACGGGCCTGCCCTGGTCGAGATCTGCGAGGGCCTCCCGGCGGGGATCGAGGTCACCACGGCCGATATCGCCGCCGCGCTGACTCGCAGGCGGGCCGGGTACGGCCGGGGTGCCCGGATGAAATTCGAGCAGGACGAGGTCGAGATCACCGGCGGCGTGCGGCATGGCCGCACGCTCGGCGGCCCGGTCGCGATCCGGGTCGGCAACACCGAATGGCCCAAGTGGCAGACGGTCATGTCGGCCGATCCCGTCCCGCCAGAAGACCTGGCTGACGTGGCCAGGAATGCCCCGCTGACCCGCCCCCGGCCGGGGCATGCCGATCTGGCTGGCATGCAGAAGTACGGATACGACGACGCCCGCCCGGTCCTGGAACGTGCGAGCGCACGCGAGACAGCCGCCCGGGTGGCGCTTGGCGAGGTCGCCCGGCAGTACTTGCGGCAGGCGTTTGGTATCGAGGTGGTGAGTCACGTGGTGTCCATCGGCGCGGTGTGCGCACCAGAGATGGTGCTGCCGGGGCCGCAGGACGGGCCGGTGGTGGACGCTGATCCGGTGCGCTGCCTGGATCCGGCGGCGAGCGTGGCGATGCAGGCGGAGATCGACGCGGCGCGCAAGGACGGGGACACCCTCGGCGGCGTGGTCGAGGTGGTCGGCTACGGCCTGCCGCCCGGTCTCGGCAGCCACGTGCACTGGGACCGGCGGCTCGACGGGCGGCTCGCGGGCGCGCTGATGGGCATCCAGGCGATCAAGGGCGTGGAGGTCGGCGACGGGTTCACCACGGCCCGGCGGCGCGGGTCGCAGGCCCACGACGAGATCGAGTCAGCCGCCGACGGCCTGCATCGGACGACCAACCGGGCGGGCGGGATCGAGGGCGGCATGAGCACGGGCGAGGTACTCCGCGTGCGGGCGGCCATGAAGCCGATCTCCACCGTGCCGCGGGCCCTGGCCACGGTGGACGTGCGCACCGGCGAGCCGGCCAAGGCGATCAACCAGCGCAGCGACGTGACGGCGGTGCCCGCGGCCGGCGTGGTGGCCGAGGCCATGGTGGCGCTGGTCCTCGCGGACGCCGCGGCCGAGAAGTTCGGCGGCGACTCGGTGCCCGAGGCGCGCCGCAACTACCTCGGCTACCTGGACTCCCTGGTGATCGCATGACCACGGCTATCCTGATCGGGCCGCCCGGCGCGGGCAAGTCGACCGTCGGGCCGCTGCTCGCCGGGCTGCTCGGCGTCGGTTTCCTCGACACGGACAGCGTCGTCGAGGATGTGGCCGGCAAGCCGGTCGGCGACATTTTCATCGAGGACGGCGAGGCAGCGTTCCGCGTCCTGGAGGCGGCCGCCGTGGCGCAGTCGCTCCAGGGGCACCACGGGGTCCTCGCCCTGGGCGGGGGAGCCGTTCTCGACCCCGCGGCCGGGCGGTTGCTGGCCAGCCAGCGGGTCGTGTACCTGCAAACCGGGTTCGCCGCCGTGGCGCGCCGGTCCGGCCTGGACGGACCCCGCCCGCTGCTGCCCGGGAACCCGCGGGGGCGGCTGAGGGAACTCCTTGAGCAGCGGCGCCCGGCGTACGAGGAACTCGCCTGGCTCACGGTGGCCACCGACGACCGCGAGCCGCTGGAGATAGCGGAACTCATCGCCGAGGCGGTCGCGGCCGCCATCGCCGCCGACGTGGGCGAGGGCTTGGACGTGGGAGCCGGCTGGATCGCCAGCCCGGAGACAGAAGGCGAGACCGGCGCAGGCGGCCCGTTGCCGGGGAGTCAGCCGTCACCGGGTCAGCCGTCACCGGGTCAGCCGTCAGCGGAGCCAGGCCGGTGACCGTCACCCGCATACCGGTCGGCGGGGAGCAGCCGTACGAGGTGGTCATCGGCACCGGCGTGCTCGGCGAACTGCCGTCCCTGGTTGGCCAGGCCGCCCGCACCGTGGTAGTCATCCACCCGGAAGGACTCGCCGAGATTGCCCGCCCGGCCTGCGGGGCTCTGGCCGCGGCCGGCTACCTCGTGCACGCCGAGGAGGTGCCCGCCGGCGAAGCCGCCAAGGACATCGCCGTGGCGGCCGGGCTCTGGTCACGGCTGGCCGCGCACCGGGTGACCCGCAGCGACGCGATCGTCGGCATCGGCGGGGGAGCCACCACCGACCTGGCCGGATTCGTCGCGGCCAGCTGGCTGCGGGGGGTGCGGGTGGTCCTGCTGCCGACCACGTTGCTCGCGGTCACCGACGCGGCAATTGGCGGGAAGACCGCTGTGAACATCCCTGAGGGCAAGAACCTGGTCGGCGCGTTCCACTCGCCGGCCGGGGTGCTCGCCGACCTGGCGGTACTGGAAACGCTGCCGCGGGCCGACTACCTGAGCGGCCTGGCGGAGGTGATCAAGGCCGGCTTCATCGCGGACCCGGTGATCCTGGGCCTGACCGAGGCCGACCCGGAGGGTGCCGTCGTCCCGCACGGGCGCCATTCGCGTGAGCTGGTGGAACGGGCGGTGCGGCTCAAGGCCGAGGTGGTGTCGGACGACCTGCGGGAGGCCGGGCGCCGGGAGATCCTCAACTACGGGCACACGCTCGGCCACGCGATCGAGCGGGTGGAGGACTACCGGATCCGGCATGGCGAAGCCGTCGCGATCGGCATGGTCTTCGTGGCGGAACTGGCCCGGTGCGCAGGCCGCCTGGACGAGGCGGCGGTGGCCCGGCACCGCAGCGTGCTGGCCGCCGTCGGGCTGCCCACGGCGTACCGGTCCGGCGCGTGGCCGGAGCTGCGTGCGGCCATGGCGGTGGACAAGAAGTCACGCGGGGCCCGGCTCCGGTTTGTCATCCTGGAAGATATCGCCCGCCCGGTCATTCTCGATGACCCGCCGGAGGCCTTGCTGCGCCGGGCATATCAGGAAGTGAGTGCGCGATGAGGCAGGTGCTGGTGCTGAACGGCCCGAACCTGGGTCGGCTCGGTTCCCGCGAGCCGGAGGTGTACGGCTCGGCGAATTTCGAGGACCTGGCCGAGTCGTGCCGGGCGGCCGGGCGGACGCTCGGCCTGCACGTGGAGGTCAGGCAGACCGACGATGAGGGGGAAATGATCCGCTGGGTGCACGAGGCGATCGACGCCAGGTGGCCCATGGTGGTCAACCCGGCGGCGTTCACGCACTACTCGTACGCGCTGCGCGACGCGCTGGCCATGCGGACCGCCCCGCTGGTCGAGGTGCACATCACCAACCCTGCGGCGCGTGAGGAGTTCCGGCATGTCTCTGTCGTGGGGGCGGTGGCGGACGGGACCATCGCCGGGTTCGGGCTGATGTCCTACCAGCTTGCGCTGCAGGCGATCGCGGGGATGGCCGCCGCGGCCGAGGCGGGCTAGCTGCGATGATCGTCATCGTCGGGTTCATGGGGGCCGGCAAGACCACGGTCGGGCAGTTGCTCGCCGCGAAGCTGGGCCTGCCGTTCACCGACATCGACGTAGTCATCGAGCGGCGCGCGGGCCGTTCGATCCCGCAGATCTTCGCGACCGAGGGCGAGCCCGCGTTCCGCGCGCTTGAGCACGAGACCACGGCGGAGTTCCTCGGTGGACCGGACGCCGTGCTGGCCCTCGGCGGCGGCGCTGTCGAGCACCTGGCGACCCGGCAGGTGCTGCGCCGCAGCCACGTCATCTACCTCAAGGTCACGTACGAGGAGTCGATGCTCCGCATCGCCCACGATGAGCACCGGCCGATGCTGCGTTCGCCCGACCTGCAAGCGATCTTCCAGCGGCGGCTGGCCAGCTACGAAGCGGTCGCGACGCAGATCATCGCCGCCGACGGGCGCCCACCCGACGCGGTCTGCCTCGATATCCTCGGGCGGCTCCCCGCGCGGCCAGGCTGACCCGCGCGGCTGGGTCGGCGCGGCCGGGGCCAGGACGGCCGGGGCCAGGACGGCGGGGCCGCCGCGCGAGCGCCGCCACGTTACTCTCAAGGACACACTTACCGAACGCAATTCGGCGGCGAACTGCCATCGTGAAGGGTGCGGGCTATGCGCATCGGGATGTCCCTGAACTACGCTGGCGGGTTCGCGGAGACCGTCGGGGAACTCGCCGACTACGAGAAGGCGGGCCTGGACATCGTGTTCGTGCCCGAGGCCTACAGCTTCGACGCGGTCAGCCAGCTCGGTTTCATCGCGGCCAGGACGGAGCGCCTGCAGATTGCCTCGGGCATCCTGCAGCTGTACGCGCGGACGCCCGCGATGACCGCGATGACCGCGGCCGGGCTGGACTACGTGTCCGGCGGCCGGTTCGTGCTGGGCATCGGAACCTCCGGGCCGCAGGTGATCGAGGGCTGGCACGGCGTGCCCTACGACTCCCCGGTCGGGCGGACCCGGGAGGTCATCGAGATCTGCCGCCAGGTGTGGCGGCGCGAGCGGCTGGAATACGCTGGGAAGCACTACACGATCCCGCTGCCGGCCGATCAGGGCACCGGGCTCGGCAAGCCGCTGAAGCTGATCAACCACCCGGTACGTGAGCGCATCCCGATCGTCGTGGCGGCGCTCGGCCCGAAGAACGTCCAGATGGCCGCGGAACTGGCCGAGGGCTGGGAGCCGATTTTCTACTTCCCGGAGCGGGCCGCCGAGGCGTGGGGCGGGCCACTGGCCGCGGGCCTGGCCAAGCGCGACCCGTCACTGCCGCCGCTCGACGTGGTGGCGCAAGCGGCGCTGGCCATCGGCGACGACGTGACCGGCTACCTGGAACTGGGTCGGCCGATGCTCGCCCTGTACATCGGCGGGATGGGCCCGCACCGGGACAAGGGGCGCAACTTCTATTACGAGCTCGCGGTGCGGTTCGGCTTCGAGGAGGTTGCCGGGCGGATCCAGGACGCGTACCTCGATGGCCGCAAGGACGAGGCAGCCGCCCTGGTACCTGCCGAACTGCTGGCCGGCATCTCTCTTGTCGGGCCCGACTCCCTCATCGCCGAGCGGGTCGCTGCGTTGAAGGAGTCAGGCGTCAGCACGCTCAACGTGGTGCCGCTCGCGTCGGCACACGAGGACCGGGTGCGGCTGATCGAGCGCATCCGCGATCTGGCCAGCTAACTCGCGGGCCGCGGTCAGCCGGGGCCGCTGGAGTGGCGGCCCCGGCCCGCGGCGACGGTCAGACGGATTTCTGGTAGGCCCGGAAGGTCCCCACCGACAAGGCGGTGACCGCCGCCGCCAGAACGGCGAGCCCGCCGCCCTGAATGAGAACCTGGCCCCAGTCGGGACTGCTGCTCATCGCGCCGCGGCCGGCCTGCAGGGCCCAGTTCACCGGGTTGCCGTCGGCCACGATCCGCATCCAGTGCGGCATCAGGTCCGGGGTCATGAAGGCTGAGGACAGGAACGTCAGCGGCAGCAGCAGGAAGACGCTCAGCCCGATGATGGTTTCCCGCTGCCGGGCCAGCATGCCGATGGTGTTCGACAGCGCGCTGAACACGACCGCGATGAGCACGGATGCGGCGATCAGCACGAGGAGGCCGGTCGCCCCGCCGGGGTAGTGCGCGCCCGCGGCCAGGCCGAGCAGCACGATGATGATCGACTGGAATGCCGTAGTGATCGACTGCATCACGACCGAGGCGTTGATGATGGCCGAGCGGTGCAGCGGCAGGACGAGGAAGCGGTCCATGATTCCCCGGTCGATCTCCTCCAGGACTGTCATGCCGCTCCACATGCTGGTCGACAGCGCGCTCATCACCACCACCCCCGGCACCAGGTAGTCCAGGTAGGACGGGGCGCCGAAGCCGGGCAGCTCCGCCACCTTGCGGAACAGCGAGCCGAACAGGAACAGCCAGATCACGGGCTGGAGCAACTGGATAACCAGGTACGCGGGCTGGCGAGCCAGGGCCTTCAGCTGACGCTGGGACATCCAGGTGGTGTGCGCGGCGATGCTGCTCATCGTGATCCTCCGGCGGGGGTGTGCGCGGCCTGGCTGGCGTCGGCTGGCTGGCCGGTTACCCGGTGGTCCGCTGTCGGCTGGTCCGCTGCTTGCTGGGCTGCGGCCAGCGGGTCGGTTGGCTGCTGATCAGAGCCGGCCTGCTCGGCGTCGGCGAAGCGGCGCCCGGCGTGGCGCAGGTAGACGTCGTCGAGCGAAGGCCGGGCCGCAGTGACGCCGTGCACAGCGATCCCCGCGTGGTCCAGCGCGGCGAGCACGGCTGGCACAGCGGTCGCGCCGTCATCGGCCCGGGCGCTTATCCGGCTCCCGTCCACCCGGATTTCGCGGACTGCCGGGACGTGGCCGAGTGCGGCGTCCACTGCGTCCTGGTCGCCGGGAACGGCCAGGTCGACCTGCACCGTGTCACCGTGCAGCTGGGCCTTGAGCTCGTCCGGGGTGCCTTCGGTCACGACCCGGCCGCGGTCGATGATGGCCAGCCGGCTGGCGAGCCGGTCAGCTTCTTCCAGGTAGTGGGTCGTCAGCAGGATGGTGAGGCCGTCGGCTTCGGACAGCCGCGCGATCTCGTCCCACATCGCGGACCGTGATTCCGGGTCAAGGCCCGCGGTCGGTTCGTCAAGGAAGAGCACCTCCGGGCGGTGCACGAGGCCCATGGCGACGTCGAGCCTGCGTTGCATGCCGCCTGAGTACGTGCGAACCAGTCGCCCGGCCGCATCAGTCAGGCCGAACCGGCTGAGCAGCTCATCAGCCCGGCGAGTAAGGTCACGGCCGCGCAGGCCCTGGATCCGGCCGGAGAGCAGGAGATTCTCCCGGCCACTCGCCATCGGGTCGGTACCGGAGCGCTGGGCAACCACGCCGATGGCACGCCTGACCCGCGACTGCTGGGCCCGCACATCGAGGCCGGCCACCGACGCGCTGCCCGAGTCCGCCTGGGCCAGGGTGGTGAGGATCTTGACGGTCGTGGACTTCCCGGCGCCGTTGGGGCCGAGCAGCCCGAAGACCGTGCCGGACTCGACGGCGAAGCTGAGCCCGTCGAGCGCCCTGACGCCCTTGGGATAGGTCTTGACGAGGTCGTGCGCCTGGATCGCGGGTGTCGGGGTCCGCCGGGAGCGGACCGGATCGGCCGCGTGCGCTGGGGCGTTCATCTGAGTGTTCCTCCATGCTGGGTCGGCTGCGCATACCGGTCCGCGAGGAGGTCACTGAGTATCCTTGAGGTGCAACACCCGATCGGATCTCGTTCCCGCGGGATCGGTTCGGATCACGGCCCCTGGTGAGGTGTTCCCGCACCTTGCCGGGGGCCGGTTCGCGTTCTTGGTCAGTTCGGCGGCTCCTTTTCCTGATGGTCATCGGCGGGCTTTTCCCGGCGCCCGCCGGCCGGCGTGATCTCGCTGGCCGGGAAGCCCGTCTGGTCCAGGGCCGCGGCCGCCATGGCGCTGACTTCCGCAGAGAGCTCGCCGGTCTCGTGCCACCGAGCCCATCCGTCCAGGTCGGGGAATGAGCCGTCGCCGAGTTCCCGGACGATGCCGCGGACCCAGGCCAGCTCAGTTTCCTGCATCGCCAGGTGGTACTCGGTCTCGAGCAGGAACAGCCGTGGCAGCCATGGGTAGGTGGCGAGTTCTGCCCGCTCATCGGAGAGCATCTTCTCCAGCGCCGCCACCCGGTCCCTGAGGAGTTCGAGCACCCGGCCAGGCTCGAGCACGGCGAGCAGTGACAGTGCCGCCTCGAACTGTGGGTACTCCTTCGTTGGTGTGCCGAGCAGGTCGGCCAGCCAGTCCTCCAGCTCGGCGCGCCCGGTATCGGTCAGCCGGTACACGGTGCGTTCGGGCCGGCGCCCCGCGCGGCTCGCCTCCATCGCCTCGATGAGACCGTGCTTGGCGAGGTTGTTGACAACCGTGTAGAGCGAGCCGTAGTTCAGCTTGATGCTGCGTTCGTTGCCGTGTGACCGCATGGTGGCAGCCATCTCGTAGGGATGCATCGGCCGCTCACGCAGAGTGCCCAGGACAGCGAGCGCCAGCGGGTTGGAGACCTTGCGCCGCGGGCCCGCCATCGATAGCTCACCTGCCCCGTGGGTAGATCATCCCGGACCGTATATCCGTAGCCGAGTATACGGTCCGGGTTATCCTGCCGCAAGTATTGTGGCCGATCCGCCCGGCGCCCAGCGCCCAGCGCCCGGTGCCCGAGCTAACGGGATGCGCAATCCGGGCCCTGGAGGAAGCGCCTGACATCGGCTGCCTCCCGGTCCAGGGCGGCCGCGTCGGCCGGGGCCAGCGGGCTGAAAGGTGAGATCTCAACCTCCCCCCGGGGCATGGCCCAGGTGGCGGCGGCCCGCCCGCGGACGAGCGCGAACGGGCGGAAGATCCCGTTCGTGGTGACGATCCCCTGCTGCGCGCCCAGGATCGGGGTGCGTGATGCCCAGCCCAGCAGGAGGGGATCGAACGCGCCAAGCAGTAGCGGCGGCGGGAGCCGCGCGCTGGCCGGCTGCCCCGCGAGGGCGGCGAGCCCGTCACCGCGGTCACCGAGCTCCGAGGCGATCGCGGCCAGCCCACGCCGGGCATCGCGGAGCGGGAGCCCGGCCCACTTGGCGAGGTCACGGTCGCTGGCCGGGCCGTGCCCGGCCAGGTAGCGGCGGGCCAGCATGGCCAGCGCCCGGTCACGGTCCAGCGCTCGCGGTGGCGCCCCCAGCCAGTCCCGGACCAGGACGTACGCGTGCTCGTTACCGATCATCGGCCCGCGCACGCAGATCTTCCGAAGGCAGGCGAGCACCAGGACATGCACCAGCGCCTGGCCCTCAGTGCGCACCCCGGCCGCCGCGATCCGCTCGCGGAGCTGCCCCCTGGTGAGCGGTCCATCCTGCGCCAGTGAACGCTCGACGACGCGGACGCCCCGGTCCGCGGCGTCCGGGGCGACGCCCTCCTGGCCAAGCCGCCGCGTATTACCGGCGAGCAAGGGCGGGGTGGTCAGCTGATGCAGCAGCCAGTAGTCGGCGCTGCGGACGAGGTGCAGCGTGCCCCGGTTCAGCCAGGTGATCAGCAGCGACCGGTCAGCCGTCAGTGCCTGGTCGACGTCCGCCGCGAACAGGCCTGCCGTCCTCGCCCGGACGGCCAGCCGGGCTCCCCGGGGATCCTGTCCCTGGACCGCGAGCAGCCGCTCGGCGACCTCGACGGCGCTGCGGGCCGGGGGACCGGACAGGAACTGCGCCGCGCACCGCTCCGCGCTCATCGCGGCCGGCTCGCCGGCCAGCCCGGTTCCTACCATGGCCTGATCCTGCCACCCGGTACCGTCACAACGGCCCTGCGAACCACTGGCCGGCGCCCGCCAGTTGGGTGGTCATCAGGCAGGATGGCCGGATGGGCGGATCAGGTAACGGCATGCGGGTCCGGGAGGCGCGCGCCGGGGACGCGCCCGGGCTGGCCCGGCTGGACGCCAGTGCATGGTCCGCGGAATCGGGGTTCCCGTCAGTCAGCCAGCGGCCCGCTGGCCCGTTCTTCACGTCCGATGACCCGCCAGCCGGTCATCTGGTCTGCGAGATCGACGGCACGGTGGTCGGCTACCTCAGGCTCAAGCCGCTCACCTCGCTTCCGGAGAACGCGCACGTCATCGGGGTTTCCGGGCTTGCGGTCGCACCCGCTGCCCGGCGGGTGGGAGTTGCGTCCGCGCTGCTCACCGCAGCCGAGCAGCGGGCCAGGTCGGCCGGGGCGCGCAAGCTCAGCCTCCGGGTGCTGGGCACCAACCAGGCCGCCATCCGCCTCTACGAGCGGCTCGGCTACGAGCGGGAGGGCGTGCTGCGCGATGAGTTCCTCATCAACGGGGTCTACGTCGACGATCTCCTGATGACCAAGCACCTCGGCTGAGGGCTGCGGCGCGGCGGCCGTACAGTCGGGAGCATGCCCGAGAACCACGCGGCGCGCCGCGCCCGCCTGCAGGCTGCGCTGGACGCGCTGGACGCCGATGCCGCGCTCATCACCAGCCTGGTCAATGTCCGCTATCTCACCGGCCTGGCCAGCTCGAACGCGGCGTTCCTGCTGCCCGCCGACGGGCCCGGCGTGCTGGCCACCGACGCGCGCTACGGGCTGGCCGCAGCCCGTGACTGTCCCGATGTCGAGCTTGTTGTCACCCGCCTGGTCGAGCTGGCGCTGGCTGGCCGTGCGGCTGGAGGTGGGCTGGGCCGGCTGGCGTTCGAAGCGCACGAGATGACGGTCGAACGGCACCAGGAGCTTGCCGCGTCCGCACCCGCCATCGAGTTCATTCCGCTCGGCCGGGCGGTGGAAGACCTGCGGGTGGTCAAGGACGACGAGGAGATTGCCCAGCTCACCCGGGCGTGCGCGATCACCTCGGCCGCGTTCGAGGAGGTGCTGCCGCGCATCCGCCCGGGCATAACCGAACGCGAGCTGGCCGCCGCTTTGGAACGTGCGATGGGTGACCGGGGAGCGGAAAGGCCGGCGTTTGACACCATTGTGGCCAGCGGGCCTAACGGAGCGATCCCGCATCATGTGCCGACCAGCCGGGAACTGGCCACGGGGGACCTCGTCACGGTCGACTTCGGTGCGCGCTATGGCGGCTACCACGCGGACATGACCCGGACCGTGGCGGTGGGCCAGCCCGCGGAGTGGCAGCGTGACATCTATGCGCTGGTCGCGGCGGCGCAACAGGCCGGGATCACGGCGGCCACGCCGGGCGCGGACGTGACGGATGTGGATGCTGCGGCCCGTGGCGTGATCGAGGAGGCCGGCCACGGCGAGCATTTCACCCACGGACTGGGCCACGGCGTCGGCTTGGAGATCCATGAGGCGCCGATCATGGGACACGGGAAGACAGGTAGACTCGGGGACCGAGTTCCCATCACCGTCGAGCCAGGGATTTACCTTCCGGGCAGGGGCGGCGTCAGGATCGAGGACACCCTGGTGGTGCGCGCCGGCGCCGGGACGGCGGTACCCCGCGAACTGCTCACCACAACCACGCGGGAATTGCTCGCCCTGTGACGCGGGGCGGGCGCCCCCGCACGCAGGAGACAGACAGACGTGGCCACCACAAACGACCTGAAGAACGGCATGACGCTGAATATCGACGGCCAGCTCTGGAACGTGGTCGACTTCCAGCATGTCAAGCCGGGCAAAGGCGGCGCGTTCGTGCGCACGCGGCTGAAGAACATCATGTCGGGGAAGGTCGTCGACCGGACCTTCAACGCCGGCGTGAAGGTGGACGTGGCCAGCGTGGACAAACGCGAGATGAGCTACCTGTACCGCGAGGGCGAGGACTTCGTCTTCATGGACACGCAGGACTACGACCAGCCGCGTATCCCGGCGGCGACGGTCGGGGACGCGGCCGACTACCTGCTGGAAGAGCAGACGGTGGTGGTGGCGTTCAACGACGGCGTCCCGTTGTACGTGGAACTGCCGGCCGCGGTGGAACTGACGGTCAGCCATACCGACCCTGGTGTGCAGGGGGACCGGTCCACGGGCGGCACCAAGCCCGCCACGCTGGAGACCGGGGCGCAGATTCAGGTCCCGCTGTTCATCGTCACCGATGAGAAGATCAGGGTGGACACCCGCACCGGCGACTACCTCGGCCGGGCGTGACATTTCTCCGTGCCTGCCCGTAGCAAAGCCCGTAAGCGGGCCCTTGACGTCCTGTTCGAGGCCGAAGTGCGGGGTGAGCCGGTACTCGAGATGCTGGACCAGCGGGCCGGCGAGGCCAGCCCGCCGGTTCCTGAGTACGCCCGCGAACTCGTCCGTGGCGTCCAGGCCCATCGCGAGAAGATCGACGAACTCCTGGGTGAGTACGCGCAGGGCTGGACGCTTGACCGGATGCCGGCGGTGGACCGGAACCTGCTGCGGATCGGCCTCTATGAACTGCTGTGGGCCGACGACGTGCCGGATGCGGTCGCCATCAGCGAGGCGGTAGTGCTGGCCCGTGACCTGTCCACCGAGGCGTCTCCGGCCTTCGTGAACGGCTTGCTGGCCCGCCTGCTCGACCTCAAGCCGACGCTGCAACTGTGATCGTGCTGGCCGCGGCGGTGCGCCTGCTCGCCGGCCAGCGCTGACCCGGGTGCCCGGATCGGGCGGGGGGAAGCGCAGCTCAGGCTGAGGCGAAGCGCAGGCGCAGGCCGAGCTTGCGCAGCACCGTGAGGAACCACAGCGTGGACGCGCCCGTCCCGGCGACCATGAGCGCGATGGTGGCGGCGGTAGACAGCATCAGGAACACCTTGGCCGGCTCAGTCCACATCAGCACCGCGAGGCTGGCCGTCAGCACCAGGAAGATGCCGGCCCACAGCCAGGTCGCGCCCTGGAAGAAGCGGTGCAGGCCTGGGTGATGGGTGGACGGCTGCCGCAGGGCGACCACTTCAGCCGCCAGCTTGGCGACAAGCGGGTTCGGGCCGCGCGCGGTCCGGGCGAACAGGACGCACATGCAGAAGTTCGCGAGCGGGAACTGCAGCAGGAACAGCCAGAGTTCGCCGGTGGCGAGGACCACCGCGGTCTGCAGCGTGAGCACGACCGCGGAGATGGTCAGCAGGCTGGGCACCGATCCCGTCACGACCTTGCGGATGACGCCCATCACCCAGATGGCCACGAGCCCCGCGATCAGGCCGGCGTCGCGGCCGTCGAGCCAGGCGGCGACCACATAGGCAGCCACCGGCAATCCAGCCGACTCCGCCAGGCTCCAGCCCGCCGTGCACAGCAGCCGCAGCGGTCGGGGGAGCTCCAGATCCTCCACCATGGGAAGAGCGTACGCCGCAGCACGGGCCCAGGCGGTCTCGGCACGGATATCCGCGCCGATGTAAGGATTCGGTCAGGTCCGGGCGGTCGTCGTTACGCCCCGGCCAGCGCGATGCGGTGCCGGACCGGGTTGCGCGGGGAGGGGCAGACCGGTTGCGCCCTCGCAGGTGGGCAGGTTCTTATCCGGCTGGTCCATGGCCGTGACCGGACCAACGGGCCGCCGGCGCAGCCCAGCGGGATTGTCCGTGGCCGGCACTACATTGGGACTGCGAGGGCATCATCTGGGCGGGCGTGACGAGGAGGGTGGCCGTGGTCGGCGATCGTCGTGACGGAGGCGCCCAGGACGGGCGGGTGTCCCGGAGTGCGCTGGACGCCAGGGACGGGCGGCCGATCGAGGCTGGCCCGGTCCGGCGCTGGAAAGACGACGACCCACGTACCGCTGTGGTCAGGGATGCCCTCCGGGCCGCGATCGCGGGGCTGGTGGCGGAGACCGGGCGGGCCCAGCTTGACATTGTCGACGCTGGCGGCGGCACCGGTGGCTTCGCGGTGCCACTGGCCGGCCTGGGGCACACGGTGACGGTGATTGATCCGAGCCCGGACTCACTTGCCGCCGCGCAGCGCCGGGCCGCCGAGATAGCGGTGCCGCTCCGGGCCATCCAGGGTGATGTCGCCGATCTGCCGGGGCTCATCGGCGAACAGGGCGCCGACCTGGTTCTATGTCACAGCGTCCTGGAGTATGTGGACGCCCCCGCGGCGGCGATGGCGGCGATCGCCCGCGTGCTGCGGCCAGGCGCCGCAGTCAGCGTTCTCGCTGCCAGCGCAGTCGCCGCGGTGGTGCACCGTGCCCTGGCGGGCCGGTTCGATGAGGCCAGGCGGTTGCTCGGCGGGATCGCCGCCGGGCTCACCGGGCCGGACGGGCTCGCCGCGAAGAAAGCCAGCGCGGCGGCACTGGGCCGGCCAGATGGCCAGGACGGAGCGGGCGGCGAGCACAGCGCTGCCGCACCGCGGCGATTCACCCTGGCCGGGGTGACCGGGCTGATCGAGGCAGCGGGGCTGCGCCCGGGCGCAGCGCACGGAGTGCGCGTCTTCGCCGATCTCGTGCCCGGCATCTTCGCGGACGGCGATCCGGGCGCGGCCGATGCGCTGCTGGCGCTTGAGCGGGCGGCGTCGGCCCATCCCGCGTTCCACGACCTTGCCACCCAGTTTCACGTTCTCGGATACCGATGAGCCACGCCGACGGCGCTGAGGGGGCCGACGGCGCTGACCGGGCCCACGCCGGAGGCCGGGGCCTCGCCGGAGGCCGGGGTCCCGCCGGAGGCCGGGGTCCCGCCGGAGGGGCTGATCAGGGCCGCGGTGCGCAGGACCAGCCCGTCCAGGCCGTCGGGAATGACACGGGCTGCCACATCCTGCACGTCGACATGGATGCCTTCTACGCGAGCGTCGAGATCCGTGACCGGCCCGACCTCGCGGGACTGCCGGTCATCGTGGGCGCGACCGGGAACCGGGGCGTGGTGCTCTCAGCCTCCTACGAGGCGCGGGCGTACGGTGTCAGGTCGGCGATGCCGGTGACCCGGGCCAGGCGACTATGCCCGCACGCCGCGTTCATCGCACCCCGGCACGGCAGCTATGCCGCGGTATCCAAGGAGGTCATGGCGGTCTTCCGGTCGGTGACCGCGGAGGTGGAGCCGCTTGCCCTCGACGAGGCATTCCTCGATGTCTCAGGGGCCATCCGGCGGCTGGGGCCACCGGCCAGGATCGCCGAGCTGATCCGGGCCACGATCGCGGACCAGCAGGGCATCACCTGCTCCGTCGGCGTAGCCAGCTGCAAGTTCGTCGCGAAGCTGGCGTCGGTCCGGTGCAAGCCGGACGGGCTTCTCGTCGTCCCCGCTGATGGCGTCCTCGATTTCCTGCACCCGCTGCCCGTGGCGGCGCTGTGGGGTGTGGGGGAGCAGACCGGCCAGATCCTCGCCCGGCTCGGCCTGCGCACAGTGGCTGATATCGCCCATCTCCCGGTGGGCACGCTCCAGCGCGAACTTGGCGCGGCGGCGGGATCGCACCTGGCGGCCCTCGCCTGGGGACGCGATGAGCGCCCGGTCGTCAGCGGAGTCCAGGAGAAGAGCGTCGGCGCCGAGGAGACGTTCCCCAGCGACGTCGCTGACCCGGAGCTGATCCGCCGCGAGTTGCTCCGGCTGTCCGGGCGCACGGCGCGGGCTCTGCGCTCGGCCGGATCGATGGCCAGGACGGTGGTGGTCAAGCTCCGGCTGGCCAATTTCACGACGATCACCAGGTCGCGCACCCTGCCCGAGCCGACCGACGTCGCGCGGAAGATCTACGCCATTGCGTGTGCCCTGTACGCGGCATCTGGCCTCGACGCGGGGGCCAGGCTTCGCCTCGTGGGGGTACGGGCGACGGGGCTGGTCCCGGCCTCCCGCGCGGCTACCCAGCTGGCGTTCGGCGAGCAGGGCGCGGGCTGGCGGGACGCCGAGCGAACTTTGGACCGCATCGCGGGACGTTTCGGCACGGATTCAGTTCGCCCGGCAACCCTCGTTCCGGGGCAGCGCGAAGCGTCCCGGGCCGGCCAGCCGCCCGCTGCACCCCCGCTGCCTGAGGTGTAGCGGTTCGTCCAGGCCTGATATAGTCGCCTGTGAAAGAATATAATTCGAATCAGCGTTTGAAGACGATGCTGCTGATGTCGGCTACGGTGCGGCGGGGGTGCGGGGATGCGTCCGGGGCACCTGCGGTGGCCCAGCAATTCCTTTACCTTTCGCCTACCCTTCCACCAAGGCCGGCGGCACTCGTATTCTGGGAGTGAACCAGGACCGTGAGATGGAAGTCATCGCACCCGTCCCCGCGCGCGAGGTTTTTTGGGAGGCGCCGTGCCGCTCTCTGAGCACGAGCAGCGTCAGCTCGACCAGATCGAGCGGGCGCTCTATGCGGAGGATCCGAAGTTCGCGCAAGCAGTACGCGCGAGGGATCCGCGTGTTCACTACAAGCGCCGGGTGATCGAAGCCGCCATTGGCTTCCTGCTTGGCGTGGGCTTGCTCATGGCGGGTGTGGTGTCCAAGTACATCTGGATCGGGGTGGCCGGCTTCGTGGTGATGCTGGCGTGCTCGATGTGGGCACTGACCAGCTGGCGGCATATTGCCGGGGTGACCACGTCCCGCACCGGCCAGGCGCCGCAGCGCCGCACTGCCCGTCCATCCGGCCCCCGGTTCATGGAGCGCCTGGAGGAACGGTGGCGCCGCCGTCAGGAGGGGGACCGCTAAGCCTGCCGCGCCTGGCCCGCGAGGGCCGGGCGCACCAGGGCCAGGTCCACGAGCGCCAGGTCGGCTAGGTGCTGGGCTGCGGCGTGCGCCAACGGCGCGCGCCCAGAGGCGCAGGCGCTGTGCCCGCCGTGCTCCCGTATGCCCACCGGGCGCAGATGCCCGCCGTGCTTCAGTGACCGTGCTCCAGTGACCGTGCTCCAGTGGACCGCCGTGCCCTGGTGGACCCGTCCAGGTGCCGCTAGGCCCGCCGCGCCAGGTCCACGCTGGCCGCCTCCACCGTGCCCGCGTCGGTGGCATTCCCGGCTGGCGGCCGACCGGGAGCCGGTCCCTGATGCTCCGGCCCGCGCCGCCGCACCGTGATCCGGTCCATCCAGCCGAAGACATCCAGCGCGTTCTGGACCGCGGCGCGCGCGGGACCAAGTGCCGAGGCGGGCAGCAGCCTCGCGTACCAGCGGGTTGGCCGGCCTGACATCCGGGACACCGCCCGCCGGACCAGGGACACATCGGCCCGCAGCGTGCCGGAGGCCGCGGGCTCCCTGGCGTAGTGCGCCCGCTCTTCAGCGCGGGCGATCCGCAGCAGTGCCGCCTGCTCCGCAGGCGTCAGCGGCATCGTCGAGCCGATACGGGCGGCCAGCCCACGCGGGGACTCGCTGGCCGGGCTGGCGATCCCGTGATCGGCGAGGTCATCCAGCAGCTCAAGCCAGGCCGCATGGGCCCGCTTGGCATCGTCGGCGGCGCTGAGCCATCGGCGGCGCCGGGTGAGTGACCGGGTCGACCGGGGCGTGATGAGAGCCAGTCCCAGCACGGCGGCGACCAGCACGCCGATCGGGATCGAACTGCCGTGGTGTTTGCCTGCCGCGCCGGATCCGCCGGTCAGCCCCTGCAGCTTGCGGAGCGCTCCCGGGCTGGTCGCGGAAGGCGCCGGGTTTGGGCCGCCGGCCGCGGTCGTCGGGCTGGCCGTTGGTGAGGTTGGGCTTGTCGGCGCCAGGGGAAGCGTGTATGTGGGCTGGAACGCGGTGTTCTGGCCCGCCGCGCCGGAGGGCGTCGGCTCGAAGCGCAGCCAGCCCGCGCCCTGGAAGTAGAGTTCCGGCCATGCGTGCGCGTCGCTCGACTTGACCTGCCAGCGGGAGTTCCCGAGGTATGTGCCTGGTGTGTAGCCGATGGCCACCCGGGACGGGATGCCGATCAGCCGGGCCAGCACCCCCATCGCGAACGCGAACTGCTGGCAGTAGCCGCGCCTGGTCTTGGTCAGGAACTGGATCAGGGCGGCCGAGCTGTCCGGCTGGCTGACGTTCAGGCTGTAGCTGAACCTGTTCCCGCCGGTGAACCAGCGCTGCAGCGCGATGGCCTTGTCGTAGCTGGAGGCCCGGCCGCGGGTGATCTGCCTGGCCAGCGCGGCGAGCGGGCCGAAGGCGGCGGGGACAGCCAGGTCGGCGCGGGCGATCCCGGGCGGCGGCGGCGGGGATCGCTGGAGTTGCGGCGCGGTGGGGACCGGCTCCTTGCTCGTTACCGAGTACGTGAGGCCCGACAAGCTGGTGCGCGAGGAGAACATCGTGAGGGTGCCCTGGCTGGCCAGCCAGTCCCCGGCGACGCTGACGGTCCGGGCCGGATAGGGCAGGGGCAGGAAGTTCTCCGCGGCCCGGCTGCCCGACAGGCCGCTGACCAGGGAGATCCGGGTCCGCTGCGTGGTGGTCCCGATGTTCTTGCTTACCCCCTGCGCGATGGGCAGGGTGCCCCGCCGCAGCGGGACACCTGTCGTCGGCGTCAGGGTCCAGGTGGTGGTGGACAGTTTGTCAAGCACGTAGACCTGGAGATACGGCGGGTTCGTGCCGGTGGTCCGCATCTGCAGGACGTTCGTGGCCGTGCTCTGGTGCAGTTGGCTGTTCATCTGCGCCAGGGGGTTGGGCAGCGAGACGAACCCGCTCGCTCCGGGCCCGCCGCCCCCCTGGCCGGGGAAGAGCTTGTGATCGCGGAGCCCCGGCACGAGCAGGGGGGCGCAGAGGGCAACCAGCACGGCTGCGAGGCCGATGCGGCGGCCGGATGCGGCCAGTTCCTTGGTGTTGGGGCCGTTGCGCCGGCGGATCGCGTCATCCGGCCCCGCCTGCCAGAGGGTCACCAGCCGTCCCCAGACCCGGAGCCGTTCCCGCCCGTCCGCCGCGAGCATGGCAAGGTACCCCATCATGCCCAGGCAGAACGTCACCGTGGTACCAAACGTGCCCCGGTGGCTACTCGTGGTGAGCGGCACGCAGAACAGCACCAGCAGCGGCAATCCGGCCGCCGCTGGCCTGCGCAGCCGCACCGCGAGCAGGTCGGCCGCGACCGCGGTGATCCCGATGCCGGCCACGGTCAGCAGCAGGATTCCGTGCCGGGGCGGCACCGGCGGCGAGTATTTCGCCGACTCCGCCATCCCCTGCCCAGCGAGCCACCACAGGTGCTTGAGGGACGATCTGGTCGGCACGAGCCGGGCGAAGGCCTCGGGGCCGGCGAACACGATGGTCAGGTAGAGCAGCAGGCCGGCCAGCGACGCGATGGCGCAGACTGTCACGGGTAGCACGCGCCGCCGGGTGAGGGTCCCTACCGCGGCGATCACGGCCGCTGCGCCGACGCCCTCCCAGAACCACAGTGACCCCGAGACCACCGGGTACAGGGAGACCGCCGCCAGGGCGGTGGCGATCGCGGCGGTGAGTGTCAGCCGGTGGTTCATTGCGGCGACCCAGCCGGGAACCGGCCCGCCGGGCCGGGCTCCGGCACGCTGGCGGTGTGATGCAGCCGTTCCCACGCCGCGCCGAGCGGGGTGTCAGCGCTGACCGTGACCGCCCGCCAGCCCGCTGCTCGCAGGATCCCCGCGGCCTCGTCGGCCTCCTCGTGGCTCTTGTCATCGCCGCGAGTGGCAGCAGCCCAGGTGGGCACCGCCAGCAGCAGCGCCATGGCGGTCCCCGCGTCGCGGCGGCTGGCGGCGAGCTTGCGGGCCTGCGCGGCCGACAACCGTCCGGCCACCGCGACGAGCAGCCCGCCTGCCCCGCCGTGCAGTCGGTCCATCCCGTGCGTGAGCTCGGTCCCGCGGGACATCTTGATGACCGCGAGCGAGTCGAGCAGGACGTCCTCGAACGTGCCCGGGGCGCCGACCGGCGCCACGTCGGTGACCAGCTGGCCCTCGAGCCCGGACCGGGCCAGGTGCACGCCTATCGAGGCGGCCGCGCTGACCGCGTATTCGAAGGACGAGCCCGCCCCGGCGCCAGCATGCGCGCCGGCCCGCGTGTCCAGGAGCAGCACTGCGCGGTTCCGCCAGCGCTGTTCCTCCCGCCGGACCATCAGCTCGCCGTGCCGCGCGGTGGAGCGCCAGTGCACCTTGCGCAGTTCGTCGCCGTCCCGGTAGGCGCGCGGTACCACGTCGTCCTCACCCGACGTGGACGCGGTCCGGGTCCGGCCGCTGCCCTCACCGTGCCAGCTCCCGGCGAGAGTGGTCCGCGGCAGCGGCGTGATCGCGGGGGTGACCACGAGGGTGCTGTGCGCCGCGAAGGAGTGGCCCCGTTCCACCAGGCCGAACGCGTCCGCCACGCGCACCCAGAGCGGGCCGATGGTGAAGTGGCCCCGGGCGCCCGACTGGATCGGGTAGGTGAGCTCGCGGGCGCCCCCCTGCTCGATGCGCTCAAGCACGAACCGGGGCCGGGTGCCCAGCGGGTAGGGCACGGTGTCCTCGGCGAGCAGCAGCCCGGTGGGCAGCCGGGAGATGTTCTCCAGGCGCAGCGAGACCGTGGCGTTCTGGCCAGCGGGCACCCGTGGCGGGGTGACCTTGCGCAGGCTGCGGATCCGGTAGCGGGTCCGGCCGGTGGCCAGGGCGGCGAACAGCGGCAGGACGATGAGCGCCAGCCCGACGCTGAGCAGGGCGCGCTCGCCGAGGCTGAGCGCGATCACCACGACCGTGCCGCCGGCCGCGAGGAATGATTTGCCGCGAGTCGTGAATGCGCTGAGCATGGCCCGCACCCCGGTGCTTCCCCCTGCCGCGGCGTCGCGGCCCGCTGCGCTCACCGCAGCCGGGGCAGCGGCACCTGCTCGACGATGGCTGCCAGCACTCGCTCGGGAAACTGCCGCTCGACCATGGCCTCCGCGGTGGGCAGCAGCCGGTGGGCGAGAACCGGGCCAGCCAGCGCCTGGACATCATCGGGGATCACGAAGTCACGGCCGTCGAGCGCGGCGCGCGCCCGGCTGGCCCGCAGCAGGTGCAGGGCGGCGCGCGGGGAGGCGCCCAGCCGCAGTTCCGGCGACGCCCTGGTGGCGCCGACCAGGGTAATGACATACCGCTTCAGGGCCTCGGCGACATGCACCCGGCGGACGGCAGCGATCAGGTCCCGCACGTCCCCGGCGGTGGCCACCGGCTTCAGCGTGTCCAGCGGTGACGATGAGCCGTGCGCGTCCAGCATCGCCAGTTCCGCCTCGGGGCTGGGATACCCCATGGCGATGCGCGCGGTGAAGCGGTCCCGCTGAGCTTCGGGGAGAGGATAGGTGCCCTCCATCTCCACCGGGTTCTGGGTGGCGATGACCATGAACGGCCGCTCCAGCGGGTAGGTGACGCCGTCCACGGTCACCTGCCGCTCTTCCATGCATTCCAGCAGTGCGGACTGAGTCTTCGGGGAGGCCCGGTTAATTTCATCGCCGACCACGATGTTGGCGAAGACGGGGCCCGGCTTGAACTCGAAGTCCCTGCGTTCCTGGTTGTAGGCGCTGACCCCGGTGATGTCGCTGGGCAGCAGGTCCGGCGTGAACTGGATGCGCTGGACGGAACAGTCGGTCGACCGGCCGAGCGCCTTGGCCAGCATGGTCTTGCCGACGCCGGGGACGTCCTCGATCAGCACGTGCCCCTCGGCCAGCAGGACAGTAATGGCCAGCCGGACAGCGCCTGCCTTTCCCTCGATTACTGACTCGATGGCCTGGCCGACGCTGTGACCCACTTGCACCAGGTCGTCGAGCGTGCGCTCGGCGCCCTGCCCTATGTCCAAGGACACCTGTCCTCCTTGCTGCCTGGCGCATCCTGATCGTCGGCCTGCTGCGCCGCCGCCAATGTGATGGTCCGTACCGACAGTACGTCCTGCCATGGCTCACGCGCGATAGAGCTGTGAGGTTCATCAGCCGGGTAACCCGAGGGTCCAGCACCCCACTTCGCTCCATCACTCTGAGCTGGCACTTCGGGAGCGGATACGCCAGATATGAGCTCTGGGAGCGTTGACGGTGGGGAAATGTGGGGTACAGTGGTGCGCTGTGGGGGGACAGAGCTTACGCGTGGCGACTGCGTATCGGGGAGTGGGAGGTGAGCGCCGATGTTCTTGGGCACTCACACGCCCCGCCTCGACGAGAAGGGCCGGCTGTTCCTGCCCGCCAAATACCGTGAGGAGCTCGCGGCGGGTCTGGTGATCACCAAGGGCCAGGAGCGCTGTCTCTACGTCTTCCCGGTCCCGGAGTTCGCCCGGATCACCGAGGCCCTGCGGACCGCACCGGTGACCGCGAAGAACGTCCGGGACTACAGCCGGGTGTTCTTCGCCAGCGCCTCTGACGAGATCCCGGACAAGCAAGGCCGGATCACCATCCCGCCCGGGCTGCGCGACTACGCGGCCCTGGACCGCGACTGTGCCGTGATCGGCGCCAACACCCGGCTGGAGATCTGGGACTCCGCCGCCTGGGATTCCTACCTGGCTCAGCAAGAGGACGCGTTCTCGACGGCATCCGAGGAGGTGCTACCCGGAGTTCTGTGAGCGGGGCCGGTAACAACCGGCACCGCTGCGGCTGGCGAGGTCTCCACCCGCGCCTGGGTGATCACGTCGGCTGGCGTCACTTCCCCGGCGCCAGGCGATTTCCGGGCCGCCCGCGCGTCGCGCGGATGGGGACCTGGCCAGCCGCCAGGGACGCGGCGCTGCCCGCCGAACCCGAGCGGGGCCAAGGCACGGTGAGAGGGGGGGCGATGGGCACAGCGGCAGCCGGGCATCTTCCGGTCATGGTCGAGGAGGTCCTTGGCCTGTTCGCTCCGGTTCTCGAGCCGCGCGGCGCGATCGTGCTGGACGCGACGCTGGGCCGGGCCGGGCACGCCCGCGCGCTGCTGGACGCGCACCCGGGCCTGGCTCTGATCGGGGTGGATGCCGACGCCCAGGCGATCGAGGAGTCCGCCGTCCTGCTCGCCCCCTACGCCGGGCGGGTGACCCTGGTGCAGGCCCGCAACGACGAGATCCCCGAACTGCTGTCCCGCCAGGGCGACCGCCGGGTCCAGGGTGTCCTGTTCGACCTGGGCGTGTCCTCGCCGCAGCTGGATGACCCGGGCCGTGGTTTCGCCTACTCCTACGATGCTCCGCTGGACATGCGGATGGATCAGGGCAACCCGCTCACCGCCGCGGAAGTGCTCAACACCTATCCAGCCGCACGGATCGCCCAGGTACTCCGCGAGTACGGCGAGGAGCGGTTCGCGCGGCGGATCGCGGCCGCCGTGGTGAAGGAGCGGTCGAAGGCCCCGCTGACCTCCACCGCGCGGCTGGCCGAGATAGTCCGTGACTCGATCCCCGCGCCCGCCCGGCGGACCGGCGGCAACCCGGCCAAGCGGACCTTCCAGGCCCTGCGGATCGAGGTCAACGGCGAACTGGACGCGCTCCGCCAAGCACTGCCCGCGGCACTGGACGCACTGGCCGTGGGTGGCCGCATCGTGGTGCTCGCCTACCACTCGCTGGAGGACCGGGTGGTCAAGACGGCCCTGGCCGGCGCGGCCGCCGACACCACCCCACCGGGGCTGCCGGTGCCGCTGGAGTCGGCACGGCCCCGGTTCCGGCTGCTGACTCGCGGCGCGCAGCGGCCGTCAGCTGACGAGGTGGCCGGTAACCCGAGGGCCGCCTCCGCCCGGCTGCGGGCGGCCGAGCGGATCAGGGACGCCGCGTGAGCGGGGGGCACGCGGACCGGGACGTCCGGATCAGCGAGAGCCCCGCGGGCCGGGGCACCCAGGCCAGCAAGAGACAGGTGGGTCGGGACACCCAGGCCAGCAAGAGACAAATGGGTCGGGACACCCGGGCCAGTAAGAGACAGGTGGGTCGGGGGACCCCGGTCAGCGACCGGCAGGCGGATCGCGCGACCCGCGTCAGCGGGAGCAGGAGCAAGGGGGACAGCGGGATGGCAAGGGGGACGCAGTGGTGAGCGGACGCAGTGATACGCAGGCCGGCCTGGGCACCCGGACGAAGGGCACGCCCGCCCGCCCGGTGCCGGGCCGGCCCGGGCCGGTACCGGCCGGCCGCTCGGCGGAGTCCCGCAGCAGAGCCGAATCCCAGAGCACAGCGGAATCCCGCGGGACCGCAGAGCCGGGAAAGGTGCGCACCCGGCAGCCGCGCCCGGCGCCGGCCAGCAGCCGGGCCGCCGCGCGGCCGCTCAGCGCGCGGCCGCTCGGCGCGCGGCGGCCC
>CAYPQM010000079.1:0-31459 GCA_964412845.1 uncultured Streptosporangiaceae bacterium
CGCCGGCTTGAGCTGCAGGATCGTGTATTCGATGTAGGGAATGTTCGGGACCGGGACCATGTAGGGGTTGCTTGAGGACGGCCACCCGGTGTAGTTCCTGGTCGAGTACTCGCTCCATGCCCCGCCGTACAGCAGCGGGACGACCGGGACATCGGTGGACATGATGGTCTCCAGCTTGGTGATGGCCTGCGCCTGGGTGGCACTGTCGCCGGAGCTGGCGAACTGGTTCAGTGCCGTCTGGGCCGCGGGGTTCTTGTACCGCCCCACGTCGCCGCCGGCTGGCTTGCCGATGGGCGCGGTCAGGCTGCTGTCCATCCAGTTGTCGAAGAAGAAGTACGGGTTCGGACCCTGGTTGCTCCAGTGGATCGTCGCGTCGAACGTGCCGTTGGCCACGTCGCCGGCCCACGTGGCCGGGTTGCCGATGCCAGCGGCGGTGACGTCGAAGCCGAGCGCGTTCAGCTGGTGCGCGATCAGCTGCGAGTCGGTGTAGTAGTCGCTGTACGGGATCGGGTCGGAGATGGAGAAGGTGATCTTCTTCCCGCCCTTGGTCCACTTACCGCCGACCTTGGCCCACCCATCGTGGGTGAGGATGGAGCTGACCTTGGCCGCGTCGCCGGTGGCCGGGAGGTCGTTGGCCAGTGTCGAGCTGAGCAGGCTGCTCTGGGCGGGCAGCATCAGGCCGCTGGAGGAGGTGGCGGGCGGCTCGTAGCCGGTCTCGCCCTGGGTGGAGAGCTGCTGGCGGTTGACGCCGAAGCTGATCGCCTGGCGCACGGCGGCGTCGTTCAGCGGTGCCTTGGTGACGTTGAGGAACATCGACACCACGTTGTTGTCGCTGAAGTACGGCACGCTGCTGGTCCAGGTGTGGTTGTCCGTGCTCTTGGACAGGAAGTTGCCCTGGATGTCGGCAACGTAGTTACCGGCCCAGTCGATCTGGCCACTGGCGATCGGCGGGACGAGGTTGGCGTTCGTGTTGTAGGAGGGGAAGTCGATTTCCGGGACGTGCACCTTGCTCTTCTGCCAGTACAACGGGTTCTGCTTGAGCGTGTAACCCTGTGGCGAGAACTTGTCGAGCATGAACGGGCCGGTGCCGACCGGGTTCGGGTCAGCGAATGTGGCCGGGTTGGTGACGGAACTCCAGATGTGCTGCGGAACGATGTACACCTGCCCGATCAGGAACAGGTTGGCGTATTCCGGCGCGGCAAAGTTGAGCGTCACCGATGTCGCGCTGGATGCCGAGGCACTCGTTACCGCGGGCGCGCCGGAGGAGTAAAGCGAGGGGTTCGCCTTGAGCAGGTTGAACGTGTAGGCGACGTCACTCGCGGTGAAGGGCTTGCCGTCGTTCCACTTCACGCCCGCCCGGACCGGGATGGTGAGCGTCTTGCCGCCGTTCGACCAGGTGGGCTGGCCTGAGGCGAGGAACGGGTTAGGCGCCTGGGTGGGATTCAGCGTGTTGAAGATGTACAGCGGCTCGTTATAGAGGCTGACCGCGTTGGTGACGAAACCCGTGGATGTCTGCGAGAACGGGTTGAAGGTGTCGGTCATGGGCGAGAGCGGGGTGCTCTCAACGACCAGCGTCTTGCCAGTCGCCGCTTTGGCACTGCTCGTGCCACTGGCGTTGCCGCCGCCTGAACTGCCGCAGGCAGCGATCCCCATGGCGAGGACGCTGGCCGCGGCCAGGCTTTTCAGGGCTACATGTTTCATTGCTTAAACTCCGTTGTGCCCGGCCGGCTCGTCGCCGGCCTGTTGTTAAGGACCGTGTCGGGGTCTATTTGTCAGTGGGGCGGTCTGCGGGTCGGCCGGGCGCTGCCCCAATACCCGGACTGCAGTTGTGTGCCGTCGTGGGACTCAGGGCGGTACCCGCGACGTGTCAGCCCGGTTCATCACGTCTCCTCTCCCGGGTCAGGTGTGGATCTGGAAGGCGCGGGCGGGCGGCTATCCGGCCGCCCCGCCAGAGGCCGGGCCTGGTCGGTGTCCAGGCCCTGGGCGTGCAGCCAGCAGGCGCTCAGGTGGCCGGAGCCGACCTGAGCGTCCGGCGGGGTCTGCTGAGCGCAGACCGCCATCGCATGCGGGCACCGCGGGTGAAAGCGGCAGCCGCTCGGTGGCGAGACCAGGCTCGGCGGTGAGCCCCGCCCCTGGAGCGACGGCGGCTCGACCCGGTCAGGGTCGGGCGCCGCGCTGAGCAGGAGCTGGGTGTAGGGATGGGACGGGTGGTCGGTAACTGACTGGGCCGGCCCGTACTCGACGACCTGGCCTGCGTACATGACGACGATGTCGTCGGCCAGATAGCGCGCGGAAGCGATGTCGTGGGTGATGTAGAGGATCGTCAGCCCGTCCCGCTCCCGCAGGTCGCCGAGAAGATTGAGGATGCCAAGCCGGATCGAGACATCGAGCATGGACACGGGCTCGTCCGCGAGCAGGACTCGCGGGGTGACCGCGAGCGACCGCGCGATCGCCACCCGCTGGCGCTGGCCCCCCGACATCTCGTGCGGGTACTTGCCGAGGAACTGATCCGCCGGGCTGAGCGAGACCCGCTCCAGGAGGCCCTTGATCGCCTCGTCCAGGCCGGCGCCACGCTTGGCCAGCCCGTGCACCAGGAGCGGCCGCGCCAGGTGGTACCGCACGTCGTGGACCGGGTTGAGCGACGAGAAGGGATCCTGCAGGACGAGCTGGACGTCCCGCGCGTACTCCCGCCGGTCCCGGTTCGAAGTCGAGGCGGTGCGGCCGTCGAGCAGCAGCTCACCGGATGTCGGGATGATCAGCCGGGCGAGCATCCGGGCCAGGGTCGACTTGCCCGAGCCGCTCTCGCCGACCACCGCGGTGATGCCGGCCCGCGACAGGGCGAGCGAGACATCCTCGACCGCGTGCACGACCACCCCTCGTGCCTGGGATGAGTCCCCGGCCGGCGCGCTGCGCCGGGCGAGCCGCGCGGCCCGCTTCGACCCGCGTTCCCGGTGCACCGGGAAGTGCTTGGTCAGGCCGCGTGCTTCGAGGAGCACCGGGCCGGTTTCCGGCGGGCTGGTGGTCAGGATGGGTTCGGTCATGACTGGCTCCGCAGGTCGCGGGCGAGCTCGGCAGGGGCGGGCGTGGATCCGTCCTGCAGCCAGCAGGCGGCCAGCCGGTCGCCCTCCGGCTCCAGGGTCAGCAGCGGCGGGTCATCGACCCGGCACCGGTCCATCACGTAGGGGCAGCGCGGGTGGAAGACACACCCGGCGGGCAGGGCACGCAGGTCCGGCGGGGACCCCGGGATTCCGGTCATGTGCCTGCGCGGCCCGTGCAGGGCGGGGAAGGAGTTCAGCAGCCCAAGGCTGTAGGGGTGCCGGGTGGCGCGGCACAGGCTCTGCGCGCTGGCCCGCTCCACCAGGCGGCCCGCGTACATGACCGCGATCGAGTCGGCGACCTCGACCAGCAGCGAGAGGTCGTGCGTGATGAACAGGACCGCGAAGCCGAGCCGCTCGCGCAGGATCATCAGCTCTTCGAGGATTTCCCGCTGGGTGACCACGTCCAGGGCGGTCGTCGGCTCGTCCAGGATGACGATCTGCGGCTCCAGGGCCAGGGCCATCGCGATCATCACGCGCTGCCGCATCCCGCCGGACAGCTCGTGCGGGTAGCTGCCGAGCCGGTCGGCGGTAATGCCGACCATGGCGAGCAGTTCGCCCGCCCTGGCCCGGGCGGCGGCCCGGTCCATGCCCGGCACGTGCACCCGGAGCACGTCGGTGAGCTGCGCGCCGATCCTCAGCACCGGGTTGAGCGCGTTCATGGCACTTTGCAGCACCACGGCGATCTGCGACCACCGCACCGAGCGCAAGGCATCCTCGTCGAGGGCCAGCAGGTCGACGGTGGGCCCCTCGGCCGGGTGGTACAGCACCGCGCCGCCGGTGATCATCCCCGGAGCGCGGAGCAACCGGGTCGCCGCATAGGCGAGCGTGGACTTCCCGCTCCCGCTCTCCCCGGCCAGGCCGAGTACCTCACCCCGGCGCAGCACCAGGTCGGCGCCGATCACCGCGTGCACCGCCTCGTCCCCGGCGCCGTAGTCCACGCAGAACTCGCGGATCTCCAGCAAGGGCTCGCCAGTCGTTCGCGGGCTGGCCGCAGGGCGGGTCAGGGCCGGAGATTTCTGCGCCGGGGTCTGGTCCGTCCGGGCGCTGTCGGCGGTCACGGCTGGCTCTTCTCGCTGGCCCGCACGACCGGGGTCACGCCGAGCACGAAACGCCGTGGCAGGTTGCCGTGGCCGGCCTTCTTCGCCAGCCGCCGGGTCAGGCCCGCCGCGCGCAGCCGCGGGTTGATGAACTCGTCGATGCCGAAGTTGAGCAGGGCGAGCGCCGTGCCGAGGAAAGCCACGGCGAACCCGGGTGGCAGGTACCACCACCAGTAGCCGCTGACTTCCGCCTCCGCGCTCTGCGCCCAGAAGAAGATCGCGCCCCAGCTCCAGTGCTCCGGGTTGACCAGGCCAAGGAAGGCGATGGCGGTGTACGTGCCCACCCCGTACAGCACGGTGAACAGGAACGACGAGGCCACCACCGGGGTGAGGTTGGGCAGGATCTCGAACCCGATGATCCGCCACTGGCGTTCGCCGATGATCCGGGCGGATTCGACGTAGTCGCGGCTGCGCAGCGAGAGAGTCTGCGCGCGCAGCACACGCGCTCCCCACGCCCAGCCGGTCGCGCTGATGATGAGCCCGATGAGCAGGTCATTGTTGCCGCCGGACGGCGGGAGGAAGCCGAAGACCACGATGAGCAGCGGCAGGGCCGGCAGCACAAGGAAGAAGTTGGCCAGCACCGACAGCAGGTCATCGGCCAGGCCGCTGAGATAGCCGGCGGACACCCCGAGCACGACGGACAGCACCGTGGCGATGACTCCCGAGACGAACGCGACGAAAATGGTGCTCCGTCCGCCGGCCAGCATCTGGGAGAACACGTCCTGCTGGAGCTGGGTGGTGCCCAGCCAGTGCGCGCCGGAGGGAGGCTGCGGAACGCCGTTCGTGGTGGACACGCTGGCCGACGGGTTGAAGGGGGCCAGCCACGGGCCGATGACGGCCAGGATGAGAAAGGCGGCCAGCATCACGAGGCCGACGAGGATCTTCGGTGACCGGGGCAGCTGGAACTTCCGCGCCCGGCCGGGCAGCGGAAGGGCCAGCGGTGGCCCGGATGGCGGCCCGGTGCCTGGGTCGGCGAGGCCGGTGCCCGGGAGGCCGCTGCCGGGGAGGCCGGTGCCTGAAAGGCCGGTGCCGGTGGACATGTCAGGCCTCCTGCCTGGTACGTGGGTCTAGGAGCACGTACACGAAGTCCGCAGCCAGGTTTGCGGCCAGCACGGCGAACGTGATGACCAGGAAGATCCCTTGCAGCAGCGGGTAGTCGCGCGAGCCGACGGCCTGCAGCAGGATGAAGCCCAGTCCCGGGTAGCTGAAGACGATCTCGGTGAGCAGCGCGCCGGATACCACGAACCCGATCGCCAGCGAGAAGCCGGACACGCTGGGCAGGATGGCGTTCCGCGCCGCGTACCAGATCACCCGGCCCTTGGGCAGCCCCTTGGCTTGCGCCACCAGGACGTAGTCCTCGTCCATCGTGGTGACCATCACGTTCCGCATGCCGACGATCCAGCCGGCCGCCGAGCAGAGCACGATCGTCAGGGCGGGTAGCACCGCGTGGCTGAGCACGTCGCCGATGTAGGTCCCGTTGAAGCCGGGGAAATCAAGCTGGCCGTAGGCGCGGCCGGTCGGGAACCAGCCCAGCCGGGTGGCGAACAGGTCCAGGGCCAGGAATGCGACGAAGAAATACGGTGCGGCCTGGAAGAACGTGGTGGCGGGCAGCAGGTTGTCGAGCCAGGTTCCGCGCCGCCAGGCGACAAGGATGCCGATCAGCGTGCCCAGCACGAAGCTCAGCACGGTCGCCGTGCCGACCAGGCCCAGCGTCCAGGGCAGCGCGCCACGGATGACGGTGGTCACCGCAGAGGGGTAGCTGCTCGTCGAGACGCCCAGGTTGCCCTGGACCAGGTTCCACAGGTAGTGGACGTACTGGCCCCACAGGCCCTCTTTGGTGTTCAGGCCGTACTGCTGTTCCAGGGACCGGATGGTGTTCTGGGTCACCTGGCCCTGCAGCCGGGCGAGGACCGCCGAGACCGGGTTGCCCGGCATTACCCGCGGGATGAAGAAGTCGACGGTGATCGCGGCCACGGCCGTGACGACGTAGAACGCGATCCTTCTGGCGAGAACTCGCATGGCTACATCTCCCTGAGCGCGGGCCGCCACGCGGGCGAGGTGGTTTCTGGCGGGCAGCCGCAGCTCTCGCGGCGGATCAGCCGGGTGGGCAGGACGATGTCGCGGCCGGACGCCTCGCCATTGCCGATCATGGAAAACAAGATCTCGAATGCGGTGGCGCCGAGTTCCTGGATCGGCTGCCGCACGGTGGTCAGCTGGGGCCGCAGGTGGCGGGCGACGGGGATGTCGTCGAAGCCGGTCACGGCCACATCCCCGGGCACGTCGATGCCGCGCTGGCCGAGCGCGTAGACCACGCCGAGCGCCGACTGGTCATTCGCGCACGCGATGGCCTGCGGCAGCGCGTCCGACCTGGCCAGCAGCCGGTCGATGACCCGCGCACCGCCTGCTGCCGAGTAATTGCCCTGCCAGTGCGGGCCGTCCACGAACGACGCCCCGCCCGCCGCCACCTCAGCCACGAAAGCCGCGCGGCGGGCCAGGTTGTTCGGGCTGTCGGCGTGCCCGCCCAGGTAGGCCAGGGTGCGGTAGCCGTGGTCCTGGACCAGGTGGCGGGCCAGGTCCCGCATGCCGCCCGCGTTGTCGCCGTCCACGTTCGAGGTGCTTTTCGTGCCGGGCCCGGCCAGGGTCACGATGGGGATCTGCCGGGACAGCCGCTCCAGCTGGCCTGGGCCGAGCAGCTGGTCGTGCAGGATCAGCCCGTCGCTCTTGCGGGCCAGCGCGAAGATCCGCCTGCTGTCGTCGTGGTCGTCCACGTCGACGGAGCAGACCAGCAGGTTGTAGTCCCGGCGCTGGGCGGCCACCTCAATACCCCGGTTGATCAGGTCGGGGAACTGCAGGCTCTCCTCTTCGTCCTCGAAGACGCCGGCGTCGGTTACGGTCACCGACGGCCGCCGGATGACGACCCCGATGACCTCCTTCAGCCGGGCGCTCAGCGCCCGCGCCGCGCCGTCCGGGATGAAGCCGAGTTCGGCGACCGCCTGCAGGACGCGCTCCCGGGTATCGGGCAGCGGATTGCGCCGGCCGTTGAGGACCCGGGAGACAGAAGCGATCGACACGCCGGCCACCCGCGCCACGTCGTAGATCGTGGGCGGGATGTGACCCGTGTCGCCGTCGTCCACCGGCACGCTCCTTTGCGGCACCGCTGTCCTTGCCCGGCGCCTGAGCGCCCAGGAAGGCCCTGTTTCCCATGTGGTAAGCGCTTACCGGCCGCGCTCGAAGGGAGCTGTCCCTCTTCCCGCGCTGGTTGTCCGGTAACGAGGTAAGCGCTTACCAAGCGAGATGTGGGGAGCGTATTTCGTCCTGGTACGGGACTCAAGTCCTCCGGCTCACTGTTACGGGAACGTGACAGAAGTCCTAACCCGCCGCGTCGCGGGAGACCGGCCGGGTGGCCGGCCAGGCCGGCCAGAGGCCGGCTGACAGTCACCCGCACGCCAGGTATGCCGCTGGCGGAAGGACTTTCGGCGCTGCCCGCATCCCGGATCCGGCCGCCTCCCATGGCCCCCGGTGGGCCGGTGACGACCAGCGGCGGGACCGTGCCGCGGGGGGTCATACACGGCCGATCTAGCCTAAAACGCGTGCTGTGCCACGCTGGTTTTGGTCGCGCCGAAACAGGGAAGAAACGTGACTGGCCGGAGGTCCTGCTCCGTTGTCTGCGGCGTAACAGTTGGGAAACGTGTCCGAAACCCGCCCATGGGAAACATGAAGCGTTCTTGACGGACACCGAAGTGGCCGGCCGGATTGTGCTAGCCCGGGGGGGACCCCGGATCACGGCGCTGTGCTAGCCCGGAACGCGTTCCGCTCCCTACCTGGGGTGCCGGAGCCAGGACCGGAACCCCCCGGCAAGCCCTTCCAGGGTAGCCCCATGGAGGCGGAGAGCAGTGGTTCCCTATCCGAGTTGGCTGAACGCCGGGGATACGTCCTGGCAGTTGACAGCCGCAACGCTGGTCGGCCTCATGAGCCTTCCAGGCATCGCCGTGCTGTACGGGGGCCTGGTACAACGCAAGTGGGCCGTGAACACCATGCTGATGGCCTTCAGCGGCTTCGCGATGGTCCTCATCGTCTGGGTCCTATGGGTCTTCAAGATGGGCTTCGGGCAGCCGTGGATCGGCCAGTTCGTCGGCAAGCCCAACACCGTGCTGGGAGCCTTCAACGAGCAGGGGCAAGCGCACATACCCCTGGTCAGTGGCGCTGGGTTCATGCCCAAGTTCCACTTCTCCCAGTCTGCCCTCGTGTACTTCCAGTTCGTATTCGCTGCGATCACGCCGCTGCTGTTCCTGGGCAGCGTGATCGGCCGGATCAACTTCAAGGTCTGGATCATCTTCGTCCCGCTCTGGTCCACTTTCGCCTACGCGGTGAACGCGTTCCTGCTGTGGGGCGGCGGTTACTGGGCGCAGAAGGGCGCGCTCGACTTCAGTGGTGGCTATGTGATCCACCTGGCCGCCGGTGTGTCCGGCTTCGTGGCCGCCGCGGTGATCGGGCCCAGGCTGAAGCGGGACCGCGACCACGGTGTGCCGAACAACCTGCTCCTGGTCTCCGTGGGGGCCGGCATCCTGTGGCTCGGCTGGAACGGGTTCAACGGCGGTGACCCCTACTTCGCCAGCGCGGACGCGGCCGCGGCCGTGCTCAACACCAACCTGGCCACCGCCACCGCCTTGATGACCTGGATCATCCTGGACATCGTGGGGACCAAGGAGAAGAAGCCCACCTTCCTCGGCGGTATCAACGGCATGATCGTCGGCCTGGTCGGCATCACCCCCGCGGCCGGCTATGTCAACGGCGTCGGCGCGATCGTGATCGGCGTGGTCGGCTGCACCATCGTCTGGTTCGCCTGGAACTACCTCAGCAAGGTGCCGCCGTTCAGCAAGGTGGACGACACGCTCGGCGTGGTCTACACCCATGGCATCGCCGGCCTGGCCGGCGGCCTGCTCGTCGGCCTGCTCGCCGACCCGAAGATGATCGTCTATCTCGGGGTCGGGAAGAGTTCCGGCTTCACCACGGCGGGACTCTTCTACGGGCACCCGAAGCAACTGCTCATCCAGGCGGGTGCCGCGCTCACGGTCATCGTCTGGGACGCCCTGGTGACGTTCATCCTGCTGCGGGTCATCGGCCTGTTCATCAAGCTGCGGATGCCGGACGAGGTTCTCGAAATCGGCGATGCGGCGGCCCATGGCGAGGTCGTCTACCCGGAGGAGTCGCTCATCGGAGTTGGTGCGGGCGCGGCTGAGGCCGTGCCCGCTGGGGCCGCCAGAGATGCTGAGGCCGTCCCGCACGGCGACGGCTAACCGGCTGCGGCTGATCAGCCAGCACTGCTAGTTCGCCCGGCGGCCTTCCCGCGCCACCCAAGGGGAGGGCCGCCGGGCGCAGTGCTGTCCAAGGCCGGTGCCCGCCCAGGTCGGCGCCTGCCGGGGGCCCGGTGCCCGCCGGGGCCAGCGCCTGCCGGGGCCCGGTGCCCGTCCGGGCCAGCCCCGCGGTCAGTGCCCGCGGAAGGCCTCCTCAAGCCACCAGGAGCCGCGGGCCGAGGTGATCTTGGCGTCGATCAGCACGGGACGCTTCCGCGGCCCGTCCAGCCAGGCCTGCAGCGGCCCCAGGTCGCCCGTGCCGCGCACGGTGACCGCAGCGCAGCCGAACCCCCGGCCGATGGCGGCGATGTCCGCAGGCGGGAACCGGACGCTGTCCAGCGGGTGCCCGTCGGGACCGAAATGATGCACTTCGGCGCCATACGCCTCGTCGTCGTACACGATGATGACCATCGGCAGGCCGAGCCGGACGGCTGTCTCCAGTTCGCTGACGCTCATCAGCGCGCCGCCGTCGCCGAGCGCGGCGACCGGCAGCCGGTCCGGCCGGGCGATCGCGGCGCCGATCGCGGAGGCCAGGCCGAGGCCGATGGACTGGTACGCCTGCGTGAAGCAGAACCCGTCCGCGTCAGGCACTGACAGGTACATGCTCGGGTACCCCATGAAGTTTCCCGAGTCGACCGCGACCAGCCGCTGCGCCGGCAGCATGTCGTCCAGCGCGATGGTCAGCGTGCGCGGGTCGATCCGGCCCCCGTCGCTCTCGTCGGCATAAGGCACGTCACGCCAGCGCACCTCACGGCTGATCCGCGCCCGCAGGTCCTCGCTGCGGTAACCGCTGACCGTGCGGCCACCCAGCACGTCCAGCACCGCGCGGGCGGTTTCCGCCACGTCGCCGAGGACGCCAAGGTGGACGCGCCGGTTCGCGCCGATCGCCGACTCCTCGTGGTCCACCTGCGCCACCGTGGCCTCCGGCCCGACCAGGCTGCCGTGCCGCATCGTCCACATGTTGAGCGAGCAGCCCCAGCCGACGATCAGGTCGGCGGCGCTGATCAGCTCGGCCGCGAGCGGGGAGGCGAATCCGCCGCTCACGTCGAGGTCCCACGGGCTGCCCCGGAACAGTCCCTTGGCCGCGGCGGAGGTGGCGAGCAGCGCACCGGAGGCATCAGCGAGCCGGGACAGGTCGCTGCCGGCCCGGCTGGCCCGCGCACCACGGCCGGCCACGAAGACCGGGCGCCGGGCGGTCACCAGAGCCATGGCCAGGTCCTGGGCCGCCTCCCGGGCCGGAGCCGACGGCAGCAGCGGCGGCAGCGCGGCGACCGACGGCGGCTCGCACGATGCTGCCTGCACGTCAAGCGGCATCGCCAGGACGACGGTGCGCCGTTCCCGCAGCGCGGTCTGATAGGCGCGGGCCACGTCGGCGGCTGCGGAGCCGGGGGAGTGCAGCCGCTCCGGCACCGCGCCCACCGACGCGGCGATCGAGTCCAGATCGATCCGGAAGTTGGACCGCACCGCCGCGCCGGCCACGTCCGCGGCGAGCACGACAAGTGGCGTGCGGCTCTTGGCCGCCTCGGTGATGCCGGTGAGCGCGTTGGTCAGCCCGGGCCCCTGGTGGACGGACAGCAGGCCGGGCCGCCCGGCCGCCCGGGCCCAGCCATCGGCCATGCTGGCCGCCCCGCCCTCGTGGCGTGCGGCGTAGAACCGGGCGCCCCGGCTGGTCAGCGCGTTGGTCACGTGGAAGTTCCCGCTGCCGACGACACCGAACACGGTGTCCGCGCCGAGGCCGGCCAGGACGGCCCCGACAGCGTCACTGACCAGCATCAGGCCCGCTCCACCAGGCCCAGCGCCCGGCACGGGCTGCCCGACCCGCCGGTGATCGGCAGCGGGCCGGCGATCAGCACGGCGCCGCGCGGCGGCAGCAGGGCCAGGTTCTGCAACTGGGTCAGGCCGTATTTGCCCGCGCCAAGCAGCGCGGAGTGGCAGGGGAATGGCGGGTCGAAGGAGTGCGCGGCGCCCGCGTCGGTGCCCACCGTCTCCACGCCGAGCCCGATGACCGGCGCCTCGTCCGCGAGCCACCGGGCACACGGCACGGAGATTCCTGGCGTATGCGGCCCGGTGGCGTTCGCGTTCAGGAACTCCTGCTGATCAGCAGAACGGGCATCCCAGCCGGTCCGGTACAGCAGCCAGCCGCCGTCCGGCAGCGGCCCGTGCTCGTCTTCCCACTGCTTGATGTGCTCGATCTCCAGCAGGAAGTCGGGGTCGGCGGCGGCCTGCGCGCTGAAATCGAGCACCACGGCCGGCGCGATCAGCCGGCCGGTCGGCACCTGCGACACGTCCGCCCCGTCCCGGCCGCTGACCCAGTGCACCGGCGCGTCGAAGTGCGTCCCGGTGTGCTCGCCGGTGGTGATGTCATTCCAGTACCAGGCCGGGCCGCGGTCGTCATACCGGCTAATTTCGGTCAGCGAAAAGGGCGCCGTATTGCCGAACGGCTCCGGCAACTGGATCACCGGAGTCGACTCCGAGAGTGGTGCGGTGAGATCGACGACCTGCACGCTGGCATTGCGGATGGCCTCGGTCAGGGCCTGAAGCACGGACATGGGCTGCCTCCAGTCGATGACGGCAGCCTGCCGCTGCTGCCGGGGCATGGTTAACGTACCGGGAGTGGGGAGGGCGGGGCCGGGTGGCCGCGGCCTGCGCTGCGCCTGCGGCGCTTTTACGCGCTGGCCACGCCCACCCGGCCCCGCCCCTCATGTTATGTTATTAACATGAGCGAGAAGAAGGCGGTGCTGAACGTCACCGTGAGCGAGTCGCTCGCCGCTGACGTGCGGCGGACCGCGGAGCGGGAGCACACCACCATCTCCAGCGTGGTCGAGCGGGCTCTGGCTCAGCAGATCTCCTGGGAGCTCAAGCGGCTCGACGGCCTGGCCGCCATCGACGCCTACTACCGGGCGCACGGGTATCCGACCGAAGAGGAGAAGGCAGACGCGCAGGCATGGGTAGCCGAGGCGGAGCGGGCCATGGATGAGGCGCGCGCGTACAACGCGGCCCATGGCGGCGCCGCTTGAGCGACTACGTATACGACAGCGGAGCCCTCATCGCCATCGACGGCCGTACCGACGCGAGAGCCTTGGAGCGCCATGCCGGTCTGCTGGCCGAGCGGCACCACATCATCGTGCCGGCGCCGGTGGCCGCGCAGGTGGTCCGGGATCCGCGGCGTCAAGCACGATTGATGCTCACTCTCCGGGGCTGCGAGATCGTCCCCTTCGAGGAAGTTCACGTCTCACCCGTGGGCAAGCTGCTGGCCAGATCCGGCACCTCCGACGTGGTGGATGGTTTCGTCGCCCTGACCGCAGCGGAAGCAGGCGCCGGCGTCTTTACCTCGGACCCGGACGACATTGCTCACCTGCTGGCCACGCTGGGCGTCCACCTGCCTGTTCTCGCATTCTGACCCAGGCGGGCCACACCCCCCGGTCGGCACGCTGGCCGGAGAGCTTACAGGGCGGCGACGGCGGGGATTACCTGGCTGCCGATGACTTCGAGGGGGGTGACCTGCCAGACGTTGGCGACGGCGCCGATGGCCGCGTGGAAGCCCATCTCGGCCAGGCTGCCCAGCTGGTCGACGATCTCGGCCGCCTTTTCGCCCTTGCCGCCGGTGTCGAAGATGAAGTAGCAGGTCTTCTCGATCTCGTCGTAGTCGCGTCCTTCCGCGTCACAGTGCGCGCGGAGCACGTCCAGCTTGCGGGCCAGGTCCGGGCCGGGGAACAGGTTGCACGCCTGTGCGTACTTGGCGACGAACCGCAGCGTCTTCTTCTCGCCGGAGCCGCCGATCATGATCGGCGGGTGCGGCTGGGACAGCGCCTGCGGCGAGTTGAGCGGCCGCTCCAGCTGATAGTGCGTGCCCTGGTAGGGCGTCTCGTCCCCGCGCCACATCTGCAGGCAGATCTGCAGCGTCTCCTCCAGCCGCTCGAACCGCTCCGCGGTCGGCGGGAACGGGATGCCCAGGCCGCGGGACTCCTCATCGTTCCAGGCCGCGCCGATCCCGAGCCAGGCCCGGCCGCCGGACAGCACGTCCAGGGTGGTCACGATCTTGGCCAGGATGCCGGGATGCCGGTAGACCACGCCGGTCACCAGCGTGACGAGCGTGGCGCGCGAGGTACAGGCGGCCAGGTACCCGAGTGTCGTATAGGCCTCGAGCATTTCCCGCTCGGGCGGCCCGATCACGCCAATCTGGAAGAAGTGGTCCATCACCGCGATGAAGTCGAACCCCGCGTCGTCGGCTGTCCGGGCCACGTCCCGGAGCGCGGGGCCGAGCGTGGAAGATCCCTCTGGCCTGGTGAAATCTGGTATCTGGAGCCCAATCTTCACGAGCCTGCCTCCGAGTTTTTGCGGGGCGCCGAGGGAGCCTGGGAGCTATCGAAGAGTGCCGTCAGCCGTAGCATCCTCTGCAGGTTATCGGCCGGCGCGGGTCACGCTGGCGGTGGCGGGTGGCTCTGTATCTATTTCCAAACGGAAGTTCGAGCCAAGCTGTCAGGCGATGACTGTTCGATACTGAGCCGCGGGCATTAGAACTCTCGGTGCGCGGCTGTGCCGAATACGTGCCCAAGTCTTCGCCACGAAGGTGTTCTGCGCAGGTCACGGCGGTTTGGGCGTCGTTCTTGAGAACCGCTAGGCCGCTGCCATTGGTGCCAGGGTTCATCCGCTGATGTGCCAGCTTGGTTGCGGCAGCGGGTGTCGTGGGCTGGTTATCGGTTACCGAAGGTGCCGAGGAGCTGGCTGAGGATGCGGGCCAGGGCGGTGTCGCTGAGGGGCTTGGTGTGCAGCTGGAAGGTCCAGCCCTGTTCGGGGTCGCGGCGCAGGGTGATCTCGGTGCGGAAGGCGTACAGGGCCAGGGCGCCGACGGCGAGGGTGACGGGGTCGCGCTGTGCGGGCGGGGCGGCGCGGGTGATGGCGTGCTGGATCAGGTCTGTGGTGGCCTGGCCGGTCGCGGCGAGGTGGTTCAGGGCGGTGCGGGCCAGGGCGCCGGGGGTGGCCGCCGGGTCGGGCTCGGCGAGCTGGCGGATGCCGGGCTGGTGCAGGGCCTGTTCGAGGTGGTCCTGAGCATCGCGCAGGTCGATGGGGTCCAGGGGCTGGCCCTGGCGTTCCAGTATCAGGTGCAGCGCGGCGATGGCGCGGCCGTCGTCGAGGGCGGCGACCTGGCTGGTCAGTTCGGCAGGACTGGGGTTCACGGTGCCTCCGGGGCGGTCGCAGTCTGGGCGGGGGGCAGGTGCGACAAGATCGTGGCCACAACGGCGGAGGCGGCAGGGTCCAGGCCGTCGGCCAGGGCGGGTGCGCGTTCGCCGTCCAGGATGCGGCGCAGCGCACCGGCCAGCGGCGACAAGCCGCTGTTACGGTCCCAGCTCGTGAGCATATTGGTGACCTGGCTGGCGGCATCCTGGTCGCCGCCTGCGGCACGCATCAGGTCCCCGATAAGTCCCGTAATCGGGATCGCCTGCCACAGCGCCACGGGCAGTTCCACCTCGCCGCTGAGGGCGTCGAGCGCGCGGCGGGTGATGCCCGTGTCGATCCGGTCCAGGCCAGCTAGCAGGCTGTCGCCGCGTTCGCCGTGCACGACGGCGCGCAGCGCGGCGGCGAGGTTCCCCCAGTCGGCGGAGTCCTGGCGTGCGGTGAGGTGCTGTTCCACGGCTGCGGCGGCCTGGTCGTCGCCGCCGGCCGCGGCCACGATACCGGCGATCACCGGATCCCAGGCCGCCAGATACCCGGCTAGATCCGTGTCCTGGTCGGCCAGCGCGCTCGCCTGCCAGAGGGGCACGGGCGGGTCAACGTCGCCGCTGAGGGCGTCGAGCGCGCGGCGGGTGATGCCCGTGTCGATCCGGTCCAGGCCAGCTAGCAGGCTGTCGCCGCGTTCGCCGTGCACGACGGCGCGCAGCGCGGCGGCGAGGTTCCCCCAGTCGGCGGAGTCCTGGCGTGCGGTGAGGTGCTGTTCCACGGCTGCGGCGGCCTGGTCGTCGCCGCCGGCCGCGGCCACGATACCGGCGATCACCGGATCCCAGGCCGCCAGATACCTGGAGATATCAGCGTCCCCTTCGGCCAGCGCACGGGCCTGGGCCAGCAGCCCGTCGAGAGCGCGCTGCGCGGCCTCGGGGTCCGTGGTGAGCTGGCCGAGGAGGCGGTCGAGGCGGACACCGGGAACCTCGCCCACCATGCCGCACAGCACATCCACGCTCGCCGGGACCGCGGCGTTGGCGGGCGCATGGGCGAGGTCCTCGGCCGCTGCCCTAACGGACCTTTCAGTGCCTGCGATGCCGGTCAGTACGCGAAGCAGCGCAGCTGCGAGGTAGTGCGCCAGTGCCTGCGGGTAGTCGGCGGCGTGACGGCTTAGGTAGTTGCCGAGATTGTGGTGGCTGACGGCGATGCCGTCGACTTCGCCGGGCAGGTACTTGTAGCGCAGCGCGTTACGCTCTAGGTCGATGGCGTCCTGCACGTGCCCGGCCGCGTCCTCAACGTCGGCTAGCGCGGACAGATCCTTGCCGAGGCCTGCCGTGTTGTGCTCACGCTCGTCAATCTCGCGGCAGTCCAGCAGCAGCGACCGGGCATCGGCGATGCGCCCGAGCCGCAGCAGCGGACCGTAGTCGTTGAACCGCATTGTGGCTGTCTCGAGGACCGATGCGCCGCGGCGTTGCAAGGATTCCAGGAGCTCGGCGCTGAACGCGAGCGCGACCTCCCAGCGTCCTAGCTGGCTGGCGGCTGACCGGCCGGTGTCAAGGATGCCCTCGCGCACGCTATACAGCACGGCTGCCTCAGGCTGATCGCTTTCCTCGGGCAGTTCCGCCATTTGCTGTCGCAGCCGTGTGACCTCGGCAAGGACCTGCTCGCCGTTTCCCTGCGCGTTAAGGATCTGGAGCCGGATTCTCTCGTCCTGCAGCTGGGTCCAGGGACCCAGGCCGGCCTGGCGGGTGTAGTCGGCCAATTCGCCAGCCAGCGCGAGCGCCTCGGCGAGCCGCCCGGCCATCCTGTAATTGTCGATCAGGTTTACCAAGATCGCCGAGGCTTGGCCGTAGGCGCCGCGTTCGGCTGCGGCGGTGAGCAGGCTGCGGAGCTGGCGTTCTGATGCGTCCGGGTCGATACTCTCCAGCGCCCTGGCGACGAGCAACCCGGCCCCGATCGCGTCGTCGCTGCCTTGCGCGGTGTTGGCGATCTGGCGCAGGACGGGCAGCAGAGCCGCGACCGTGCCAGGCGACCTGTCGCGGTGGAGGACCTGTTCGAGCAGGACCAGGGCGAGGTGCTGCTCGCCGAGGCGGAGCAGGTAGGGCACGGCGGCCCGGCCCGCCCGCACGATCAGCCACCCGGTCTCCTGCTCCAGCGCGCGCGTGTAGAGGGTGTTCCAGTAGGCGGCGGCCTCGTGGTCGACGGCGGCCTGGACGCCGTCGCCGGCCTGGGCGCGCCCGGCGGCGGCGACGCCGGGATGGACCTGGAACCCGGCCGGGTCCCCGTCGGCGTCGGTGACGGGCGCGATGAGGCCTTGGCTGGTCAGGGGTTCCAGCGCGGCGGCCTGGCCTGGGGGGGTGCCGGGCAGGGAGAGCCGCTGCCACAGGTCAGTCCAGTTCCCGTCGATCACCGGGAGGATCCGGTCGGTTTCCTCCAGGCAGCACAGCAGCCCGAACATCACCCGCGCAGCTTGTGGTAAGCCGTCGGCGACCTGCCGGGTCCAGGTGTCGAGGACCGCCGCGTAATCGGCGGCATCAGCGGTGGGCTCGCCGGCGGCGGAGGTGAACAGGCCTTCCGGGGCGACGCCGCGGCGGGCCCATTCCTGGTCGGCGCTGCCCAGCAGCCCGGCCAGCCGGCCGGGGTCGGTGGCCTGCCCGTCGGCCAGTTCCAGCAGTTTCGGATGACCCTGCGCGGCGGCTAGTACCCGGGCGGCTAGTTCCCGCCCTGCCGCTACCTGGCCGGGCTGGGCGCTGCCGGGCGGCGGGCCGGTGATCAGGGCACCCAGGTTGGGCAGCTCGCGGGCCAGCAGCACCGCCTCGTCGCGGGACAGCGCGTGCACCGGCTCGGCCCGCACCTGCGGATCCAGCCGCGCGGGCCGCCGACGGCTGGTCAACACCACCCGGGACAGGCCGGCGTGGCTGGTGAGGGCGTCGATCAGCAGGCCCCACCGCGCGTCCCGCCAGTCCCCGGTCCCGGGGTCGAGCAGCGACTCGATGTTGTCGATCACCACCAGCACCCGGCTGCGCTCGGCGAACTGCGTCAGTGCCGGCAGGAACCCGCGCAGCGCATGGGTGTCATCGAGCAGGTGGGTGAGCTTGAGGCCGGGCAGCTTGCGCTCCAGCACCAGGGCCAGGTCGCTCAGGGCGGTGGTGATGTCGTGGCCGTCGTCGGGGGCCTTGTACCAGGCCAGGACCCGGAAGTTGTCTTCCTGGGTGTAGGCCAGCTCCAGCGCGCACGCGGTCTTGCCCGCCCCGGCCATCCCGTGAAACAGCACCCCGGAGGCGCCGCTGCGCTCGGCCAGCGCGGCGTTGGCCCGGACCATCACCCCGACCCGGCCCACGAACCGCTCCGGCTGGTCGGGGAAATCAGCCAGCTTGGTCCGCTCGGCGTCGAACACCAGCGGCCCCCCGGCCGGCGCCTCCAGTACCAGGTCCACCGCCCGGGCCCCGAACAGCGCCGGTGTCCCGGCCGAGATCGCCGGGCACGCCGGGGTCGCCGGGCCGGCCACCAGATCCGGCAGCGCCATCCCTACCGCCGCCGCCAGCGGCTGGCCCTGCCCCACCAGCAGCCCGTACAGCTCCCGGTTCAGCGCGATCGCGAAATCATCCACCACCGGGAACCGCATCCCCAGCACCGCGCAATCCAGCCGGTCCACCAGTTCCGCCGCCAGCACCGGCACCAGCTCAGGGTCCTGGCCAGCGTCAGCGGCAACCACCTCAGGAGAGGCAGACGCCGTGGCGCCAGCGGCGTCGTCACGGACCGGCGGAGCCAGGCCAAGCAGCCGCAGGTGCTCGCGGGCGGTCAGCTCCGCCGACGAGCACGCCGACGCGGTCACCAGCTTGATCTGCCTTGCGGCCGGGGCGAGCAGGTCGACCAGCTCGCTGCTGGACACCGGATCCGCCCGGCCGTCAGGATGCTCCAGCACGAACGCGCCCCGGCCGCCGTGCCCGGAGATGTGCACCACATCCCAGCCCGCCCCCTCCCGCATCACGGTCCGCAGCCGGTCGCGGGTCACCCCGTACTGCAGCACCCGCAACTCCACCCCGCGGCCGTGCACCTCCGCTGTGTCCTGCACCAGCCGGGCCAGCTCGAACCGCTCCCGCCGCAGATTCAGCGCCGCCCCCCCGCCCTCCGGCAGGCTGAACAACCCAACCACCCGCAACCGGCCCCCGACCGGCCGTTTCACCCCCGCACGCCGGTCCCCGACCTGCATCACCAGCGTCACCCCGCGGGCGGCCAGCGACCGGCCATCTACCACCGCCAGCTCCAGCGGCCTAAACGCCACCACCCGCGCCGCCTCCGGCACCACCACCCGCACCACCACCGGAGCCCGCGCCGCTAACTTCTCGCCCACCTCACCGAAAACCCGCTCGCCCATCCACCGGCCCACCCCCGCCACCAGCGCAGCCTCACTGACCACCCGGTCCTCCGGGTCAGCCCGCCACCGCAAAAACCCCTCCAGGTCCGTGAACGCCTCATACTCTGACTCGTCGGCCTCAAGCCGTACCCGGTGATCGGCGACAAACCCCCCGCCCGGCTCGGTCAGCACCCACCGCCACCCCAGGCCACCGCCCGAGACGCTGAAGTCAGCGACCTCCAGCCGCAGATCCTCCACCCCGCCCCACCCCACTTGACCCAGCCGCCGGCAGACCAGTTCTGTCAGCAAGACGCCCGTATCCACCAGCGAGATTACGCTGAATGAGCGCATCGTCTCCATGCATCCGGATTCACTGCCTCTGCCGCGTACCCAGTTCCCGCAAGCCCGCATGCCAAATGCGCGCCCAGATCATCCCCGGCAGGCACGTTACCGCTGATCAGACATGTTCAAGCGCAGGTCCTTGAAACCGCCAGAGTGCTCGCCACCGATCGGCGGCGGCTGCCGCGCCGAGGCCCCTAGCCAGCGTCGCCCACCTGCTGACAGCGGATGTCAAGCCTGAGCATCTGGGAGCCATGCTGGGAGTCATCCGGCCCGGATGGTCCGGGACTGAACCGGACACCAGGGGATGAATCAGAGATAACGACGGTGGAGGCGCCGGGTATTCGCGCTGGTCAGAGGGTTGTCGTCAGGACGGGCTGGTCCATCACCGCGATGAAGTCAAACCCGGCGTCGTCCGCGGTGCGGGCGACGGTGGCCAGGTCCGCCCCGAGCCGGGCGGGTCCGCCCGGCGTGGTGAAGTCAGGGATCTGCAGTCCGATCTTCACGAGTTACCTCCCGGGGAGAGGCTCTCACATGTCGGTGCGGGCCGGCCGGCCCGCGTCCGGCCGCCTGCCCGCGAAGCCGGGCGGGCGTTCCGGTCGGCCAGTACGCGCAGAATGGGGAGTATGAGCCGACCGGTTGTGAAGGCATTGACGCTGGTGACCAGCGACGGCGTGCCGATCGACGCCGCGCATCTGCCCGGCGACAAGGGCCTCGCGGTTGTCCTGGCGCATGGTTTCACGCTGTCGTGGCAGCGGCCAGCCATCTGGCGGGTGGCCACCAGGCTCAACAAAGTTGGCGGGGTGGTCATTTTCGATTTCCGCGGCCACGGCCGCTCCGGCGGTCTGTCCACGCTGGGTGACCGGGAGATCAGGGACCTGGATGTCGCCGTGGCGTACGCCCGCGAACTGGGTTACCGGCGGATCGTCACCGTCGGGTTCTCGATGGGTGCCTCGATCGCCGTGCGGCACGCGGGGCTGATCGGCGGGGTTGATGCCGTCGTGTCGGTGAGCGGGCCGGGGCGCTGGTACTACCGCGGCACCAAGCCGATGCGCCGGGTGCATTTCGCGGTGGAGCGCCGGCTGGGCCGCCTGGTCACCAGGGCCTGGCTGAAGACGCGGGTGAGCCCGGTGCGCTGGAACCCGGACCCGCTTCCGCCGGACGAGGCGGCCGCGCGGATCGCGCCGGTCCCGCTGCTGGTGGTGCACGGTGACCAGGATCTGTACTTCCCGGTCGACCATGCCCAGCAGATTTACGAGGCGGCGGGTGAGCCGAAGGAGCTGTGGATCGTTCCTGGCTTCGGCCATGCCGAGACCGGGATGGACGCTGCCTTGCTTGACCGGATCGGGACGTGGATCCGGGAGACGTCCGGAGCCGCGGCCGATGCCCAGGTTTCCCGCGAGCCGGGCCTGGACCCGGCATCCAAGATCGGCTAGATTTCGCCTGGTTCATCCTGAAGGAGATGCCAGGTGGAGTACAGCCAGCCCCAGCCACGGCAGCGCCGCCGACGGCACATCTGGATCAGGCTGCTGCTCATCCTGATCGTTGTCTTCCTCCTGGTCGATGTCGTCCCCACGCCCTGGGCGCTGCACATCGGCGGCCGGTTCACGCCGTTGAGCACGTGGGATGGTTACGGCCCGGTGCGGGCCACCGACGGCGGGAAGTACGTGCTGTTCACCCATCTCCAGGGCGGCATCTTCGGCACCCGTGGCCGGGTCGATTGCGACGGCCGGGGTGGGTGCAACAACCTGCACGGGAGCGCGAAGCTGTGCACCGAGGGCGGGAGCACCTACACCTTCGCCCTGACTGGAGCCGTGCACTCCTGGTGGCGCACGGACGGAGCGCGCAGCACAATCGATCTGACCGGCGGCTCCCCGACGGCCCTGCCCGACGGCTGGGTGGTCGCGTTCCACGGGTTCTGGCATGGGCCCGCACTGGCGCTGGCCAGCCCGGACAACTCATTCACCGAGGTGTTCACACCACGCGGGGCAATCCGGCACGTCACCTCGACGGCGGACGCGGGAGGCGCCACGGTGACGCTGCGCTACGGATCCAGTGACGCCTTCACGAGCGCCTGCCGCGCGCTGGCCGCCGGCTGAGCCTGCTCAGCCCCCGGTGCCCGGCTCACCAGCTGGTCGGCTGGGGCATGCCCTCGCTGTAGCCGGCCGCGCTCTGCACCCCGACGACCGCCCGCTCGTGCAGTTCGTCGAGATCGCTGGCCCCCGCGTAGCTGCACGCGCTGCGCAATCCCGCGGTGATCCCGTCGAGCAGGTCTTCGACGCCCGGATGCCGCGGGTCGAGGTACATCCGCGCCGTCGAGATGCCTTCCTCGAAGAGCTCCTTCCTGGCGCGGTCGAAGGAGGAGTCCGCGGCGGAGCGCAGCCGGACCGCCCTGGCTGAGGCCATCCCGAAGCTTTCTTTGAACAGCTTGCCGTCCGGGTCACGGAACGTGTCACCAGGTGACTCGTAGGTGCCCGCGAACCACGACCCGATCATGACGTTGGACGCCCCGGCCGCGAGGGCCAGCGCCACATCCCTGGGATGCCGGACGCCGCCGTCCGCCCAGACGTGCGCGCCGAGCTGCCGGGCCTGCGCGGCACACTCCAGCACGGCGCTGAACTGCGGCCGGCCGACGCCGGTCATCATCCGGGTGGTGCACATGGCCCCGGGCCCGACGCCGACCTTGACGATGTCCGCGCCGGCCGCGACAAGGTCCGCGACACCCCGCTCCGTCACCACGTTGCCCGCCACCAGCGGCACAGTGGGGCCAGCCTCGCGGATCGCACGCAAGGCGTGGATCATCTTTTCCTGGTGGCCGTGGGCCGTGTCCGCGACGAGGACATCCACCCCCGCGTCGAGCAGCAGCTTGGCCTTTCCGGCCACGTCGCCGTTGATGCCGAGCGCGGCGCCGATGCGCAGTCGGCCGGTGGCGTCGGTGGCAGGTTGGTACAGGGTGGCGCGCAGCGCCCCGGTCCTGGTCAGGATGCCGACGCAGCGGCCGGCGGCGTCCACTACCGGGGCCAGCCGGTGCCTGCCCTCGTGCAGCAGGGAGAAGGCCTGCTGCGGGTCAATGCCGGCCGGGAGGGTGAGCAGTTCCGTGGACATCACCTGGCGCAACTGGGTGAACCGGTCCACGCCGTTGCAGTCCGTCTCGGTGACCACCCCGACCGGCTTGCCGTCCTCGATCACCACCACCCCGCCGTGGGCCCGCTTGGGGAGCAGGCCGAGCGCCTGGCCGGTGGTGTCGCCCGGGCCAAGCGTGATCGGGGTGTCGTGGACCAGGTCGCGGCCCTTCACCCAGGACACCACGCCGGCGACCACGTCCACCGGGATGTCCTGGGGCAGCACGGCCAGGCCGCCCCGGCGCGCTACCGTCTCGGCCATCCTGCGGCCGGAGACCGCCGTCATGTTGGCCACGATCACAGGGATGGTGGTGCCGCTGCCATCCCGGGTGGCCAGGTTCACGTCAAGCCGGGACGCCACTGCGGACCGGCCGGGAACCAGGAAGACGTCGCTGTAGGTCAGGTCGTGATCGGGGACATGCCCGGATAGGAATCGCACATCATCGATTCTGCCCGCGATCGGCGACTACCTGGGCATCACGCCCTAGTTACTGCTCCGCGCCGTCCTCGGAAAGGTCACGCTGCTCCCGGGACAGCATGGCCTCCTCCAGGTCCAGGCCGCGCAGCACGTGGTCGAGCACCTCGTCGTCGATCTTGCGCTCGTCCCTGAGCTTGATGAAGGCGGCGCGCTCGGCGGTGGTCATCTCGCGGCGCAGCCGCCGGAACGCGGCTGACGGAGCTTCCGCGCGGTCGTGCCCCCGCCCGTCGCTGAGCCGCTCCCAGGCGCTGAACTGCCGGTACTGCGCTAGCCGGCGGAGCCGGTCGACGATCTCGCGAGGTGCCGTGCCAGCGAGCTCGTCGAGCCGCTGCAGGCCCGCCGCGGAGGCGGCCTGCTGGGCGGCTGCCTCCGCGAGGATGTCGGCCTGCTCCTCCGCCGGGCCGGCCGTCACGCCCAGCCGCTTGATCAGCAGCGGCAGGGAGAGGCCCTGGACGAGCAGCGTGCCGAGCACCGTGACGAACGTCAGGAAGACCAGCAGGTCGCGCTGGGGCACCCGGGCAGGCAGCGCGGCGGCGGCGGCCAGCGAGATGACCCCGCGCATGCCGGCCCAGGACAGGATGGCGGTGGACTGCCACGGCGGCGCTGGATCGCGCTCGGCGAGCCCGGGAACCAGCCAGCGCGGGAGGTAGATGGCTGGGAACACCCAGACGATCCGGGCGAGCATCACGACGCCCAGCACGATCGCGGCCTCAGCGGCCAGGCGGCCCGGGTCATGCCCGGCGAGATCCTTGATGATCGGCCGCAGTTGGAGGCCGATCAGCGCGAATGCCACCGATTCCAGCACGAACGCGGCCACCCGCCAGACGGCCATGTCCTGCAGCCGGGTGGCGAAATGCGCCTGCCCGGCGTGGTGGCCCAGGTAGAGGCCGGCCACCACGACCGCGAGGATCCCCGAGACGTGCAGCGCCTCCGCGGCCAGGTACGCGGCGAACGGCGCGACGATCGACAGGGCGCTTTCCGCGAGCGGATCGCGCAGCCGCATCCGGACGATGTGGATCGCGATGCCGAGAACCAGGCCCACGGCCACCCCGCCGGCGCTGACCTCCAGCAGGCTGCCGGTCGCGCTGAGCAGGCTGAGGGTGGCGGTCCCGGCCGCGGCGCTGACCGCGACCGCGTACACGGTGAGCGCGGTGCCGTCATTCAGCATGCTCTCGCCGGTGATGATCGTCAGCAGCCGGCGGGGCAGGTGCAGCCGCCGGCCGATGCTGGCCGCTGACACGGCGTCGGTGGGCGCCAGGATGGCGCCCAGGGCCAGCGCGGCGGCCATTGGCAGTGTGGGCAGCACGAGGCGGATGGCGCCCGCGACAACCGCTGCGGTGAACAGGACGAGGCCGACCGAGAGCAGGCTGAGCGACCTGACGCTGTCCCGCAGGTTCAGGTACGAGCTTTCCAGCGCTGCGGTGTACACCAGCGGCGGCAGGACGCCGAGCAGGACAAAGTCCGGGCTCAGCCGGAACTCCGGCATGCCGGGAATGTAGGACGCCGCGAGGCCCGCGACGACCAGCAAGATCGGCGCCGCGAAGCTGAGGCGGCGGGCCAAGGCGGCGATGCCACAGGACCCTGCGATGAGTGCGAGCAGTCCCAGCGCTTGCGTCGCTGTCATTGTGACATTGTCAGGCCAGGGTTCGCCGCGGCCCGGAGCTAGGGCGAGTGGAAGGCGGCGAAGACGATCGCGGTGAGCCGGTCCACCATTTCCTCCCTGGGCAGCCTGATCTCCTCGCTGAGCAGGTAGTTCACCCGCTCAAGCATCATCAGCAGGGCGAACGCGGTGAGCTCGGCGTGCTCGTCCCGCCCTTCCTTGCCGTTCGGGGACTGCGCTGGCGCTGATGCGGTCATGCCCCGCGCCATGGCCTCGGCGAGCTTGAACAGCAACTGCAGTCCGTCGCCCCAGACTTCCTCGCCGACCAGTTCCGCCTGGCTGAGGATCCCGATCACCGCCGCGTGGGCGCCGTATGTGTCGCAGAAGCTGCTCACCCACTCGCGCAGCGCCGCCCGGCCTGCGTCATCCCTGGTCACCAGGGGGAATGCGCCGGTGATGGCGTCCATGTCGTGCAGCGCGTCGCGCAGCAGGGCCTTGAACAAGTCATCTTTGTTCTTGAAATACAGGTAGAAGGTGCCGTGTGAGGTCTTGGCCCGCCGCACCACGTCGTCGACCCGTACCGCCTGGAATCCCCGCTCGTAGAATTCGGCGAGCCCTGCTTCCAGCAGGCGCTGCACGGTCTGCCGGCCCTGCGCGCGCAGTTCGCGGTCCTGAGCCGGGATGCCGCCGCCCAGTGAGGGCCGCTTGGCGCGCCCGCCGACCGCCCGCGGCTTGGCTGCGGTGCCGCCATTTTTGCTGGCTGGCGGTACCGTCTTCGCACCTGGCGCGGAGCCCCCAGGCGCGGACCTCCTCGGCGCGGCGCCGGGGGCAGCTTCCCGACTCATGATCGGAGACTAGCCTGTCGGCCGGTAGGTTCGCCGGTTATCCCCCCGCAGCGGCGCGGCCCAGGCCGCAGCCCGGCCCACGCCCTGCGTCCAGGCGGGTCCGGGCGTCACGTGCCCAGGACTTGTTCCAGGTACGGGTTGCTGAACCGGCGTGCCGGGTCAAGCGTGTCGCGCAGCGCCACGAAGTGGGCGAACTCCGGGTAGACGCCGCGCAGGTACGCTGCGTCCCTGGTATGCAGCTTCCCCCAGTGCGGGCGCCCGCCGACCGCGCTCATCACCGCCTCGACGTCGCGGAAGTACTCCTCGTGCGATGCGGCGTGGAATACATGTATGGCGATATATGCCGTATCTCTGCCGTGCGCGGTGGACAGCCAGATGTCATCAGCGGGGGCGACCCGGACCTCGATGGGGAAGCTGATCCGCCAGTCGCGCCGGGCGAACAGGGCGCGGATCTCGGCCAGGGCCCCGGCCAGGTTCTCCCGCGGGATGGCGTATTCCTGCTCCTTGAAGCGCACCCGGCGCGGGCTCGTGAACACCCGGTGGGAGGCGTCGACATAACCGCGGCTGCCCAGGGCCTGGCCAGCGATCGCGTTGACCACGGGGATCATCCCGGGGAACCGGTGGCCGAGCCGGCAGGTAGCCCCGAAGACGCTGTTGGACAGGAACTCATCGTCCAGCCGGTAGCGCCACGCGGGCAACGGCCGGGCCGGGCCGTCGGTCCGGTTGTTCCGCTTGGTCAGGCAGCCTTCGGTGTGCGGGAACCAGTAGAACTCAAAATGCTCGTTGCCGCTGGTCAGCTCGTCGAGCCGGGCGATGACCTCGGTCCACCGCATCGGTTCTTCCTGGGCCCGCAGCAGGAAGCCGGGGACCACGCGGAACGTCACCGCGGTCAGCACCCCCAGGGCACCGAGGCCGACCCGGGCCGCCTGGAACATATCGGTGCCCGCCGCGCAGGACGTGATCGTCCCGTCGGCCAGCACCATCTCCAGCCCTGCCACCTGCGCCGCGATGCTGGCCACGCCGCGGCCGGTGCCGTGGGTGCCGGTCTGGATGGCGCCGGCCACCGTCTGCTCCTGGATATCGCCCATGTTCTCCAGGGCCAGGCCGCAGGCCTGCAGTTGCTCGTTGAGGACCCGGAGCGGGCAGCCTGCCTCGACGGTTACCAGGCCCGCCCGCTCGTCCACCGACCGGACCGCGGCCAGCCCGCCGGGGCGCAGCAGCAGGCCGTCGGTCACCGCGGCCCCGGTGAACGAGTGGCCGCTGCCGGCCATCCGCACCCGCAGCCCTTCTGCTCCGGCCGTGGTGACCGCCTCGGCGACCTCTTCAGCGCAGCGCGGCGAACTGACCCGGCGGGGCTGGGCCGACTGATTGCCGGCCCAGTTCTGCCAGGTGGGGGAGGCCATGGGGGCGCCGACCATGCCCGGGACCCTACCGGAGAATCGGGGCGGCCTCAGCCTGGACCCGCAGCCGGCCCAGGCCACCGAGGCAGATGAGGAGAGCAGCGACGCCGCAGCCAACCGCGAACAGGTAACCCCAGCGGGCGCCGTGCGCGTCGATGAGATGTCCGGCGAGCGGGGATCCGGTGGCCACCCCCACGGAGATCGCGGAGGACAGCCAGGTCATCCCCTCGGTATGCCGTCCCGCGCTGGCCTGCCGCTCGATCAGGCTGTAGCCGCCGATCAGGGTGGGCGAAATGGCCAGCCCGGCCACGCCGAGCACCAGGAACAGGGACAGCAGCCCGGGCTGGAGCCAGAACGTGGCCACTCCGGCCAGCATGCAGCCGAGGGTCACCGCGAACCTGCGCTCCAGCGGCGCCCGCCAGGTCCGCGATCCGTACCAGAGGCCGCCCACGCCGCTGCCCAGGGCATAGACACCCAGCGCGAACCCGGCGAGTTGCTTATGGCCATGCTCCGCGGCGAAGGCCACCGTGCTGAGGTCGATGGTGGCGAACATCGCGCCCAGGCACCAGTAGACGGGCACGAGGATCACCAGCCCGGCCGCGGGCGCGCGACGGCCCCGGGGGCGCCGCCGCCCCGGCCAGTCCTTCGCCCGGCTGGCCGACCGGGGGGCCGGCTCGGTGCGCCGTTGCGATGCGAACCACAACGTGCCGATCACGCAGGCCGCCACGGCGACCGCCAGGCCCGCCGCCGGGTAGACGTCCGTGGCCAGCAGCGTCACCACGGCGGGACCGACTATGAAGATGAGCTCGTCGGCCACTGACTCCAGGGAGAACGCGGTGTGCAGCCGTGGCGAGTCGCCGAGCGCGGCGCTCCACCTCGCGCGGACCATGGAGCCGAGCGACGGCATGGTGGCGCCGGCGAACGAGCCGGTGATCAGCAGGGCCCAGAGCGGGGCGCCCAGCTCCGCCACGGTGATGAATATCCCCGTGGTCACCGCGAAGATCACGGTGAGCGGGCGGAGCACCCGGCCCTGGCCGAATCTTTCAGCCAGCTTGGCGACCTGCGGGGCCAGCCCGGCATAGCTGACTGAGCCCGCCGCGGCGACCAGGCCGGCCACGCCGTACCGGCCGGTGATGGCGGCCACGAGCAGCACCGTGCCCAGGCCGAACATTGCCATCGGCATCCGGCCCACCGCTCCGGCCGCGGAAAAGGCCAGCGCGCCGGGGGTGCGCAGGATCTCCAGGTACCGGTTGCCCGTGCGCCGGCCGCCAGCGCCGCCGTCCGGCGGGCTCGCTGGCCTGGCCCGAGCTTCCGTCATCCCGGCTGACCTCCCGTATGAACGTATCCGGTACGAACACCCGTTTAACGGGCAGTGGCCGCGCCGGCCCTTCAGTACGGAAGTGATCCCAGTTAGGGTTGGACCGCGATGAGACGCCTGCTTTGGCACAGAGCGCCGGTTACCGCTGCCACCGGCACTCGCATGATGCGGGCCCTGGCGGCGGCCGGGGCTCTGGTCGTGCTGGTGGTGGCAGCGACCGCGATGGCTTACCCGCCGCTGCCCGCCCGGCCCGCTGCCAGCGGCACTGCCGCCAGCGCCAGCTCGTACCGGCAGATCATCCTGCCTGACCTGCTCGTGGTCGCGCCGAAAGGGCTCAGCGCCGCCCAGGTCTCCAGGATCGGCGCGCTCTCCGGAGTGCGCAGCGTGATCACGGCGGACGGCGCGGCGATCAAACTCGGCGGCCATCAGGTCAACGTGCTCGGCGTGGATCCGGCGCAGTTCCGGTCCTGGACCCCGCTGGCCACGGCCTCGGACCAGGGCCTGTGGACCGCGCTGGCCACCGGGCGCTTCGTGGCGTCGCAGGACGCGGCGCGCCGGCTCAGCCTCCGGCGCGGCGTCCAGTACGGGCTGACCGGGGCCGCCCGGCAGAACCTGGTATTCGGCGGATCGGATCCGCTCGGTGTGTCCGGCATCGACGTGCTGGTCAGCAATCAGTCATCCGCTGCCCTCGGCCTCATCCGCGGCGTGGTCGCGCTGGTCAGTGCCCCCGGCGCGGGGCTGGCCGGGCTGACCAGTGCGGTGCGGGCGGTGGCTGGATCCGGGGACAGTGTCGTCAGCCTGCGCGGCCAGCAGCTTCCCGTGCAGCACAGTGTGCCCGGTGGCAAGCCGGCCAGCTACTTGCAGCTTTTCCAGCAGTCGGCCGCGAAATACTGCCCAGGCATGTCCTGGACGGTGCTGGCCGCCATCGGCCAGATCGAGAGCGGTGACGGGGCGAACGTGGGACCGTCCAGCGCCGGGGCGCTCGGCCCTATGCAGTTCCTGCCGTCCACCTGGGCGATGTGGGGTATCAGCGCGTTCGGGGAGCCGGGCCCGCCGAACATCATGGATCCCTACGACGCGGTTCCGTCGGCGGCTCGCATGCTGTGCGCGGATGGCGCCGGCACCCCCGCTGGCCTGTCCGGCGCGATCTACTCCTACAACCATGCCACCTGGTATGTGAACGAGGTGCTCGCCCTGGCGCGGCAGTACGCGCAAACCTACGGCTGACTGGGTGGCCGCCCGGTCGCCCAGCGCTGCCTGGTGCCCTGTCCTGTGCGGCACTCTCCTGTGCGGCACTGTCCTGGCGTGGCCTGCGCGGCCCGGCTAGCTGACCCGCCCTGATTGGATGGGGTCATGCCCGATTACGACGCGTTCCTGCTCGTCTCCTTCGGCGGCCCGGAAGGTCCCGACGATGTCATGCCGTTCCTGGAGAACGTCACCCGGGGCCGTGGCATACCGCGCGAACGCCTCGCCGCGGTCGCCGAGCACTACTACGCGGTCGGCGGGGTCAGCCCGATCAACCAGCAGTGCCGGGACCTGGCTGCCGCCATCGGCAAGGACTTCGCCGCCAGCGGCCTGGACCTGCCGGTGTACTGGGGCAACCGGAACTGGGCGCCCTACCTGACGGACACCGTGGCCCAGCTGGCGGCGGCCGGGGTGGGGCGCGTCGTCGCGTTCGTGACCTCGGCGTACGGCTCCTACTCCAGTTGCCGTCAGTATCTCGACGACATCGCCGCGGCCTGCGCGGCGGCCGGCCCGGGCGCCCCGCGGATCGACAAGCTGCGCCACTTCTTCAACCACCCAGGTTTCATCGAGCCGTTCGCGGAGCACACCACGGCGGCGATCGAGTCACTGCCGGCGGATGTGCGGGGCGGAGACGTTCCGCTGGTCTTCACCGCGCACAGCGTGCCGGAGGCCATGGCGGCATCCAGCGGCCCGCCACCGGGCGGCCTGTACCAGGCCCAGTTGGCCGAGGCGTCGCGCCTCGTCGCGGAGCAGGTAGGCGGCGGGCACCCGTGGCGCCTGGTGTATCAGAGCCGCAGCGGGCCGCCGGCCCAGCCGTGGCTTGGCCCTGATGTCTGCGACCACCTGGCGGATCTGGCCCGCTCCGGGGCGCGAGCGGCCGTCCTGGTCCCGGTTGGCTTCGTGTCCGACCACATGGAGGTGGTCCACGATCTGGACGTCGAGGCGGCCCAGGCCGCCGAGCGGCTCGGTATCCGGCTGGCCCGTGCGGCTACCCCCGGCATCCACCCCCGCTTCGTCTCGATGATCACCGAGCTGGTCAGGGAGCAGATCGACGGTTCGGTGCCGCAGGCCGCCCTGGGCGGCCGCACACCGCCACGCGATATTTGCCATCACGGTTGCTGTGCAGCTGATCCCGCCGCCACCGGCCGGGGTGGTCCCAGGGTCATCGGATGACCGATCCGGAACCGGGCCGCCTGCTCGACCTGGCGTGCTCCGCCGCCGGGGAGGCGGCGCGGATGCTGGCCAGCCGCCGTCCGGCTGGCCCGCTGGGCCGTCCTGAGGTGGCCGACACCAAGTCCAGCCCCACTGACGTGGTGACGGAGATGGACCGCGCCGCGGAAGCCCTCATCGGCCGGTTGCTGCTGGCTGAGCGGCCGGGGGACGCGATCCTCGGGGAGGAGGGCGGGGAATCCGGCCGCGGCCGGGTCCGCTGGATCATCGACCCGATCGACGGCACCGTCAACTACCTGCACGGCCTGCCGGACTGGGCGGTCAGCATCGCGGCAGTGGTCGATGGCGCGGTGGTCGGGGGGGTGGTCTGCGTCCCGGCCAGGGATGAGATGTTCACCGCGGTCCGCGGCCAGGGCGCCTGGCTCCGGCCCGGCGCTCAGCCGCCGATCGCGGCGCGCTGCAACGCCCCGGTGCCGCTGCACCAGGCGCTGGTGGCGACCGGCTTCGGCTACGCGGCCGCGCGCCGGGTGGTCCAGGGCGAGGTTGTCGCCGCGGTGCTGCCCCAGGTGCGGGACATCCGGCGGGGCGGTTCGTGCGCCGTGGATCTGTGCTCGCTCGCGATGGGCCGGGTGGATGCCTTCTACGAGCGGGGCGTCAACTACTGGGATTTCGCGGCCGGCGGCCTGGTCGCCACCGAGGCCGGCGCACGGTTGGCCGGACTGCACGGCAAGCCGGCCGGCCCGGAGATGACCATCGCGGCCGAGCCCGGGCTGTTCGTCGCGCTGCACGCAGTGCTCGCGGGCCTCGATCCGGAGCGGGACGCCCCGTGCTGACCGGGCCGTGCTGACCGGGCCGTGCTGACCGGGTCTGGGTGACCGG
>CAYPQM010000080.1:0-16556 GCA_964412845.1 uncultured Streptosporangiaceae bacterium
TTGAATCAATCCCGGTATCTGGTAAGACTCGTATTCGCGGATTTCGGTAGCGTTGCGTTCTACCTCGACACGGTTACGGAACCATGGCAGGACAGAGGTTGACTCAACTAGCTGTTGCAAACGCGCGAGTATCCCATCGGTCCCCAGTGCCTTATCTGCGCGCTCTGCGAAGTCATCCGATGGGATACGGCGGCACGTCTCGATGGCAGCCACCAGTGCGGACGAGTACGTGGTCGCTTCGGCTAACTGCTCTTGCGTCATGCCGACGATGCCACGTAGCCGTTTCAGTTCAGCGGCGAAGAAGGCCAGCGGACTAGATCCTGGGTCCGTCATCACGAGACATGCCGCCTCCTTACGAGGGATCACGCAATCTTACCGTCACGGTGTGGCTGCGCTCAGTGTCGACTAGCAGCGTCCTCGGACGTCATGATCGTAGGACCCGCCAGCACCAATGACCAAGAAGGTTTCCGGGATGCTTACGCGCTCAGCGGACATCAACGATCTGGCCCACACCATGCCGGAACGCGCCCACTTAGAACTGGGCGCGATCACGTCGGCCGTGCCAACCTCCCGCATATGGACGCGAGTGATCTTGTCCGGGTGGAATCTGTCGCGCCTGGCCGATGATGGCGGGCTGATCATGTCCGAGTTGGTGACGAACAGTGTCGTGCACGCGTCTGGCCCGAAGGTGGGCATCTGGCTGATGTCAGACCGGGAACGTCTCGTGATCATGGTTGGTGACCCGTGCCCGGACATGCCCGTCCGCGCGGACGCACGGGACAGTGCCGGGCCGTCCGGCCGTGGACTGATGATCGTTGACGCATTGGCCGAGTATTGGGGCGCTTACCGGGTGCCGGCGGGCAAGGTCACCTGGGCGGTGCTCATCTAGAGACGGTCGCGCTGGGCCGGGAAGAGAAGCATTCAGGCGCTCCGTACTCTCGCGCCACTGGGGTGGATGAGTGAAACCCCGGGATTGCCTGGCCCCCGGCCCGGCGCGACTCAAAACGCACCCCCGTGCCACGTCGTCCCCCGGCCGTGGCACGGGGGGTGCCTCCGTTAACCAGCCGGGCGACGGCTCCGCACTAGCACGATGGGAAAATTCATGAGCGGCGCGGAAGATCTCACCCATGAGCAGCTAGCGGCGGCCCGCGTGGCAGCGAAAGCCCTGCTCAACTCGGGTGTCCTCTTCATCATGGACCGTGAACGCATGGACGATCTGGTCTGGCGGCTTGACCACATCCTCAACCGGCTGGACTCGGCGCAGCGTCTCAGGCAGGACCGTGACGCATGCCGGGCCGAACGTGAATCCCAGGCCCGCCAGCACACTTGAGACGGCCTGGCCGCGCACGCCACGTTGACCGTAGACGGCCTGTTGTGTTTGCGCAGGGCCGGATGTCCTGACCGGTCCCGGCACCGGGATCAGGCGGCCACTACGCCTCCGGGGCCGGTGGGCCGCCTGTCTGCCAGGAGCGCGTTACTGTCGCTGGCCGTCCGCGTACTCCTCGACAATGTCCTCATCGCCGTCCGCGATCTTAACGACCACCTGGGGCCGCGGGGCGCGCCAGTCACGACGCGCCAGTCACGACGCACCAGCAGGGTCACGCGCAGCCGTGCGGGCAGCGCCGGCACTATGCGGCTCACTGCCCGTCGGTGCCGGGGTGGCCTGCGCGAGGCCCGCGAGGAGCAGGTCGATCATGCGGCGGGCGTGGTAGTCGGGGTAGGTCCCGGCTCCGATGCACAGGTTGCCGATGCCGAGCATCAGGTCGTAGGGCCGTATGTCCGCGCGTGTGTGGCCGCCAGCGGCGGATGCTTTCAGCAGCTGGTCGAGCACGGGCAGCAGGCGGTCGACGAACTCGGCGTGCAGGCTCTCGAACCCGGCTTGGTCTGAGTGCAGCGCCTCGGCCAGGCCATGCTTGGTGACCAGGAAATCGGCAAACCGGGCAACCCATGACCGCAAGGCTTCGTAGGGGGTTTCGTCTGCGGGGGTAGTGGTCGCGGCGGTGGCGAGCGCGTCGAGCTGGTGCCGGAAGACTGCGACGACCAGGTCGGCCCGGGTGGGGAAGTGCCGGTAGATGGTGGCAATGCCGACGCCTGCTTCGGCGGCGATGTCTCGCACGGGAGCGTCGACCCCCGCACGGACGAACACGACGGCGGCGGCGTCCAGGAGCGTCTGCTGGTTGCGCCGGGCGTCGGACCGCTGACGCCGGCCGACGCTGGCGGGCGGGGGCGTATCGGCCGTCGTCATCCGGGGCATCTCCATCGTTTGCTAAACGGAACATTGATCCGTATATTGATGCGGAACAGCGATCCGGATCACCATCCTGCCAGATAGTTGCGCAGTACGGGCCATCACACCCCCGGCGAGGAAGGTATTCATCTCATGAGCGACACAACATCGGCCGATGCCGGCACGGACTCGGCCACGCCGGTCATCTCGGTCAGGCCGGTCACGCTCGCCGCCGCTAACCGTGGCCAGGATCTGCAGGTACGGGTCTCAGCGCCGACGACCGGCCGTGACCTGCCGGTCGTCGTCTTCTCGCACGGCATGACCTTGTCCATGGACAACTACGCACCGCTGGCCGGCTTCTGCGCACGGGTCGCCGGTGCCGACGGCACGCCCGGTGAAAGCATGGCTGACCCGCGGGTCAGGGCGGCAGTGCTGCTCTGCCTGCCCGGAATCGGCGGCGCCGGCCTGACCCCGTTCGCCGCCGAATACTTCTCATTCATGAGCCCTGATTTCGCCGGGATGAAGACGCCGAGCCTGATCGTCGCCGGCGACCACGACGACTCCCCGCTGACGGTGCGCGACCCGGACTGGTTCACCGACGGCTACCGCCTCAGCCCGGGCGCCACCGATCTGCTGACCCTGTTCGGCGCCGAGCACGGGCTCGGCGGCATCCAGGGTTACAACGACACGCGGACCACCGACGAAAGCCCCGCGCGCGTCGCGGTCATCCAGCGGGCCACCCTGGCGTATCTGCGCACCGCGCTGGGCCTCGACGACGGCGCGTGGCCTGCCGCCCGTGGAACCCTGACCGCGACCAGCGACAAGCTCGGAAGGATCGACTCGAAGTGACCAGCCCCCTCGCGCCGGCCCGCAGGCCCAGCTTCGGAATCATGACCGCCCCATCGCAGGTCGCTTACAACGACGTCCTGCGGGTCTGGCGCGAGGCGGACAGCATCCCGCAGATCGAGCACGCCTGGCTGTTCGACCACCTCATGCCGATCTCCGGCGACCCGAACGGGCCCGCCTTCGAGGGCTGGACACTGCTGTCGGCCCTGGCGGCCCAGACCGAACGGCTACGCCTCGGGCTGCTGGTGACCAGCAACAGGTTCCGCCCGCCGGCCATGCTGGCCAAGATCGCCGCCAGTGTCGACGTCATCTCCGGCGGCCGGCTCGAGTTCGGCATCGGCGCAGGCTCCCGGCCTGACGTACCACTGGCCCGGCGTGAGTACGAGGCTCACGGCCTGCCCTTCCACGACGCCGCCTACGCAGTCGGAAGCCTCGCCGAAGCGTGCACGATCATCCGCCGGCTGTGGACCGAAACCGTACCGTTCGACTTCCACGGCAGCTACCACCAGCTCACCGGCGCGTTCTGCAGCCCGAAACCCGTGCAGCAGCCCCACCCGCCGATCATGATCGGCGGCCGCGCCACCCCGACGATGCGCGTGATTGCCGAGCATGCCGACCGGTGGAACATGCCCGGCGGCAGCATCGATGACGCGATCGCGCGCAGCGCCGCGCTGGACCGCTTGTGCGCCGAGATCGGCCGGGACCCGGCCGAGATCACCCGATCGATCGTCCTACCGGCCTCCTACGACCGGCCCGCCGGCACCCGGGACGCAATCCGCGCAGCGCTCGACGGCGGGTTCAGCCACATCGTGCTCAGCCTGGGCGCGCCCTATCCAGCCGATGCCGCACGCTGGGTTGCTGACACCTTCATCGCCCCCGCTCACTGACCCAAGAGAGCTTCGCCCGCCTAGTTCGAACCCACATAACGCCTAAGGTGAACGGGTGGAACAGCCAGCCGCACAGCCGGCAGTCGCGATCATCGGTGGTGGCATCGCCGGGCTCGCGGCCGCGTTCTTCCTCCGGGATGAGCCGGTGACGGTCACCGTACTGGAAGGATCACCCCGGCTGGGCGGGAAGCTGCTGGTATCCGAGGTGGCCGGAGTGCCGGTCGACGCGGGGGCCGAGGCGCTGCTCGCGCGCAGGCCCGAGGGAACGGAACTGATCCGCGCGGTCGGCCTGGACGGGGATCTTGTGCTGCCGGGCAGCACGGCGGCGCGGATCTGGAGCCGGGGCGTGCCGCGGAGCCTGCCGGCCCGGCAGATGATGGGGGTGCCCGCCGACCTGGAAGACCTGGCCCGCACCGGCCTGCTGTCGGCGGCGGGCCTGGCCCGGGCCAGGCGCGAGCCGGACCTGCCCGGCACGGTCCGTGACGGCGATGTGCCGGTGGCCAGCTATGTGGCGGCTCGGTTCGGCCAGGAGGTGGTGGACCGGCTCGTCGACCCGCTGCTCGGCGGCGTCTACGCCGGACGGTCCGAGGAACTGTCCTTCGACGCGACGCTGCCCGGCCTCGCCGAAGCCGCCCGCAGCCGTGTCTCGCTGACCGAGGCGGCGGCTTCGCTGCTGCCTGCCCCGAGGTCCGCCGGGGCAGCTAACGGCGGCTCCCGGCCCGCCGTGTTCACCACCCTGGCGGGCGGGCTCGGCGTGCTGCCCGATGCCGTCGCGGCGGCCTCCGGCGCGACCGTGCGGACCAGCGCCATGGTCCGGGAGCTGGCCCGGACCGGGAGCGGCTGGCGGCTGACCATCGGCTCCGCCCATGCCCCGGAATACCTGGACGCCGACGCGGTCATCGTGGCCGTTCCCGGCCGGCCCGCGAGCAGGCTGCTGGCGGGCGTGCCCGGTGCGGCCGCGGCTGCCGCCGCACTCGACGAGATCGCTTACGCCAGCATGGCGATCATCACTTTCGGTTACCCGCGGGCGGCCTTCCCGCACCCCCCGGACGGCAGCGGGTACCTGGTCCCGGCCGTGGACGGCCATCCGGTCAAGGCGGTCACCTTCTCCTCGGTGAAGTGGCCGCACCTGCAGGCGCAGGCCCCGGAGCTGGTCATGGCCCGGTGCTCAGTGGGCCGGATCGGTGAGGAGGGCGTGCTGCAGCGCGACGACGCGGACCTGGCGGCGGTCGCCGCCCGCGACCTCGCCGCCGCTACCGGCGTGCGCGGCACCGCGACGGATACCCGGGTCACCCGCTGGGGCGGCGCGCTGCCCCAGTACACGGTCGGCCACCGGGACCGGGTGGCCAGGATCCGGGCAGGCGTCGCAGCCCAGCCCGGGCTGGCCGTGTGCGGTGCCGCCTACGACGGGGTCGGCATTCCCGCCTGCATCGCCACCGCGCGCCGTGCCGTCAGCCAGATCCTGGCCGCCATGCGGGCCCCCCAGTCCATCGGCGGCCCGAACTGACCGGACGCGGACCGAACTGACCGGACGCGGGACCGATGCTCTGGTTAACCGGATAATTCACGCCTCGCCGCTGCTGGCCGCCGTCATGACCCACCACTAGTCGATCATGCATGTAGCCGCCCACGTGCGCATATAGCAGGATGGGGGTGGGGAGGGGTCGATGTGGGGGACATCGCGTTCGTGCGCGTGCTGGGACCTATTCAGGTCGTCACCACGGCGGGACGCGTGCTCGATCTGCCCAGCGCGAGCCAGCGCCGGCTGCTGGCCCGGCTGGCCGTGGACGCTCCGCGGGCGCTGCGGGTGGACCTGCTCTGTGACGTGCTCGCGGTGTCGCCGGGCGCGCTGCGGACGATTGTGTCCCGGCTCCGCCGGGGTTTCGGGGACACAATCGTCGTGGGGTCGCAAGGTCGCTACCGCCTGGCCGCCGCCGTTGACGCCGCATTGTTCACCGCCTCGCTGTCCCCGGGCGGGACGGGAGATGACCGGATCGGGACGCTGGAACGGGCGCTGGCGCGATGGACCGGCCCGGCGTTCGACGAGTTCTCGGCCGAGGCCTGGGCCGCCCCCGAGGCGGCCCGGCTCGCTGAGCTGCACGCGTCGGTGATCGAGGAGCACGCGGTCGAGCTGATGCTCACGCGGCGGTGGGCCGAGGCGATTGCCGAACTCAGGGCCCACGTGTCGGTGCATCCCCTGCGGGACAGGCCGTGGGGCCTGCTGGTCCAGGCGCTCGGCGGCGCCGGGCGCCAAGCCGACGCCCTGGCCGCCTTCCAGGAGTACCGGGCCTACCTCGCCGAGTGGGTCGGGACCGAGCCGTCAGCCGAGGTGGGCCGCATCCAGCGGCGGATCGCGGCGGGGTGGGATGGGGTTGAGGCCGGGTGGGACGGGAGCCGGGAGCGGCGCCGGCCGGTGCGCTCCGGATCACCGCGGCCCGCGGGGCCGCCATCCGGGCCCGGGAACGGCTGGCTGCCGTTGCCGGCCGAGCTCGCGCGGGGGCCGGCTGTGGTGGGGCGAGCCCGTGAGCTCGGATTGCTGGCTGCAGAGACAGCGTTGCTGGGCGGGTCGGGCCCGCGGACTGTCATCGTGGAGGGCGAGGCGGGGATCGGCAAGACGACCGTGCTCGGCGCGTTCGCCCGTGCGCTGCGGGACGAAGGCTCAGCGGCCGTGCTCTACGGGCGTTGCCAGGACGGCCCCGCCGTCCCGCTGGAGCCGTTCCGGTCGCTGATCGGGCATCTGGTCGAGCACGCGCCGGCGGAGGTGCTGCGAGCCCACGTCACGCGGTGCGAGGGGCACCTGGCTCGCATCGCGCCACGCCTGGCCGCCCGCGTCGAGCTGGCCGGCCTGCAGGTCAGTGACGACGCCACCGAGCGGTACCTGTTGTTCGAGGCGGTCAGTGACCTGCTGACGCGACTGGCCGCGATCAGCCCCTTGGTCGTCCTGCTCGACGACGTTCAGTGGGCCGAGCCGACCGCGCTGCAGTTGCTCCGCCACCTGGGCCGCGGGCTGGTCAATGTGCCGGTGCTGCTGGTCCTCAGCGCCCGCGACACCGACGAACGGCGGTCAACTGAGTTGCGGGCGGTGCTCGCCGACCTCGAACGCCGACCCGGGCGCCGCATCTGCCTGGGTGGCCTCGACGCCGCCGGGCTGGCCGACCTGACGGCCGCACTTCTCGCGGTGGACGCGGCGGCGGTCAGGCCGGCGGTTTCCGCCCGGCTGCGCGATCAGACCGCCGGGAACCCGCTGTATGCCACCCAGCTGGTGCGGCACTGGGCCGAGTCTGGGCACCTGGCCCTGGCCGCGGCCGAGGTCGAGTTCGCCGTCGGCGCGGCGGGCGACGAGGTGCCGGCGAACCTGCGCAATCTCCTGTGCAGCCGGGTCAGCTCGCTCGGGGAGGAGGTGGTGCAGGTGCTCTCGGCGGCCGCCGTGCTGGGCACGCAGTTCGCCGTGGGCGCGGTGATCGAGATGGTCGGGATCTCCGAGAGCGATGCGGTGGACGCCCTCGACGTGGCCGAGGCCGCGGGATTGCTGGTTGACGTCGAGGCGCGGACTGCGACGCTGCGTTTCGTGCACATCATGGTCGCCCGCGCCGTGTACGCCGGGCTCCCGCCCGGCCGGCGCAGGCGGCTGCACGCGCAGGCCGCTCAGGTGCTGGCGAAGCGGGCCGACGCGCCCACGATCCAGCAGGCGGGCCAGACAGCGCGGCAGTACGCCCTGGGCGGGATGCTCGCCGAAGCCCGCCGCTGGGCGATGACGGCTGGTGACTACGCGGCCGAGCAGCTGTCCCCGGCCGAAGCGGCCCGGTGGTACCGGACGGCGCTTGACCACGGGGCAAGGCTCAATGATCCCGGGCACGAACGCGCTGAGCTACTCGTCCGGCTCGGTCACGCTCAGCAGCAGGCCGACGATCCCGGCGCCCTGGCCACCTTGACTGAGGCGGCGGCGCTGGGCCGCCGCTGTGGTGCCACCGCGGTCGTGGCGCAGGCCGCCCTGGCCACCGACCGGGGCTTCCTGCGGCTCAGCTCCGCCGCTCCCGCGCAGGTGGCGATCGTCGAATCCGCCCTTGAGGTGGTCGGCGCCGATCCGGCCACGCGGGCCCGGCTCCTGGCGCTGCTGGCGGAGAGCCTCGTCTCCGACGTGGCCGGGACCCGGCGCACCGGGCTGGCCTGCGAGGCAGTCGCGCTGGCCGATGCCGGTCCCGATCCGACGCTTCTCGCCCGGATCTGCTCGTCGGTGCTGTACGCCCTGTGGGGCCCCGGCCACGAGGCGACCCGGCTGCGGGCCGATGTCGCCACGAGGTCGATCGCGGCCGCGGCGGCGGCCGGTGATCCGCACCTTGAATTCGGCGTGCATGCCGCGGCCTATACCGTCGCCATCCAGCTGGCCGACCCCGCGGGGGCAGCCCGCAGCCTCAACCGGCTGCATGCCATCGCCGACCAGGTCAGCGCTCCCCGGATGACCTGGACGGTGGGCTACTACGAGGCGTTCGTCGCCACGATGCAGGCCCGCTTCGGCGACGCCGACCGGCTGGTGCGCGAGAGCGTGCTGGCCGGCCAGGCCATGGGGGCCACCGACAGCCTCATCGTCTTTGCCGGGCAGGCGGCCGTGCTGGCCACCATCGCCGGTTACCGCGCCGAGCTGCCGCCCTTCGTCATGGAGGCCATCGAGGCCGGCCCGGTCAAGCTCACTTTCCGCCTCGCCCACGCCATCGTCAGCGTCGCCCACGGACCCCGGCGGGTCGCCCGCGACCTCCTCGGCGAAGCGGTGGCGGCCAGATTCCGGCACGTTCCCCCGGACCTGATGTGGATGACGTCCATGCTCGGCTACGCCATCCTGGCCATCGAGCTGGCGGACCTGGGCGCCGCCGGGCAGCTCCTCGCGATCATCGAGCCGTACAGCGGCGAGGTCGCCACCAACCTGGGCCCCGTCGCCGCGTACGCGGGACGGCTTGCGTCGCTACTCGGCCGGCACGACGTCGCGGACCAGCATCTGAACGCCGCATTCGAGATCGCCGACGCCTTCGACTGGGACTACCACCGGGCCGCGATCCTGCTGGCCCGGGCCGCGGCCCGGCGCCGGTCGCTCGGCCGGCTCGACGATCCAGCAAGTGCGTGGCTCGCGACGGCCGAGGGCATCTGCGTCGCCCGCGGACTGCTGGGCATGCTCGCCGCGATCGGCGAACTGCGGGGTGATGCGCCGCTGATGCGCCGCTGAGATGGCGCCCCGTCAGGATGCTCCTGATCCACTATCGGCGCCACGATGCCCGGGGCCTGAGCTTTACCGTCCGGACCGAACGCGGCGATCGACCGGCCACACGCGGCCGACGAATGAAAGGCACGGCAATGAGTTATGGCATCGTCCACCAGTTCAAAGGTGGAACCAAGCAGCAGTACGAAGCAACCGTCGCGGCCCTGCACCCGAGTGACGGCACCTTGCCGCCCGGCCAGATCTACCACGTGGCCGGGCCGTCCGCGGACGGCTGGACCGTCGTCGCCATACACGACTCGAAGGCCAGCTGGGAAAGCTTCCGTGACTCGATCCTGGTGCCGCGTATGCAGCAGGGCATCGAGGGCGGCTTCACCGCCCCACCCGAGGAAGCCGGATTCGAGATCGTCACCGAGACCAACGCCTGACCGAGCAACTGGCCGCGATCGGCGATGCCGTGGGCAGCAACGACGCTGAGTCTCGCCGCTCGCCGCGCGGCGGGGCGTTCGTCGCGCGCACCTTCGCCGTGCACGTCCGCGCGTGTCCCGGACTCGTCTGGACCACACTGACCGACCCGGACCAGACCGCCGCGTTCCTCTACGGCCTGGCGGCGCGCTCGACCTGGCTCCCGGGAGCGGAAATCGGCTTTCGCCGTGGCGATCGCGTCGAGCTGACCGGTCGTGTCCTGCACGCCCGGTGCCCCGAACGGCTGTCCTACCTGCTGCAATCCGGGCCGGACGACCCGCCCGTGTACCTGACCTGGCTGATCAGGCCGTCGCCGGGCGGGTGCACGATCCGGCTGGAGATCGACGAGGTCGGCCACGCCGACTCCGCTGAGGACGCCGAGGATGTCTGGCTGCCCGTCCTCGCGGCGCTGCAGCAGCTGCTGAATCCGGGCTGATACCGGCTGCGTGGCGGCGTCAGCGGCCAGGGGGCGGGCACCGGCGCGGGGTGGGATGGCGGACAATAGGAGCATGGGTGGCAGCGATAGCGCAGGAAACGACGGGGCAGGCAGGACTGCGGAAACGGCCGGGGCGGCGGCCAGGCCGCGGGCCCGTGACCTGAATGAGCTGATCCGCTACACGATGTGGTCGGTGTTCCGGGTCCGCGACCCGGGGGCGCTGGATGCGGCGGGAACGGGCAGTGGCGGCCGGGCGGGCCTCGCGGCTGAGGTCAGCGACCTGGGCCAGCAGGCGGCAGGTAAGGGCGTGGTCACCAGGGGCTGCTACGACGTCCAGGGCCTGCGCGCCGACGCGGACTACATGTTCTGGTGGATCGCGCCGACCCCCGATGACCTTCAGGAGCAGTACAGCCGGTTCCGCCGGACCGGCCTGGGCCGGGCCAGCGAGCCGGTCTGGTCGGCCATGGCCCTGCACCGGCCGGCCGAGTTCAACAAGGGGCACATTCCCGCGTTCCTGGCCGACGAGGAGCCAGGCGCCTACATCTGCGTCTACCCGTTCGTGCGGTCATTGGAGTGGTACCTGCTTGACCCGGCCGAGCGCCGGGCGCTGCTCGCCGAGCACGGGAAGATGGCCCGGGACTACCCTGATGTCCGCGCCAACACGGTGTCCTGCTTCGCCTTGAACGACTATGAGTGGATGCTCGCGTTCGAAGCCGAGGAACTGCACCGGATCGTGGACCTGATGCGCCACCTGCGCGGCGCCAGGGCCCGGCTGCACACCCGGGTGGAGATCCCGTTCTACACCGGGCGGCGCAAGCCGGTCGGGGAGTTGCTGGCCGCCCTGCCGTAGCCGGGCTCAGCCCTGGTCGCTGGCGCCGCTACCTGCGACGGGTTCCAGGGTGAGCGAGACCGAGTTGATGCACCAGCGCTGGTCGGTGGGCACCTGGTAGCCCTCGCCCTCGAACACGTGCCCGAGATGGGAGTCGCAGCGGGCGCACCGGACTTCGGTCCGCACCGAGCCGAGCGAGCGGTCCTCGATCAGCACCACGGCGTCGTCTTCGGTCGGCTGGTAGAAACTGGGCCACCCGCAGTGTGAGTCGAACTTCTCCGCCGACCTGAAGAGCTCAGCCCCGCAGGCCCGGCAGCGATACACGCCCTCGGCCTTCGTCTCGGTGTACTCGCCCGTCCACGGCGCCTCGGTATCGGCCTCGCGCAGCACCCGGTACTCCTCAGGGGTGAGCTGCTGGCGCCATTCCGCGTCTGTCCGCTCGACCTTCTCCATGCCGGTGAGACTACCCGGCCCGGATACCGCTACCCTCTACACGGCGAGATCACGGAGGCATTCGACATGCAGTGGCTGAACGAACCTGCCAGCTGGCAGCGGACCGACGACGTGCTGCAGGTGAACGCTGATCCGGGCACCGACTTCTGGCGGGTCACCGGCTACGGGTACATCCGCGACAGCGGCCATGTGTACGGTGAGGTCGTCGCCGGTGATCTTGATGTCGCGGTGCGGGTCCGCGGCAACTACGCCACTCAGTACGACCAGGCCGGTGTGATGCTCCGGGCCGACGAGCGCACCTGGCTGAAAACCGGGGTGGAGTTCTTCGAGGGCCGCCGCCGGCTGAGCACCGTGCTGACACTGGGGCTTTCCAGCTGGGCGGTGGCGGACCTGCCGGACGGCACGGATGAGGTCTCGCTGCGCGTGTCCCGGCGCAACGACGCGGTGGAGATCCGCTACACCACCGGCGGCGGCCCGCCGGAACTTGCCGCCCTGGTCTTCCTGCCGCCGGACCGTGAGCTCCTGGCCGGCATCATGTGCGCGGCCCCTGACGGCCCCGGGTTCAGCGTGTCCTTCCACGAGCTGCGCATCGCGGCCCGCGAGTAGCCGCGCCGCGCCGCGCCGGGGCGCCGCCGGTCAGGCCGGGGGTCACAGGGTCACTGCGTGCACCGGCTCAGGGCTGGCGGAGGGGTGGACCACGACCTGGTCCACCCTGCCCGCCGCCTGCACGTCGCGCAGCGCCGCCCGGACAGCGGCGATGTCGTCCTCAGCGGCCGACACGACCAGCTTGCGGACCGGGGCCCGCATGGACAGCCGGGCCGCCGACTTGGCCGTCCGGATCGCGCCGATCGCGGCCGAGGCGGCATCGAGCACCCGCAGGTCCGCGCCGCGCGCCACGGCGCGCAGCTCATCGGGATCGGGCCAGGAGGCGCGGTGGATGAAACCCTCCTGCCACCAGGACCATGCCTCCTCGGTGACAAACGGCAGGAACGGCGCGAACAGCCGGAGCATCGTGGACAGGGCGAGGCGCAGCGCGGAGATCGCGGACTGCGCGGCCTGGCTGCCCTGCTCGCCGTAGCCGCGGGACTTGACGAGTTCCACATAGTCGTCGCAGAAGAACCAGAAGAATTCCTCGGTGGCCTCCAGTGCCCGGGCATGGTCGTAGCCGTCGAACGCCGTAGTGCAGATGGCCACCACGTCGCCCAGCCTGCGCAGCATGGCGCGGTCCAGCGCCTCGGTCACCGCGGCGGCGGCCGGCAGTTCCTGGGCCGGCTCCGGCGGCGGCAGGGCGAGTGCGAATCGGGACACGTTAAGTATTTTCGTGGCGAGCCGGCGCCCGACCCTGAGCTGGCCCGGGTCGAACGTCATGTCGGCGCCCAGGCGGCCGCTGGCCGCCCAGTAGCGCACCGCGTCGGACCTGTACTGGCGGATCGGGTCCATCGGGGTCACCACGTTCCCCACGGATTTGGACATTTTCTTGCGGTCCGGGTCGAGGATCCAGCCGGAGATGGCCGCGTGCCGCCACGGCAGCGCATCGTGCTCCAGGTGGGAGCGGAGCACCGCGTAGAACAGCCAGGTGCGGATGATCTCGTGGGCCTGCGGGCGCAGGTCCATCGGGAAGATCCGGGACATCAGGTCACCGTCCCGCGTCCAGTGCCCCGCGATCTGCGGGGTGAGCGAGGAGGTGGCCCAGGTGTCCATGACGTCAGGGTCGGCGGTGAACCCGCCGGGCCGGCCGCGCTGATCCTCGGTGTAGCCGGGTGCCGGGTCGGTCGCGGGATCCACCGGGAGCGCCCCGTCGGCGGGCGTGACAGGCGCGTCGTAGCCAGGCAGGCCATTGGCGTCGAGCGGATACCAGACCGGCACCGGCACGCCAAAGAAACGCTGCCTGCTGACCAGCCAGTCGCCGGTCAGGCCGGTCACCCAGTTCTCGTAGCGGACCTGCATGTGCGGCGGGTGCCAGCTGAGTTCCTGGCCGCGGGCGATCAGCGCCTCGCGCAGGGCGTCATCGCGCCCGCCGTTCCGCAGGAACCACTGGCGGGTGGAGATGATCTCCAGCGGCCGGTCGCCGCGCTCGTAGAACTTCACCGGGTGGGTGATCGGCTCCGGTTCGCCGAGCAGGTCACCAGAGGCCCGCAGCATCGAGGTGACCTGCCGCCGGGCGGCCTTGCTGGTGGCGCCCGCGAGTTGCTGGTAGGCGGCGCGCCCCGCCCGGCTGATGATCCCGGACGGCGGGCAGGCCACGAACCGGCCATCGGGGCCGAGCACCGGCCTGGTCTCCAGGTGCAGGTCGCGCCACCAGGTGACGTCGGTCGTATCGCCGAATGTGCAGATCATCGCGATGCCGGTGCCCTTGGCCGGGTCGGCCAGCTGGTGCGCCATGACCGGCACCCCGGTGCCGAACAGCGGCGTTGTCACGGTCGTGCCGATGAGCGCGGTGTACCGCGGGTCGCCGGGATGGGCGACTAGGGCCACGCACGCGGGCAGCAGCTCAGGCCGGGTGGTCGCGACCGGGACCGGCGCGCCGTCGGGCCCCCGGAACGCGACCTGGTGGTAGGCGCCGGGAATGTCCCGGTCCTCAAGTTCCGCCTGGGCCACGGCGGTGCGGAACGTCACATCCCACAGGGTCGGGCCCTCGGCCAGGTACGCCTCGCCCCGGGCCAGGTTGTGCAGGAACGCGCGCTGCGCGATGGCCCGGGAATTCTCGTCGATCGTCTGGTACATCGTGGACCAGTCCACCGACAGCCCGATCCGCCGCCAGGCCTGCTCGAATGCCTGCTCATCCAGGCTGGTCAGCCGCTCGCAGAGGGCGACGAAGTTGCGCCGGGACACGCTGGCCGGCTCCCCGTCATGGCGGGCGGGCGGCACGAAGCCAGGGTCATACGGCAGCGCCGGATCGCACCGGACGTGGAAGTAGTTCTGCACCCGGCGCTCGGTGGGCAGGCCGTTGTCGTCCCACCCGATCGGGTAGAAGACCTCTTTGCCCCGCATGCGCTGGAATCGCGCGACCGTGTCGGTATGCGTGAACGAGCAGACGTGACCGATGTGCAGAGCGCCGCTGACCGTCAGCGGGGGAGTGTCGATGGAGAAGACATCGGCCCGCGACTTGGTCCGGTCAAACTTGTACTACACGCCCCTCTTCCCACCGGCGCGACCATTTCTCCTCGATGCCGTCAAGCGAAGGCTTGCCCGGCACCAGGCTGGCGTGCCGCGGGTCCGCGGCGCTGGGGCGGGAATCGGTGCTCATGCCCGCCAGGGTAGCGCACGCCCGCCCCGGGCCCAAGTGCGTTGCGCCGCCGCGCCTCGTGCCTGAGCCGGCACACATCCGCTGATGGCGATCCGGGCTGCAACGGGCCGGTGCTGGGCCGCGCCTCGTTTCGGCTCAGCCGGGCAGCTCGATCGGCCCGATATCGGCGAACACGTCCCCTGGTCCGGGGTTGTCAGGGTGGGTCTGGCCGCCGAGGTGATGCATGATGCCCCAGACCGCGTTCAGCGAGGTCTGGACCGCGCCCTCGACCCACGCGGGTGTCCAGGAGACGTCGTCTCCGGCGATGAAGATGCCCTGCTGTTCCGGCGGCAATCGATCTTGCATGAAATGGGCGTACATGCGCTGGTTGTATCGGTAGTGCCCGGGCAGCGCCCCCTTGAACGCGCCCAGGAAGTGCCGGTCGGCCTCCCAGGACACGGTGATCGGGTCACCGATGATGTGGCTGGCGATGTCGACATCTGGATAGATCTTGTTCAGGGCGTTGAGCGCGAGCCGGACCCGGCGGTCGACCGGCTCGGGGAGCATCTTCAGCGCGTCGCTCATCCAGGAGTACGTCAGGCAGATCACGCCCGGCTGGTTGTCACCATTGTCGAACAGATAGGTGCCACGGGTCAGCCGGTCGGTCAGCGTCATGCTCATGACGTCGCGGCCAGTGCGCGGATCTGTGTCCTTCCAAAACGGCCGGTCGACCATCACGAAAGTCTTGGAGGACTGCATGTAGCGCGTCCGGTCGAGGGCCGTCCATATCTTCGGGGAGAACAGTCCCTCGTCGCATTCGATCTGCGTGGTGAGCAGCCAACTCTGGCAGGTCGCCAGCACCGCCGCGTACCGGCGGGTATGCCCCCAGGCGTCGGTAACCGCGAACCGGCCATCGCAGTCGCGCCCGAGCCGCGCGACGCCAGCCCGGGGTGCGCCGGAGTGCAGCGAGGCCAGCGAGGTGCCAGGCGGCCAGTGGGCGACCTCGGACGCAGCGTGGCGCCAGATTCCGCGGGGAACTTGTTCGACGCCGCCGACCACCAGGCGCTGGTCCTCGTCACAGTTGGTCATCACGACCCGGAAGATTTCCAGCATGGAGTTCGGATAGTCGGAATCCCAGCCGCCGGTGCCGAACCCTACATTTCCGAACACCTCGCGGTGGTGGAACGACAGCGAGGAGAACGCCTTCGAGCTCGCGACGAAGTCGTAGAACGTACGGTCGTCCCAGCGGGGCACGAGATCGTTCCACAGCGACTTCAGCGTAGTGACGTCGCGTGCCCGGATCGCGTCCTGGATGTCGGAGAAGCGCACATCCTCCAGAGCCTGCGCCCATGCATCGGCGACCTCGGTGAACAGCGGGGGAAGGTCGTCAAGCGTGTGCGCATAATGCGTGACGCCCTCGAGATCGATGACCGTGCTGCCGGCGGCCTCGGTCAGCGGGTTGGGAAACGGCCGACTCTGCAGGCCCAGCATGTCGACGTAGTGGTAGAAGGACGTCGCCGACACCGGGAAACGCATCCCGCCGAGTTCCGCGACCACGCCCTCGGCTCCATCGAAGGCCTGCGAACGCAGCCGCCCGCCCATCTGTGAGGCCTCGTAGACCACTGGCTTGACACCGAGCCTCATCAGCTCGTAGGCAGCGACCAGGCCGGAGATGCCAGCACCGACGATGGCGACCTCCACGCCGTGATGCTCGGCCGGGATCGAGCCGAGACCCGCCGGGTGCGCGATCCAGTCGTCGAACGGGAACGGGAAGTCCGGGCCGAAGATCGTGACCGGGCCTTTGTCGCCCTGAGGCGCATCCCGGCTACATTCGTTCACCATGAAGGCGCCTAACGCTGGCGGTGGAAGCCTGCTACGCCGGAGGATACGCACGACCGCGCGATGCGTTCCAAGCAGGGTGCGGGACGCGCCGGCGGTGCTGCCACCAGCGCAGGATCGCCGCCACCGCGACCAGCGACCA
>CAYPQM010000080.1:16566-31218 GCA_964412845.1 uncultured Streptosporangiaceae bacterium
CTCGAGGCAGACCACCCGGCGGCCCGGGCTACGGTGGGGGAATGGCAGCGGAGGCTCTGCAGATCACCGTGGGGGACCGGGTGGTGCGGGTCAGCAACCCGGGCAAGGTGCTGTTTCCCGGGCCCGGGCTGACCAAGGAGGACATGGTCCGCTACTACATCGCGGTGGGCGGGGGGATGCTGGCCGCGATCGAGGGCAGGCCCACGGCGCTGCGCCGGTACCCGGACGGGATCGGCGGGGAGTCCTTCTTCCAGAAGCGGGTGCCGCAGGGTGCGCCGCCCTGGGTGGAAACCGTGCGGATCACGTTTCCCAGCGGCCGCTCCGCCGATGAGATCTGCCCCACCGAAGTCGCCGTGCTCGCCTGGGCCGCCAACCTCGGCTCGGTCGAGTTCCACCCGTGGCCGGTGCGCCGGCCCGAGGTGGATCACCCGGACGAGCTGCGCATTGACCTCGACCCCCAGCCCGGGACCACCTTCCGGGACGCGGTAAGTGCCGCCGTGCTGGCCCGCGAGGTGCTGGCCGGAGTGGGCTGCACCGCCTTCGCCAAGACATCCGGCGGCCGCGGTGTGCATCTCGGGGTTCGGATCACACCGGAGTGGACATTCACTGAGGTCCGCCGGGCCGCTATCGCCCTGGCCCGGGAACTGGCCCGGCAGCGGCCCGACCTGATCACCGCCGACTGGTGGAAGGAGCAGCGGGGCGAGCGGGTCTTTGTCGACTTCAACCAGGCGGCGCGCGACCGCTCCATGGCGGCCGCCTACTCCGTGCGCGCTACCCCGACCGCCACCGTGTCCGCCCCGGTGACCTGGGACGAGCTGGGAGACGCGGAACCTGAGGACTTCACTATGGTGACCATGCCGGAGCGGTTCGCCCGGGTCGAGGATCCGCGGGCTGGAATGGACAAGGCGGCCGGCCGCCTTGACGGGCTGCTGGAGATGGCCGCCGCCGACGAGCGCGATCGCGGCCTGGGCGACATGCCCTACCCGCCGGACTACCCCAAGATGCCCGGCGAGCCGAAGCGCGTCCAGCCCAGCCGCGCCCGGCCCGCCGCGCCTGGTGACGGCGGTTAGCGGCGGCAGCGATGACGGCGGAGATCACCAGCAGCGGCTTAGCTGGTTCCTGCCCGGTCATCACGGTTTTGCCGTACCAGGAGATCGGTCACACTAGTAACGTCTGCCGTGCCGCCGAGCGGGATCGCGCAGTCGGGGGTTACTCGGTCCGGGGGGGCGGGGAGGAGCGGCAACATGGCGTGTTCGGTCGGATGCTAGGCACAGGCACACCAGGCACCACGATGACCGCCGTCAGCACTCCTCCGGGTGCCCAGCCGATCGCGGCGCAGCGCCGTGGCCCCGCCCGGCTGCTCCGGGTCACGACGACGCCGGGTGAGCTCCGGCTGCTCCTCATCGGCCTGGTGCTGCTTTCCCTGCTCTGGGGCGCGGTGGCGGCCTGGACGGTGAGCCAGCGCGCGTCCGCCGCGGGCGATGTCGTCAGCACCAGTGAACCGCTCACCCTGGACGGCCAGCAGATCTACCGGTCGCTGTCCGACGCGAACGCCACGGCGGCGACCGCCTTCCTGTCCGGGGGCCTGGAGCCGCTCGCCGCCAGCCGGCGCTACCAGGCCGACATCGCCCGGGCCGCCGCCCGGCTGGAGGCGGCCACGGCAGCAGCGGGCCACTCGCCGGCCCGGGCCGATCTGGCCACGCTGTCGGTGGACCTGCCCGTGTACACCGGTGAGGTGGAGACCGCACGAGCCGATAACCGGCTTGGCCTGCCGCTCGGGGCCGCTTACCTGCGGGAGGCGTCCAGCCTGATGCGCGGCACGCTGCTGCCGGCCGCCAGCGGCGTATCCGCACGGGCCAACGCGCAGCTCACCGCCGACAGCGGGCAGGCGACCGGGCTGCCGCCTGCCCTCCTCGCCCTGGTGGTCGCCGTCATCGCCGGGTACGCGCTCTACCGCGCGCAGCGGTGGCTGTCCCAGCGGACGCACCGGATGCTCAACGCCGGGCTGGTGGTGGCGTCCGCGGCCGGCCTGGTCACCGTGCTGTGGCTGATCGTCGGGCTGACCGTGGCGCGGGCCGACCTGCTGCAGGCACGCGGTCACGGATCGACTCCGGTGCAGGCGCTGGCCCAGGCCGACATCGCGGCGCTGCAGGCGCACACGGACGAGAGCCTCACCCTGATCGACAACAGCGGTGACGACGCCTTCCAGGCGGACTTCACCGCCGTGCAGAAAAAGCTCGGGCCGGGCCCGGGGACACTGCTGACCGCCGCGGCCAGCGCCGCCACGGGCAGCCCGGCAGCGCAGCACGCCGCGGCGGCGGGCACCGCGGCGACCGCGTGGTACGCCGCCCACCACCAGGTCCGTGCGCTGGACAACGGCGGCGCGCATAGCAAGGCCGTGCGCTCCGCGCTCGGCACCGGGCCGGCTGACTCCGGTGCCCGGTTCGCCCGCCTGGACAGCGAGCTCACCAGCGCGATCGCCGAAGATCAGGCTGTCTTCCGGGTTCGCGCCGCGGCGGGCCGGGACGCGTCCACCGGCCTGGAGGCAGGAGCGATCGTGTTGTCGCTGATCATGGCGGGCGGCTGCGCCTGGGGACTCAGCCGGCGGCTGGCGGAGTACCGGTGAGGGCCCGCGGCTGGCTCAGCATCCCGCTGCTCGCCGTGACAACGGCCGCGGTGACCTTCTCGGCGGCGCCCGCGTCGGCGATGCGGCCCGCGGTCAGCCCGGCCGTGCCAGCGGCGGCGGCCGCCACATCCTGCGATCCCACGGCGAGCTTGCGGCCGGCCGGCCCGCCGCAGGTGACGCCGGGCTCATTCATGGCCAGGATCCGGGCCCGCGGCTACCTCATCGCCGGCGTCGACCAGACCACCTACCACTTCGGCTACCTCAATCCGCTGAACGGCCAGATTGAGGGGTTCGACATCGACATGGTGCGCGCGGTCGCCGCGGCCATCTTCGGCAACCCCAACAAAGTCCAGTACAAGGCCATCACGGATGCCCAGCGGATTCCCGACATCCAGTCCGGGGCCGTCGACATCGTGGCGCATACCATGACGATCAACTGTGACCGGCTCAAGCTGGCCGACTTCTCCACCGTCTACTACGACGCGGGCCAGCGGGTGCTCGTGGAGAAGGACTCGCGGGCCACCAGCATCGGCGATCTGGGCGGGAAGAAGGTGTGCGCCACGACCGGGTCTACCTCCGTCGCCAACATCGCCGCCGCGCGGCCCCGGCCCATCCCCGTCGCGGTGCCCTACTGGACGGACTGCCTGGTGCTGCTGCAGCAGGGCCAGGTCGCGGCGATCTCCACCGATGACTCGATCCTGGCTGGCCTGGCCGCCCAGGATCCCTACACCAGGATGGTCGGCCCGCGCTTCACCAGTGAGCCGTACGGCCTGGCCATCTCCAAGCAGCACCCCGACTTCGTCCGGTTCGTCAACGCGGTGCTCGCGAAGCTGCGCAGCAACGGTCAGTGGGCCGCCAGCTACGCCCACTGGATCGGCAGCCCGGTCCCGGCGCCACCGCCTGCCCATTACACGAGCTGAGCCGGCGGCGATGGTGATGACCCGGGAGCAGGCGGCGGCGGCGGTGACCGCCGCGGCCGCGCAGCGTGACGGCATCCAGCAGAATCTGCTCGACCTCGACGGCAGTTTCGGCAAGCGTCTGCTGGCCGGGGCGAGCCTGGCCGGTGCGACGAAGAAGCGCTGGGACGCGGCCAGCGCCGAGATGACCGCCCTCTGGGAGACCTTCACGGCATACTCAGCGGTGGTCGAGCGCGCCGCCGGGCTGCTGGCCCGGGTCCGCCGGTCGTCGGCCCCGGAACTGGCGGAGATCACCGCGCTGCTCACCGGATCATCGGTGCGGCTGACCCGGGCTCCGGCACCGCTGGCCCGGCGGGACCTGACCGACAGCGGCAGCTCGCAGCTCTCCCTGGCCGCGGCCGTCCGGGAGATGAACCGCGCCTTCGCCACCGTCACCGACGTGGTGACCTGCGCGGAGAACGTCTGGAACGAGGCGGCGGGCCGGCTGGACCAGATCAGCGCCCAGCTGGGCCCGGCCCGGCGCCAGGCGGACGGGCTGGCCGACGAGGCGCTGGCCGGGACGCTCGCGGCGGCCGAGGCCGAGCTGGGCGCCCTGCGCGATCTGCTGAACTCCGATCCGCTCGCGCTCTGGCAGCGCAGCGGGGTCGATACCACCAGGCTGGACCGGCTCCGGGAGCAGGCCGCCGCGATCGTGTCCCGGGTCGACGAGCTCGCCGGGCTGCGCGGCGACGCGCAGCGACGGCTGGCCGTCGTCGCCTCGGCGGTCGCGGCTGCGGACGCCGCCTGGCAGGACGCCGCGGCCGCCCGGGACCGGGCGGCCGCGAAGATTGCCGAACCAGCGCTGCCGCCCCGGCTGGACGCCGCTGGCCTGGGCGGCCGGCTCGGCGCGCTGGACGCACTGCGGACCGCTGGGCGGTGGTCCCGGCTGGCTTCGGAGCTTGACAGCATCGAGAAGCAGGCGGCCGCCGCCACGCAGCGCTGCCGCGATGCCGAGCAGGCGGCCCTCGCCTGCCTGGGCCGGCGCGACGAGCTGCGTGGGCTGCTGGACGCGTACCAGGCCAAAGCCGCACGGCTCGGCGCCGCCGAGAACCTGGATCTCGCCGCGCGTTACGACCAGGCCCATGACCTGCTGTGGACGGCGCCGTGCGATCTCGCGGCCGCGGCGGCCGCGGTGACTCACTACCAGCAGGCAATCCTGGCGCTCAATGGACAGGAACGGCGGGCATGAGCACGGCCATGACCAGATGCACGCAGCCGGGCTGCGACGGGACTATCGACGGCGGGTTCTGCGATGTCTGCGGGCTGGCGCCGGCGCCAGCGCTGGCTGGTGCCGGGCCGGTGAGCCAGGCCGCACCGGTCGCGCGGCCGGGATCGGCGTCGGTGCCGGTGACGTCGTCGGCCGGCAGCCGCGCGGGCAGCCGGGGCTCCCGGTCCGGCAGCAGCCGGTCGTCCCGGGGCAGCCTGGGCGCGGGGCTGGTGGAGGTTCCGCCGGTGCCCGCCCGCGATCCGGCGACCGCGGTGCTCGCCGACCCCAAGGTGCCGGAGAACAGGCGATTCTGCGGCAAGTGCGAGCGCCCGGTGGGCCGCGGCGTGGACGGTCGGCCGGGGCTGGCCGAGGGTTTCTGCCGCAACTGCGGTAACCCGTTCTCGTTCATCCCGAAACTGGAGCCCGGGGAGCAGGTCGGCGGCCAGTACGAGGTGCTCGGCTGCCTGGCGCATGGCGGGCTGGGCTGGATCTACCTGGCCCGGGACCGCAACGTCAGCGACCGGTGGGTGGTCCTCAAGGGCCTGCTCGACAGCGGAGACGCTGACGCGATGGCGGCGGCGGTCGCTGAGCGGCGGTTCCTGGCCACCGTCGAGCACCCCAACATCGTCCGGATCTACAACTTCGTGCAGCACGCCGACCGGCGCACCGGCGAGGCGGCCGGGTACATCGTGATGGAGTACGTGAGCGGCCAGTCGCTCCGGCAGATCCTGCTGCAGCGGCGCCAGGCCAGCCAGTCGCTGCCGCTGCCGGTGGCGCTCGCCTACGCCATCGAGGTGCTCCCCGCGCTCGGGTACCTGCACAGCAAGGGCCTGGTCTACTGCGACTTCAAGCCGGACAACGTGATCCAGACCGAGGAGCAGCTCAAGCTGATCGACATGGGCGGGGTCCGGCCGATCGATGATGACGACAGCCCGATCTACGGCACGGTCGGGTACCAGGCGCCGGAGATCGCGACCGACGGGCCGTCTCCGTCCTCTGACCTCTACACGGTCGGCCGGGCGCTGGCCGTGCTCACCTTCGAGTTCTCCGGTTACCAGAGCACATTTCAGCACAGCCTGCCTGACCCGGCGAAGGTCCCGCTGCTGGCCGAGCAGGAGTCGTTCCACCGGCTGCTCCGCCATGCCACCGACCCCGACCCGCTGCGCCGCTTCGGCACGGCCGGGGAGATGGCCGAGCAGCTCACCGGGGTCCTGCGGGAGGTTCTCGCGGTGGCCGACGGGGAGGCCCGGCCTGCTTTCTCGGCCCTGTTCAGCCCCGAGTTGCAGGCGATCGGCGCCGCCGCGGCGATGGACTCAGGTGGCGCCGGGGCCCAGGACGCGGCGCCACTGGCCGCTGAGGTGGTGGCGGCGCTGCCGGTGCCGCAGGTGGACACCACCGACCCGGCCGCGGGGTTCCTGGCCACCCTCAGCACGCTCGACCCGGTGCCGCGGACCGCTGCCCTGTACGCCGCGGCCACCGGGGAACCTGGCACGCCGCCCGAGGTGGCCGGATCGGCGGAGACGCGCCTGGCCCTGGCCCGTTCCCTGATCGTCACTGGCGACCTGGACGGCGCCGCCAGCACGCTGGCGGACCTGGTCGCGAGCGGGCTCGCGGACTGGCGGACCACCTGGTACCAAGGGCTGCGGGAGCTGGCGGCCGGCCGGGCCGGCGCGGCCCGTACCGCGTTCGACGCCGTCTGCGACGTGCTGCCCGGTGAACTCGCGCCCAAGCTCGCGCTCGCGTTCGCCGCCGAGGCCGCGGCCGACCGGGCCACTGCCGCCCGCTACTTCCAGCTCGTCTGGACGGTCGACCGTTCCTACGTGAGCGCCGCGTTCGGGCTGGCCCGGATGCGGCTGGCGGCGGGCGACCGGTCCGGCGCGATCGCCGCGCTGGCCGGGGTGCCCGAGACGTCCAGCCACTACGTGGCGGCGCAACTCGCCGCGGTGGAGATCCACGTCACCCGCCGCGATCAAGCCGGGGTGAGCCCTGATGATCTGCGGGAGGCGGCTGGCCGGCTCAGCCGGCTGAAGCTTGACACCGCCCGGCAGGAGCACCTGACCGCCGCGATCTTGCAGGCGGCGCTCGACAGCGTGGCGGCCGGGCAGGCACTCGGCCACGGCCAGCTGCTCGGTTCCGAGCTGACCGAGCGCTCGCTGCGCTTCGGCCTGGAGAAGAGCTACCGGGCGCTGGCCCGGCTGGCACCGGACGGGGCCCATCGGATCGAGCTTGTCGACCTGGCCAATGACGTCCGCCCGAGGACGTGGCTCTGATGGCCGGCCCAGCCCCGGCGGCCGCCCGCGACTGCCCGTCCTGCGGTGCGCCAGTCGGACCGCAGGACAGCTTCTGTGAGTCCTGCGGGACGGAACTGGCCCCGGCCTCGGTCAGCAGCGGCGAGCCCGGCGGCGCCACGCAGTGCCCGGCCTGCCCATCAGCCCAGATCACCGCCGACGGCTACTGCGAGTCGTGCGGGCGCAAGGTGCCGTCCGGCCGTGATCACCAGGAACTCGATCTCGGGCTGCTGGCCGGCGTGACCGACCGGGGCCTGCGGCATCACCGGAACGAAGACGCGATGGCGCTCGCGACCGCGGACACCGAGGCCGGCCCGGTCGCAGTGGCGGTGGTGTGCGACGGGGTCTCCACCTCCGAGCGCCCGGATGAGGCATCGCTGGCGGCGGCGCAGGCCGCCGTGCGCGTGCTGCTGACCGCCGTGCGGACCGGTGAGGATCTGGTGGAAGCGTCCTCGGCGGCGGTCAGCTCCGCCCAGGACGCGGTGGCCAGCCTGGGTGCCCGGTCCAGGAACGCGCCCTCGGCCACATTCGTTTCCGCGGTGATGACCAGCGACGCCGTGACATTGTGCTGGCTGGGGGACAGCCGCGCCTACTGGCTGGCCGACGGCCCAGGTCCGGCGGCTCAGTTGCTGACCAGGGACGATTCCCTGGCCGAGGAGATGGTCGCGGCGGGGCTGCTCGCCGCGGACGAGGCGATGTCATCGCCGAACGCGCACGTGGTGACGCGCTGGATTGGCGCGGACCTCGGCGGGTCGGCGCCGCACGTCCTGACGTTCGAGCCGCCTGGTCCTGGCGTGCTGCTGGTCTGCTCGGACGGGTTGTGGAACTACCTGCCCGAGGCGGCGAAACTGGCCGAGCGGGCGCTGCCCGGTGCGCTGACCGACCCGCTGGCCGCTGCAGGCGCGCTGGTCACGTTCGCGATCGAGGCAGGTGGCTCGGACAACATCACCGCCGTCCTGGCCCCGTTTCCGCCGACCCGGCCGGCGCCTGCCGGGCCGGCCGCGACAGCTTCCAGCTGATCCCGTGCAGAGGAGAACTGCCGATGAGCCAGCCTGACTTCAGCGTGGACGTCTTCCAGAACGAGTACATCCCGGAAGGCGGCCGGGACGTCAACGCGGTCGTCACGGTGACGTCCCCGGACACGGTGGCCGCGGCGGCCGCGGCGGACCTGGGCGCGGCGGAGATCATCATCATCGACTGCTCCGGGTCGATGGGCGGCACGGACGGCTCGCGGACCAAGATGGCCGAGGCCCGGTCAGCGACGGCGGCGGCGGTGGACGTGATCCGCGACGGCGTGGCGTTCGCGGTCATCGCGGGCACCCACAAAGCACTGCCGGTCTTCCCGGGCGATGGCAGCCTGGCCGTCGCTGACCCGCGGACCAGGGAGGCGGCGAAACGGGCCGTGGCGAACCTGCGCGCCGGGGGCGGGACCGCGATCGGCCAGTGGCTGCGGCTGGCTCACCAGCTGTTCGCGTCCTACCCGGCGGCGGGGCTGCGGCATGCCATCCTGCTGACCGACGGCAAGAACGAGCATGAGACGGCGGCGCAGCTGGACGCGGCGATCCGCCTGTGCGACGGCGCCTTCAGCTGCGACTGCCGCGGTGTCGGCGTCGACTGGGAGGTGGGCGAACTGCGCCGGGTCTCTACCGCGCTGCTCGGCACCGTGGACATCGTCCCTGACCCGGCGGGGCTGGCCGACGATTTCACCGCGATGATGCAGACCGCGATGGGTAAGCAGGTCGCTGACGTGGCGCTGCGCGTCTGGACGCCAAGGCAGGCGACGGTCCGGTTCGTCAAGCAGGTGGCGCCGACCGTCGAGGACCTGACCGGCCGGCGGGTGCAGTCCGGCCCGCAGGCTGGTGACTACCCGACCGGCGCCTGGGGTGCGAGCGAGAGCCGCGACTACCACGTCTGCGTGGAGGTTCCCCCGGCCGCCGTCGGGCAGGAGATGCTGGCCGGCCGGGTGAGCCTGGTCATCAGCTCACCGTCGGGCCCGCAGGTGCTCGGCCAGGGCCTGGTCCGGGCGATCTGGACCGACGACGAGGCGCTGTCCACCCGGATCAACTCGCAGGTCGCGCACTACACCGGGCAGGCTGAGCTGGCCCAGGTGATCCAGGAAGGGCTGGAGGCCCGCAAGGAAGGCGACGAGGAGACCGCGACGGCCAAACTTGGCCGGGCCGTGGCGCTCGCCCAGCGGTCCGGCAACGCGGACACGGCCAACCTGCTGGCCAAGGTGGTCGACGTGGTCGACGCGGCGACCGGGACGGTGCGGCTCAAGAAGAAGGTCGAAGACGCCGACGAGATGGCGCTCGACACGAGATCGACTAAGACGGTCAGGACCAAGAAGTAAACGGGCGCAGTAAACGGGCGCAAGAGAGGCGGCGGCCAGGATGCCGAGCTGTCCGGATGGTCATGATTCGGCGAGCAGCGACTTCTGCGACGTGTGCGGGATGCGGATCGGCGGTCCAGCCCAGGGATCGGCGCAGCCTGCCCGGCCCGCCGCCGCTGCGGATCCGTCCGCCGAGCCCTGCCCGCAATGCGGGACTGGCCGGTCGGGGCAGTTCTGCGAAGCCTGCGGATTCGACTTCGCCACCGGATCCGCCCACCCGGCCGCCCCGGCTGCCGGGTCTGCTGCCCCCGCCACCGATCCCGCTGCTCCGGTGACCGGGTCTGCTGCCCCGGTCACCGGGTCTGCCGCCGCCGCGGCTGGATCTGGCCTCCCGGCCGCGGGACCCGGCCCGGAATCCGGCATCCCGGCCGCGGGGCCAGCCCCGGCCGCGGGACCAGCCGCTCCAGCGGCCTGGATCGCGGCGGTGGCCGCCGACCGCGGGTACTACGACAGCGCGATCGCCGCGGGAGGCCCGGACGCCGGAACAGTGCAGTTTCCCGGCTACTGCCCCGAGCGCCAGTTCCGGCTCACCGGGCCGGAGATGCGCATCGGCCGCCGGAGCGTATCGCGCGGGCTTGACCCCGAGATCGACCTGACCGGCCCGCCCACCGACGCAGGCATCTCCCGGCTGCATGCCGTCTTGATGCCCGAGCCGGACGGCAGCTGGGCGATCCTCGACCCAGGGTCGGAGAACGGCACGCTCGTCAACGAGCAGGAGATCGCCACCGGGGTGCGGGTGCCGCTGCGCGACGGGGATCGCATCCACCTCGGCGCCTGGACGGTGATCACGATCCAGGCCGGGTAGCCCGGCCGGGCACCAGCAGAGCCCAGGGGCAAACCTGGACGTAACGTGTGGAGCCTTCTAAAATAGCTGGTGAGCGAACGTTCGCTCACCAGGCGGCCAGTGTGCCAGCGGACCGGTGCGGAAGCGCGGCCGCGGCGGGGGGAAGCGCCGGGCGGGACCAGCAGCAGGCTCCGACGGAGGAGGACAGATGCGACTTCCCAGCACCAAGGTGACCCTGGCCGGGACAGCCCTGCTGGCCTTAGGCGTGGCATGCGGGGGGCCGACCATCTCAGGTGCGGCCACCGGGGCCAGCCAGGCCGCCACCGGCACGGCGCCGTACATCTTCGTGCACGACCCGACGATGGCGAGGGAAGGCGGCACCTACTACCTGCTGTCCACCGGCGACCCGGCAGGCACCATCGGCAACGGCAACATCCAGATCCGCACGTCGCCCGACCTGCGCACCTGGACGTACACCGGGACTGTCTTCGCCCAGAAACCGGCCTGGATCACCGCGGCTCTCGGCACCATCCCCAACCTCTGGGCCCCGGACATCTCCTACTTCGGCGGCCTCTGGCACCTGTATTACGCCGGGTCGAGTTTCGGCTCCAACAACTCGGTCATCGGCCTGGCCACCACGCCGACACTGAACCCGCGCAGTCCTCGCTACCACTGGACAGACGACGGCCTGGTATTCCGTTCCAGCACGGCAAATGACTACAACGCGATTGACCCGTCCCTGGTCAGCGGCCCCTCCGGAACGAAATGGCTGGTTTTCGGGTCGTTCTGGAGCGGGATCAAGCTGCTGCCGCTCGACCCGGCCACCGGCAAGCCCGCCAGTCCGTCACCGGCCATCACCTCGCTGGCCCAGCAGCCGGCGCCCGACGCCCTCGAAGGGGCGGGCATCACCTTCCACGGCGGCTACTACTACCTGTTCGCCTCGATCGGGTTCTGCTGCCGGGGCATCGGCGCCAGCTACAACATCATCGCGGGCCGGTCGGCCAGCATCACCGGCCCCTACCTTGACCCGCAGGGCACCGACTTGATGAACGCGGGCGGCATGCAGGTCCAAGGCGCCGACCAGGGCATGATCGGCCCGGGCTCATCGTCGATATACCGGGACGGCACGCGTTCCTACCTCGTGTACCACTATTACGACGCCTTCGAGAACGGCGATCCCTGGGTGCAGGTCCGGCCCCTCGCCTGGACGCCGGACGGCTGGCCGGTGACCGGGCAGGCGCTCGTCCCCGTGCCCGGCAGTCCCGGCGGGGCAGGCTGACGCTGGCCACCCCGGCCCCGCACTGGACCAGCGGCTACCCGCTGGTCCAGTGCGGGCGGTGGAACATCCGGCCAAGACGCTCATGCAGCGAGTCGCCGATCTCTTCCAGCACGTTCACCCGGTACACGGGTGACCCATCGGGCGGCGGCAGCCTGGCTGCCTCGGCGTCGCTGATCCGGCACCGGATATGCCGGATCGTGATGACCTCGATCTGGTCCGCGCCGATGAACCGCAGCCCCCAGTCCGTGGCGATCACGATGCCGTCGAACAGGCCGAGCTCCGGTATCTCCAGGACATGCTCGAGGGTGCCGATCTCCGTGCCGGCCGGCGTGAGTACCGGCGTGCCGGGCACGGCTCCCTCGTAGGAGACGGCCGGATCATCGTCACCCTGGACGGTGCCCTCGTTGTCGGCGTGGCCCCCGCTGACGTTGCCCATGCGGCCCCCTGTCTGCTGTTCCCCGTGGTAGCCCCGGTACCGATCCTCCTCTCCGGGTTATCCCCGGGCAGGCGTGATCCACGAATGTCCGATACTCCTGGGATACTTGGTATGTGCTGCAGACGCCCCGGGAACGCCTGGTCGGCAGGGACGGCGAACTTCGCCGCCTGCTCGGCCTGCTCGACGATGCCGCCGCCGGCCGGCCCGCGCACGCGCTGGTCAGCGGAGACGCGGGCGTGGGCAAGACCCGGCTGGTCGCGGAGCTGGCGGCACGGGCCGCGGACCGGGGCTTCATGGTGCTGTCGGGCCGCTGCGCCGAGCTCGGCGACTCCGTCCCCTACCTGCCCTTGGCCGATGCGCTGCGGGACGGCACCACCGGTCCCTCGGCGGCCGGGCCGCTGATCGACGCGCTCGCCACCCGGCCGGTTCTTGGCCGCCTGCTCCCTGACCTGGGCACCGGCCCGGGGGAAGACGGCGACCTGACCGGGCTCGCGCAGCAGCAACTGTTCGGGGCGGTGCTCGGCATGCTCGCCGAGCTGGCCGCGCAGCGGCCCGTGCTGCTGATCCTCGAGGACCTGCACTGGGCGGACCGGTCCACCCGTGACCTGGTGACATTCCTGAGCCGGGTGCTGCACCGGGAGCGGGTCGCCGTCGTCGCCACCTACCGCACCGATGATCTGCACCGGCGCCATCCGCTCCGCGCGGTGGTCGCTGAGCTGCTCCGGCTGCCCAGCGTGGCAGCCATCGAGCTGGGGCCGCTCGGCTACTCAGAGATGGCGGAGCACCTGAGCGCGCTGGCCGGCCGCCCGCTCGACGCCGCCGCGCTGCACCGCATGGTGTCCCGCGCGGAGGGAAACCCGTACTACGCGGAGGAATTGCTCGCCTCGGCTGTTTCCGCCGGGCCAGGACAGGCCGGGGAAGGTCCCGCCGCTGGTGACTGGCTGCCCACCGGCCTGGCCGCCCTGCTGCTCGCCCGGGTCGAGCAGCTCTCGCCGGCCACCCAGCAAGTACTGCGCGCGGCGGCCGTGGCCGGCCGCCGGATGGAGGACGACGTCGTCCGGGAGGCGTCCGGTCTCGCCGCGGCGGAGTATGAGGAGGCGGTCAGGGAGTCCGTCACGCACCAGCTGCTCGTCCCGGACGGCGAGCAGGGATACGCGTTCCGGCATGCCCTGATCCGTGAGGCCATCTACGGGGACCTGCTGCCCGGCGAGCGGACCCGGCTGCACGCCAGGCTGGCCGAGCTGCTGGCCGGCGAGGAGCGGCTGGCCACCGTCCCTGGCTCGGCGGCCGAGCTGGCCCACCACAGCCTGGCCAGCCACGACATCCCTGGTGCCTTCACCGCGTCCGTCCGGGCCGCCCAGGAAGCCGAACGGCTGGCCGCGCCCGCTGAGGCGCACCGGCACTACGACGCCGCCCTGGCGCTGTGGGAGCGGGTGACCGATCCGGAGAAGCTGGCCGGGCTGGACCGGGGGACTCTCGCGTTCGAGTCGGCCAACGCCGCCGCGTCCAGCGGCGACGTGCCCCGCGCCGTGCAGCAGCTGCGGCGGCTGCGGGGCTTCCTCGGCGATGACGCCGACCCGGTCCTGGTCAGCCGGGTGCATGAGCGGCTCGCCTACTTCCTGCTGGAGATCGGTGAAGTCGCCGACGCAGAGCAGGCGGCCCGGATTGCGGTCGATGCGCTGCCCGACGATCCGCCCCGGTGGGAGTACCCCCGGGCGCTGGCCACCCACGCGCAGACCCTCATGTACGGCGGCGACATGCAGGCCGCGGCCAGCCGCGCGGAGCAGGCCCGGTCAGCGGCCCGGGAGGCTGACGCGCCCTGGGTCGAGGCCGATGCCCTGGTCACCCTGGGCCTGCTCGCCGAGCGCGCGGGCCGGCCGGCCGAGGCGATCGACCTGCTCACCATGGCCCACCTCCAGGCGTGCGGCGCGCGGGTGCTCGGCGTCGAGCTGCGCGCCGCGTTCCAGCTGGCCCGGGTGCGGCTGGAGAGCGGGGACGTCGCTGACGCGTCGCAGACCGCCCACCAAGGCCTCCGGCGCGCCGAATCAGCCGGGCTCGGCCTGGCTCCGTATGGCCTTGACCTGCAGTATCTGCACTACCTGGCGCACTTCGCGGACGGCTGCTGGGATCACGCCCAGGAGCTGGCGGACGGTTTCGGAATCCAGATAACGACCGTGGCCGAGGCCCGGCTGTCCGCGATGGCCCTCTTCATCGACGTCGCCCGCGGCAACGCGTCCATCGCGGAACGCCGCGCCTGGCTGGAGCCATTCTGGCCAGCGGACAGTTTCGCCAGCTACATTGCCCGCGGGCTGCTCGCCGAGCACGCGCTATGGCGCGGCGACACCGCCGCCGCCCTGGCCGACGTCGCCACCACCCTCGGCGAGCCGAAGGAGGGTGGCCACGGGCCGCCGGCCATCCGGGTCGCGGCGGTCGGGCTGGCTGCCCGCGCCGAGCGGGCCAGGCAGCTGCGCGCGGCCGGGGAGCAGCAGGCGGCGCAGGCCGAGGTGGACGCGGCAGGCGTGCTGATCGAGGTCGCCCGGGAGGGCGCGGCCCACCCGCTCCGGCCCAAGTTCGTGCTCGGCGTCTAAGGCCGCGGCTGGCTGGCCCGCGCCGAGGCGGAATGGCGGCGGGCGCAGGGTGACAATGACCCGCAGGCGTGGCGGGATGTCCTGGATACCTTCGGCCCT
>CAYPQM010000081.1:0-30506 GCA_964412845.1 uncultured Streptosporangiaceae bacterium
TGGTGTGCAGCGACTGGTACATGTTGAACTTGGGCATCGCGATGTAGTCCTTGAAACGCCCGGGAACCGGATTCCACCGGGCGTGCACGGTGCCGAGGGCCGCGTAGCAGTCGCGGACCGAGTCGACCAGGACGCGGATGCCCACCAGGTCGTAGATGTCGTCGAAGCCCACGTTCCGGGCGATCATCTTCTGGTACACGGAGTAGTAGTGCTTCGGCCGCCCGGTGACCCGCGCCTTGACCTTGGCGTTGTGCAGGTCCGACGAGACGTCCTCGATGACCTCCTGCAAGAACACGTCGCGGCGGGGGGCGCGCTCCGACACCAGCCGCGCGATCTCGTCGTACCGCTTGGGGAACAGGGTGGCGAAGGCCAGGTCCTCAAGTTCCCATTTCACCGTGTTCATGCCCAGCCGGTGCGCGAGCGGCGCGAAGATCTCCAGGACCTCACGCGACTTGCGCTCCTGCTTCTCCCGCGACAGGTAGCGCAGGGTGCGCATGTTATGCAGCCGGTCAGCCAGCTTGATCACGAGGACCCTGATGTCACGGGACATCGCGACCACCATCTTGCGGACGGTCTCCGCCTCCGCGGCCTCCCCGTACTTGACCTTGTCCAGCTTGGTGACCCCGTCGACGAGCGCCGCGATCTCGTCGCCGAACTCGCGCCGCAGCTCGCTGAGCGTGTAGTCGGTATCCTCCACGGTGTCGTGCAGCAGGGCGGCGCACAGCGTCTCGTGATTCATGCCCAGCTCGGCCAGGATCGTGGTCACCGCGAGCGGGTGGGTGATGTAGGGGTCACCGCTCTTGCGCTTCTGCCCGGAATGCCAGTGTGCGGCGACGCCGTACGCGCGCTCGATGAGCCTGACGTTCGCTTTCGGATGCGTGGCCCGGACCGTCTTGATCAGGGGCTCAAGCACCGGGTTCACCCCGCCGCCGCGCGGGGCGCCCAGGCGGGCGAGCCGGCGGCGGACCGTGGGGCCGCCGGCCGTGCTGGGAGCTGCGGTCTCAGCGGGGGGAGCAGGCTGGGTGGTCGCGGGAGGCGCGTCGGCGGGAGCCGCGTCGGCGGGAGGCGCGTCGGCGGGCGGCACGACAGTTTCCGGCACGGCCACGTCCGGCGCCACTGCGGCGACCTCCCCGGCCGCGGCGTCCTGCTCAGGCTGCACCGGGGGGGCGGGCGTGACACCGGCTCCGGTCGCGCCGGTGGTTGCCACGTCACCGGCCAAGTGAGCTCCTCAGGTCCGCCAAGACACCAGTCTATCGGCGGCCCATGCGCACAGTGCCTGCTCGGGGTTACCCGTTAGACAACGAGAAGCGAACGGACACCCAGGCCGGAGAGCTTGGCCCGGCCCCCCAGGAAGGCGAGTTCCAGGATGACCGCGATGCCGACGACCTCTCCGCCGGCCCGCCGGACCAGGCCGGTGGCCGCCTCCGCGGTGCCGCCGGTGGCCAGCACGTCGTCCACGATGAGCACCCGCTCACCGGGCGCGAAGGCATCCTGGTGCACCTCGATCGTGGCGGTCCCGTATTCCAGCTGGTAGCTCTGCGCATAGGTGGGGGCGGGCAGTTTCCCCTCTTTGCGGACCGGCACGAACCCGGAACCAAGCTGGCAGGCCACGGACGCGGCGAGGATGAACCCGCGCGCTTCGATCCCGGCGACTTTGTCCACCTGGCCGTACCCGGCGCCCAGCTCGGTGACGACCGCGGCCAGGGCGCCGCCGTCCGCGAGCAGCGGCGTGATGTCCTTGAACACGATGCCCGGCTGCGGGTAGTCGGCGATATCCCGGACCTTGGCCCGGATCAGATCGGCGATGTCCAGGCCGGCGGTGTCCAGGCCGGCCCGGCTGCGGCCAGAAGCGTCCATGCTGACAGTATCCAGGCCGACGGTGTCCAGGCCGGCTGCACGGTGGCCGGCCGTGGCCGCGTCCGCCGGGATGTCGCCGGGCAGCACCGGCTACCGCCGCTTCTTCTTGCCGCTGGGGCGGCGCTTGGCGGTGGGGCGGCGCGGCTGCTGGCGGGGGCCGGGGCGGGCCCCTGGACCGGGAGCGCGCGGGGCGGTCCGGCCGACCGGGACCTTCTCCCCGGCCGGTGCCGTGTCCTCGGATTCATAGTCGGCGTCTTCGGCGTCCTCGACATCAGGCCCGTCACTGACCGCAGTGGCCGCCGCCGCAGCGGGCTGGCCGGCCGCCTGGCCGACCGCGCCCTTGGCCGCGGGGCCCTTGGCCGCCGCGCGCTTGGCGGCCCGGCCGCCCGACTCGCGCAGCGCCACCCGCTTGGCCAGGGCCTTGAACTGCGGCTCGCGCTCCTTCAGCTGGGCCAGGACCGGGGTGGCGATGAAGATCGAGGAGTACGTGCCGGACAGCATGCCGACAAACAGGACGAGCGCAAGGTCCTTGAGCTCCCCGGCGCCGAGCAGGCCTGCGCCGACGAACAGGATCGCCGCGACCGGGAGCAGGGCGATCAGCGAGGTGTTGATGGACCGGACCAGGGTCTGGTTGAGTGCGAGGTTGGCGGCCTGGCTGTAGGTGCTGCGGGACGAGCCGAGCAGGCCCGCGGTGTTCTCCCGGACCTTGTCGAAGACGACCACGGTGTCGTAGAGCGAGTAACCGAGGATGGTCAGCAAGCCGATCACAGTGGCCGGGCTGACCTCAAAGCCGGTCAGCGCGTAGACCCCGATCGTGATCACGATGTCGTGGGCCAGCGCGGTCAGCGCGGCGACGGCCATCTTCCACTCGAACGCGATCGACAGGTAGATGACGATCACGATCAGGAAGGCGATCAGCGCCTGCAGCGCCTTCTGCGAGATCTGGCTGCCCCAACTGGGCCCGACGAAGGTCGTGCTGACTTGCTTGACGGTCAGCCCGTAGGCGCGGCTGATGCCGTTCTGCACTTTGACGGCCTGCGGGTAAGCCAGCTTCCCGGTCTGCACCATCCAGGAGGCTTTGCTTCCCGAGCCGACCTGCTGGACTATCGCGTCGGCGCCGCCCCCCGAGCCGGTAACGGTGCTGCGCACCTGGGCAATCGAGGCATGGGGGGCGCTGAACTGGAAAACGGAGCCGCCCTTGAAATCCACGCTGAAATTAAGCCCGCGGCCGAACAGGGCCACGATGCTGATCAGCAGGATCGCCCCGGAGATGGCGTACCAGCGGCGCCGCCGGCCGACGAACTCGACGGACACCTCACCGCGGTAGAGCCTGCCCCCGATGCTGCCGATCCGGGACATCATGCCTCCTTCGCCGAGGTCCGGGCCGGGCTGGCGACCCGGCGCGGCGACGAGCCGCGCCAGGGCGCGCGGGCGCCCAGGCGACCTGGGTCCAAGCCGGACAGCGGGTGCCCCTGGCCGAAGAACTTGGTCTTGGCCAGCAAGGTGATGGTGGGCTTGGTGAACAGGAACACGACCACGACGTCGATGACGGTGGTCAGGCCGAGGGTGAAGGCGAAGCCCTTCACATCACCGATGGAGAAGAACCAGAGCAGGGCGGCGGCAAGGAACGACACCGTGTCGGAGACCAGCACGGTCCGCCGGGCCCGTTTCCAGCCGCGTTCCACCGCGGTCCGCAGTGTCCGTCCCTCGCGGACCTCGTCGCGGAGTCGCTCGAAGAAGACGACGAACGAGTCCGCGGTGATGCCGATGGCCACGATGAGGCCGGCTACCCCGGCCAGGTTCAGCGCGAGGCCCTGGTACTTGCCGAGCACAATGACTGATTCGAAGACCAGGATCCCGGCGATCAGCAGGCTGGACACCGCGACGATGGCCAGGCCCCGGTAGTAGAGCAGGCAGTAGAGCACGACCAGGATCAGGCCGATGGCGCCGGCCAGCAGGCCCGCGGTGAGCTGGTCCCGGCCGAGCAGGGGGGAGACCGAGGCGACCGACTGCTTCTGGAAGCTGAGCGGCAGGGCACCGTAATTCAGCACCGTGGCCAGGTTGCTCGACTGGGACTGGGTGAAGTTGCCGGTGATCTGGGCCGACCCGCCGGTGATCGCCCCTTGGGTCTGGGGCGCCTCGACGACGTTCCCGTCCAGGACGATGGCGATCTGATCCAGCGGGGACGTCGCGGTGTTGGTGGTGCTGTTCCAGTACTTGTCGAACTGCTCCGTGGTGAGCTGGCCGAAAGCCTTCGTGCCCGCGTTGTTGAAGGTGAGATTGACCTGCCAGAACACGCTGGACGGGATCAGGGTGGCGCTGGCTCCCCCGGTGGGGATCATGGTGCCGAGGATCTTCGCCTTGTCCAGGACGTACTTGTTCCCCGTTGAGTCGCAGGCCACGATCTGGGTGCCCGGGGTGTCGTACTGCCGCGCCGTGTAGCCGACCCGCTGTTTCCAGTTCTTGTCGGCGCAGTTGAGCTTGTTGAACAGGGCCTTCGCCTGGGGGCTGACCAGGCTGGCGTCCCCCTGGGCCTGGCTGACCGTGGACAGCACGGGGGTGGCGGCCGCGGACGGGGTCGGCGAGGCACTGCCCGACGCGCTCGCCGTGGGGCTGGCTGAGGTGCTGGCCGTCGGGCTGGCCGAGGCGGCGGGGAGGGCGTGGGTCCGGGCCGCCATCTCCTGGGCGCCAGCGGCGGCTCCCGGTGCGCCCGCGGCATGAGCCGAGGAACTGGCCGACGCGCTGGGTGACGCGGAGGCGCTCGCGCTGGCTGAGGGGGTCGCGGACGCGCTGGCCGATGGCGTCGCAGTGGCCACGCTCTCGTTCGGCGCCACCAGCAGCACCTGGCGGAACAGCAGGTCGGCGGTCTGCCCGACCAGGTTCACGACCTGCTGTGAGTCCTTGCCCGGGACCGACACGGTGATGACGTCATTGCCCTGCTGCTGGACCGTCGCCTCGGTGAAGCCTGCGCTGTTGACCCGGTTCTCCATGATCGTGACCGCTTGCTGCATTTCGGCCGCCGGGGGTGTGCCGCCCTTGGGCGTCTGGGCCTTCAGCGCCACGGTGGTGCCGCTGGTGAGGTCCAGGCCCAGGTGAATCCGGAAGTCCTTGTGCCAGCTGGCCGGCGAGAAGGCATTGCTGCCCACGATCGCCAGGAAAAGCACCACGATCAGCGCGACCAGCACGGCCAGTGCGCGCCCCGGCCGGGAGACGTTACCGCTTGCGGGAGCCACTTCTCGGTTGTCCTTTGATTCTCAGGTCGTCGGGCCCGTCAGCCAGCCTCAGTGCCCGGATGATAAGTCCTTCGAGTACCCGTCCTCGGTGGTGCTGTCGCCAGTGCTGCTGTCAGCAGTGCTGCTCTCGGCAGTGCTGCCGTTGGCCGTGCTGGTGTCATCGCTCGCGGCCGGCTCGTCCATGCCCATCCCGTCGTCATCGGGGAGCACTTCCATGATGGCCCGGCGCAGGAAGCGTGCCTCCACGCCCGGCGCGATCTCCAGCACCACGTCGACATCGTCTGCGGACACGACGGTCGCGTACATGCCGGCCGTGGTGCGGACCCGCTGGCCAGGTACCGCCTGCCGCTGCATCTGCTGGACCTGCCGCTGCTTGTTGCGCTGCGGCCGGATCATCACGAAGTAGAACAGGCCGAACAGGACCACGATCACCAGCAGGAACGTGTAGCTCCCTGACGATGACTTGGCCGCTGCTGCCGCGAGAACCATGTCCCCCATGCCAGGGCATCCTTCCAGTTGATGTGCTTCGCCTGGTCAAGCGCCGGCTAAAGCCAGCGCCGACGAGGGCCGACATCCTTGGCCAGGCGGTTGTCGTTGACCGACTGCCGAAGTGTAGCGGCGCGCAGGCGACGCACCAACAGGCTACGGCTTTCCGCGACTGATCGTGACATGCCTGCGACTGAAACTACTCGGAACGGTCATTCGAACAGGCTGCCCGGGACGGACAGCCCCGGTGGCTCGGGAGGGGTGAGGCCCAGATGTTCCCAGGCGGCCGGGGTGGCCACCCGGCCCCGCGGTGTCCTGGCCATCAGCCCGGCCCGGACCAGGAACGGCTCGGCCACCACCTCGACCGTCTCAGCCTCCTCGCCGACGGCGACCGCGAGGGTGGACAGGCCGACCGGGCCACCCCCGAACCGGGTGATCAGCGCGCCGAGCACCGCCCGGTCCAGGCGGTCCAGGCCCTCCTCGTCCACCTCGTACAGTTCGAGGGCCGCCCGGGCCAGGTCGCGGGTGATCACCCCGTCGGCGCGCACCTCGGCGTAGTCCCGGACCCGGCGGAGCAGCCGGTTGGCGATCCGCGGGGTTCCCCGGGACCGGCCGGCGATCTCGTCTGCGCCGTCGCCGCCCAGCGCCACGCCGAGCAGGTCCGCCGACCTGCGGATAATGATCTCCAGTTCGGCGGGCTCATAGAAGTCCAGGTGGGCGGTGAAGCCGAACCGGTCCCGGAGCGGGGCCGGCAGCAGCCCGGCCCTGGTGGTCGCGCCCACCAGGGTGAACGGCGCGATCTGCAGCGGGATGGCGGTGGCCCCAGGTCCCTTGCCGACGATGACGTCGACCCGGAAGTCTTCCATGGCCAGGTAGAGCATCTCCTCCGCGGGCCTGGCCACCCGGTGGATCTCGTCGATGAACACCACGTCGCCCTCGCCCAGCGTGGACAGGATCGCCGCGAGGTCCCCGGCCCGTTCAATGGCGGGCCCGCTGGTGATCCGCAGCGGCGCGCCGAGCTCGGCCGAGATGATCATCGCGATGGTGGTCTTGCCGAGGCCGGGCGGGCCGGAGAGCAGCACGTGATCGGGCGGTGTGCCGCGGCGCAGCGCGCCGTCGAGCACCAGGGAGAGCTGCTCACGGACCCGGGTCTGGCCGATGAGCTCATGCAGCCGTTTGGGCCGGAGCGCACCTTCGATCACCCGCTCGTCGGCGTCCGCCAGCGGGGAGATCAGCCGTTCCTGCTCGGCGGCAGCCAGCGCGGGCGCCTCCCGGGCCGCCGCGTCCGCCGCGGCATGGGCGCCGCCCGGTTCCGGGTCCGGGCCGGTCATGCGCGGCTCAGCTTCTGCAGCGCGGCGCGCAGGGCCACGGCCACATCCACGTCCCCGGCGGCCGGGGCGCCCGCCGGGCCCGCGGGCTGCTCGGCCATGTCCGCTTCGACCGCGGCGATCGCCTGGTCAGCGTCCCGGGCCGGCCAGCCCAGGTTCACCAGGCCGACCCGCACCTGGTCACGCCAGAGCGCCGGGCGGGGGGGCGGGGCGCCCGGGCCCGCCGCCGCGGCAGGCGAGCCGAGCCGCCCGGCGAGTTCCAGCACGATCCGCTGGGCGCCCTTCCGGCCGATGCCCGGAACCCGGGTCAGCGCGGTAACGTCCTCGGCGGCGATGGCGCGGCGCAGCCCGTCCGGGGTGAACACGGCGAGCACGGCCAGCGCGAGCCGCGGCCCCACGCCGGTCGCCGTCTGCGCCAGTTCGAACACGTCCCGCTCATCGTCGCCGGCGAATCCGTACAAGGTCAGCGCGTCCTCGCGGACCACGAGGGAGGTCGCCACCCGGGCCCGCTCCCCGGTCCGCAGCGTGGCCAGGGTGCCGGGCGTGCACTGCACCAGCAGGCCGACGCCGCCCACCTCGATCACCGCCCCCTCCGGGGCGACCGCGCAGACTATGCCGTCCAGATGAGAAATCACCGCACGTCTCCTCAGTTCGCCAGGCGGGCGGCGCGCGCGGCTGCTGACTGCGCGGCATTGTCGGCGCGGGCGGCGGCGGCCGCCGCCGCGAGGCGTGACTGGGCGCCGCCACGCCACAGATGGCAGATCGCCAGGGCCAGGGCGTCCGCCGTGTCCGCGGGCCTCGGCGGCTCCGCCAGCCGCAGCAGCCGCATCACCATAGTGGCCACCTGATCCTTGTCCGCCCGCCCGCTGCCGGTGACCGCCGCCTTCACCTCGCTCGGCGTGTGCAGGGCGACCGGCAGCCGGTGCCGGGCCGCGCAGAGCACGGCCACCGCGCCGGCCTGCGCGGTGCCCATGACCGTCCGGACATTGTGCTGGCTGAACACCCGCTCCACCGCGACGGCGTCCGGCTGGTACCGGGCCAGCCAGGACTCGATCTCAACCTCCAGCGCGAGGAGCCGCGTCGCGATGTCGTCGCCTGCTGATGTGCCGATGACACCCGCGGCGACCAGGCCGGGGGGGCGTCCCGGGGTGCCGTCCACGACGCCCAGCCCGCACCGGGTCAGTCCTGGATCGACGCCGAGCACCCGCATTCCCGCTCCATCCCGGCCGGTACCGGCCGGTCGTCAGCCCTGGCGAACACCTGTTCGGTCGCGACACTACCGGCCATGACCGCCCGGCGCGGCGAGGGTGCCCGGCGTGTCGCGACCGGGAATCCGCGCGGCCGCTGGCCGCGGGCAGGCCGCCGTTTCAGAAATAGCCGAGTCAGAAATAGTCGAGCATGAACGAGTCAGCGGCGAACGCGCCGTCGAGCGCGGCGTCGGCGCCCGGATCTCCGCCGGCGGCCAGGCCGGCCCGGCGCAGCGTCGCCGCGGCGGTACCCGCGTACAGCGCCGCGAACCCGCGTGCTCCCAGGGTGAGCGGAGCCCCCGGCCCGGGCGGCGACGCGGCGGTCACCGCCGCCGCAGCGTCAGCGACAGCCGTCACCGCGGGTGCCTCCCGGGTGAGCAGGCCCTTGCCTCCGCCGACCTCCAGCGTCCACACCCCGTCGTTGCCGGGGCAGCGGGGGTCGGCCAGCCGCAGCCGGGCGGTCACGGCGGCACCGGGCGGGAAGCCACGCCCGGCCACCGCCGCGGCCGCGTCCACCACCCGCAGCATCCAGGTGTGCCGGCGGGCCAGCGCCAGGTCAGGTTCGCGGATCAGCCAGCACAGCGGGTCGGCGGCGCCGAGATAGCCGCGGACCGTCACGGCCATGGAGGAATGCGAGGCGACCACCGCCCATAGTTCCCGGCTGGTCCCGGCCGACGTGGCCAGCGCGCGCTCGACCAGGATCTCGTCGTTCCCATTGCGCCAGCGGTAGGCGAGGAACCCATCGGGCGCGAGGTATGCGTACAGATCCTCGTCGCCGAGCCAGCGCTGCAGGGCCGCCTCGTCCCGGGTGTTCGGCCCGCTGTCGCGCAGCACCTGGTGCACGCCGCTGATCACGTCGAGCACCTGGCCGGCGTCCTGCGCCCCGCACCGGCGCAGCCGCGGCCCGGCGTCATCAGGGGCCAGGTCACCAAGCCAGGGATCAGCCGGGACCAGCGAGCGCAGCGAGCGCGCGGGGATCACCGCCATGTCCTGGCCGCCGGCCATCTCCCAGCCCAGCGACCGGTAGATGGCCATGGTCGCCGGATAGAGCACCGACACCGGGTACCCGCGCACGGCGATCAGGCCGAGCAGGGCCGTCATCAGGGCCCGGCCCGCACCGCGCCCCCGGTCCTCGGGCGCCACCATGACGCTGGCCACCCCGGCCATCGGCAGGCTCCGGCCGTGCCACCACTGGACCATGTCGAAGTAGCGGGCGGCGGCGACCAGCCGCCGGCCGTCGAACGCGGCCAGGTACCTGTGGTCGCGGATGGTCAGCTCGGCGTCCGCGTGCCACCGCCGCGCGTCGGCCGCCCTGATCGGCCCGAAGGCGCGGCGGCTCAGGTCGAGCAGCGCGCCGAGATCGTCGGCCGGGCCAAGTTCGCGGATGGCCAGATTGCCGCGGCCAGCGACCGGGGCCATCAGCCGAGCTTCTCCAGCACGTCGTCGGACACGGAGTAGTTCGCGTAGACGTCCTGGACGTCGTCGGAATCCTCGACCGCCTCGATCAGCCGGAACACCCGCCTGGCCTGATCTTCATCCAGGTCGATCTCGACCGTGGGCAGGAACGCGGCCTCAGCGGACTCGTACTCGATCCCCGCCTGCTGCAGCCCGGTGCGCACCGCCACCAGGTCGCCTGGCTCGCTGATCACCTCCAGGGACTCGCCGAGGTCGTTGACCTCCTCCGCGCCCGCGTCCAGCACGGCGCTGAGCACGTCATCCTCGGCGACCCCGCCGGCCTTGGGCACGATCACGACGCCCTTGCGGTGGAACATGTAGGACACTGAGCCGGGGTCCGCCATCGACCCGCCGTTGCGGGTCAGCGCGGCCCGCACGTCGGCGGCCGCCCGGTTCCGGTTGTCGGTGAGGCACTCCACCAGCACCGCGACTCCCCCGGGCGCGTACCCCTCGTAGGTGATCGCCTCATAGGCGGCCCCGCCGGCCTCGAGCCCGGCGCCACGGCGGATCGCCCGGTCGATATTGTCGCTCGGCACGGAGTTCCGCTTCGCTTTCTGCACGGCTTCGTAGAGCATGGGGTTCCCGCCCAGGTCAGCGCCGCCACTGCGGGCCGCGACCTCGACGTTCTTGATCAGCTTGGCGAACAGCTTGCCGCGCCTGGCATCCACGACCGCCTTCTTGTGCTTGGTCGTGGCCCATTTCGAGTGGCCACTCATGAACGTTCCCTCACCATGTCAACGAAAAGCTTGTGCACGCGCAGGTCACCGGTCAGTTCCGGATGGAATGCGGTGGCCAGCGCGCTACCCTGCCGAACCGCGACGATCCTACCCGTGGCGGACTCGGTGCCGAGGATCTCCACCGGCGGGCCGGTCTGCTCCACCCAGGGGGCCCGGATGAAGACCGCCCGGAACGCCGGGCCCGGCACGCCGGCCAGCTGGATGTCACTCTCGAACGAGTCCACCTGGCGGCCGAACGCGTTGCGCCGGACCGTCATGTCGATCCCGCCGAACGTCTGCTGCCCGTTCATCCCGTCGATCAGCCGGTCCGCCAGCATGATCATGCCGGCGCACGACCCGAAGGCGGGCATCCCGGCGCTGATCCGCTTCCGCAGCGGGTCCATCAGCTCGAAAATCTCCGCGAGCTTCCACATCGTGGTGGACTCGCCGCCCGGGATGATCAGCCCGTCGACCGCCTCGAGTTCGTCGCAGCGCCGCACCGACACCGCCGAGGCTCCCGCGGCGGACAGCGCCGACAGATGCTCGGACACGTCCCCCTGCAGCGCCAGCACCCCGACAACCGGGGCGGCCGGGGTGGCAGGCATGGCGATCCTCCTGGGGGAACGGGTTTCCTCCGAGAGTAGCGAAGTCCGGTGAGCACCCGGGCCGGTGACGCAGGCGCGGGCCCTGTTCAGGCGTCCGGTGAGGCATCCGGTGACGCATCCGGCGGGTCAGGCTCGTGGTCGATGCCGAGGTGCCGTTCGATGGCAGCCAGCCGGGCGTCGATCGTGGCGAGCCTGCTCATGATCGCCCTGGTCTGCCGGTCCACGATGTCCTGGAGCGGCGCGGGCGAGCCGGGCAGGCGGATGCCCGGGCGTTCCTGGCCCTCACCCTGGCGGCCGTGCAGCACCTGGATTACCTGCTGGCGGACCCGGTCCAGGTCAGCGCCCAGGGCGACGAGCACCTGGGCGGCCACCCCGTCGCCCTCACGGATCACCCCGAGCAGGATGTGCTCGGTGCCGATGTAGTTGTGATCGAGCTGCAGCGCCTCACGCAGCGAGAGCTCGAGCGCCTTCTTGGCACGCGGCGTGAACGGGATATGCCCGGACGGGGCTTCCTTGCCCCGGCCGACAATTTCCTCCACCCGCTGCCGGACGGCATCCAGGCTGATCCCCAGCTCCTCCAGGGCTTTGGCGGCCACCCCCTCGCCCTCATGGAGCAGGCCGAGAAGCAGGTGCTCGGTCCCGATGTGGTTGTGGCAGAGCCTGGTGGCCTCGGTCTGGGCCAGGACGACAACCCGGCGCGCCCGGTCGGTGAACCTCTCGAACATCTCTGCGCTCCCCACAGTGGGTTATGCAGGTGGCACCCGCGCAGGCTCGCGCCGGCCTCGATGCCGGACCATCACCAGCCGCGGCCGGCGTACCGCTCGCCGGGCTCCAGCGTCTCCAGGTTAATCCCGACCATTGCCTCACCGAGCCCGCGGGAGACCTTGGCCACCACATCCGGGTCGTCGTGGAAGGTGGCGGCCTTGACGATCGCCTCGGCCCGGCGGGCCGGGTCGCCCGACTTGAAGATCCCGGACCCGACGAACAGCCCCTCCGCGCCGAGCTGCATCATCATCGCCGCGTCGGCGGGCGTGGCGATGCCGCCCGCGGTGAACAGCACGACGGGCAGCCGGCCGGCCTGGGCCACCTCGGCCACCAGCTCATACGGGGCCTGGAGGTCCTTGGCCGCAGCGAAGAGCTCCTCGTCACGAAGCGTGCCGAGACGCCGGATGTCCCCCGAGATCTGGCGCATGTGCCTGGTCGCCTCGACGACGTTCCCGGTGCCCGCCTCGCCCTTGGACCTGATCATGGCCGCGCCCTCGGTGATCCGCCGGAGCGCCTCCCCCAGGTTCGTGGCCCCGCAGACGAACGGCACGGTGAAGGCCCACTTGTCCACGTGGTGCGCCTCGTCGGCGGGGGTGAGCACCTCGGACTCGTCGATGTAGTCGGCGCCGATCGCCTGGAGCACCTGCGCTTCGGCGAAATGGCCGATCCGGCATTTCGCCATGACCGGGATGGACACCGCGGCGATGATCTCCTCGATCATGTCCGGGTCGCTCATCCGCGCGACGCCGCCCTCCGCCCGGATGTCGGCGGGCACCCGCTCCAGGGCCATCACGGCCACCGCCCCGGCATCCTCGGCGATCTTCGCCTGATCGGGCGTCACCACATCCATGATCACGCCGCCCTTGAGCATGTCGGCCATGCCCCGCTTGACGCGCGCGGTCCCGGTCTGGCCGGTGGCTCCCGTCCCGGAGCCGTGGTTCCCGGCGCTGGCTGCGGCATTGCTGACTGGCACGACTGACCTCACTTGATCACGATGTCCTGGCTGGTGGGCGCGGTAGATGCGCTACCACCATGGTAGGCGCTCCGTCAGCCGGTCAAATGGGGCATATCGGTACCGCGGCCCTGCCCGCCCGCGGCGACCAGCGAGTCCTCGATCTCGAAGAACTCCGGCAGCGGCGCACCACCGGCCAGGCCCAGCACGCGGACCAGCCATCGGCGCCGGGCGGCGCGGGTGGCGGCGACCGCGTCGTTGTAGAACTTGCGCGCCAGGAAGACCTGATGCGCCGCGGCCTCAAGCTCAGCGAGCAGGTCGTCCGCGCTGCCCTGCCCGCTCAGCGTTCCGCGGAAGTCGGGCTGGCCGACCACGGCCCGCAGGGCGCGGGTGAGATCGCTCTCGGCCAGCTCGGTCGGCTCTCCCGCCGCCCGGGCGTCATGCGCGGCCCCGGCGAGCAGCATGCTGGTCGCCGGGTCGAGCACCCCGCAGGCGGCCAGCTCAAGCGCGACGGAACTGCGGCGCAGCAGCGCGGCATCGAGCGCGGCCCGCGCGGTGTCCACCCGGGCGTGCAGCCGGTCCAGCCGGCCGGCCCGCCACGAGACGTAGACGCCGACCAGCGCCGCCAGCGCGATGATCAGGATGACGTCGATCAGCACCGGGCACCTCCCTCACCTGGTGCACCTGGCCCGGTCACCGCGCCACCCCGACCTGCCCGGCGGCGGGCACCACGGCCTCGTAGACATGCACGACGTCCCTGGCCACCACCGGCCAGTCATAGGCCCGCACCGCCTCGGAGGCCGCGGCCGACAGGTCCGCCCGCCGCTGCGGGTCATCCAGCAGCCGCCCGGCCGCCCGGGCCAGGTCGTCGGCGTCGCCGGTCTCGAACAGCTCGCCTGCCCGCCCGCCGCGCAGCACCTGCCGGAACGCGTCCAGGTCGCTGGCGGCGATCGGCGCGCCCGAGGCCATGGCCTCGGCCAGGACGATGCCGAAGCTCTCCCCCCCGGTGTTCGGCGCGCAGAACACATCGACCGAGTGGTAGACCCGCGCTTTGTCGTCCTCGCTGACCTGGCCCAGCATGACCACCCGCGAGCGCAGCGGCGCGGACACCTTCTCGATGACGTTGTCGGCGTCCCCCGGGCCGGCGATGAGCAGCCGCAGCCCGGGCCGCTGGGCGCCGAGCGTCTCGAATGCGCGCAGCAGCACGTCCAGCCCTTTGCGCGGCTCGTCCATCCGGCCCAGGAACCCCAGGGCGCCGCCGGTGCCCGGCCACCCAGGCAGCGGGCTCGCCTTCTCATACCGGCGCACCGTCACCCCGTTCGGGATGAGCACCGCGTCCCCGCCGGCGTGCTCGACCAGGGTGGTGCGCGCCGCCTCGGACACGGCGATCCAGCCGTTGACCTTCTCCAGCGCGGTCCGCAGGGCCGGGGCGGAGGCGTGCATCACCCGCGACCGGGGCGTGGCGGTGTGCACGGTGGCCACGATCGGGCCGTCCGCGACCCAGCAGGCCAGCAGCGACAGGCTCGGCGCGGCCGGCTCGTGCACGTGCAGCACATCGAACGCACCCTCTTTGACCCACCGGCGGACCCGGCTCGCGGAGAGGAAGCCGAACGCCAGCCTGGCCACTGAGCCGTTGTACGGCACCGGGACCGCCCGGCCGGTCGAGACCACGTAGTCCGGCAGCGGCGTGTCGTCGTCCGCCGGGGAGATCACCGATACCTCGTGGCCGAGCCCCATCAGCGCCTCGGCCAGGTCCCTGATGTGCTGCTGGACGCCACCTGGCACATCCCAGGTGTAGGGGCAGACGAGGCCGACTCTCATGGGCTGCCGCCGTCATTCTCGGCGGCGGCCTCGGCGGCGGCCAGCCGCTCGGGGTCGAGATCCGCCACGAACACCCGCTGCAGCATGTGCCAGTCCGCCGGGTGGGCGGCGATGCCAGCCTCGAAGACCCGGGCGACCTGCTGGGTCATCGCGGCGACTTTCTCCCGCCGGTCTCCGGCATCCGGCACCGGGATCTCCTCATGGATGTGGACTCCCCAGTAATCCCCCTCGTACCACAGTGTGGCCGGCATGAGGGCGGCACCAGTCTGCACCGCCAGCGCGGCCGGGCCGCCCATCATCCGTGCCTTCTCGCCGAAGAACTCGACCTCGATCCCGCCACCGGTGACGTCGCGGTCCGACGGCAGGCAGACCAGCCCTCCGGCGCGCAGCCGCTGGGCCAGCACGCCGAACCTGCTGTTGCTGCCGCTGGCGGGCAGCACCTCGAAGCCCAGGGACTCGCGGAAGGCCACGAACCGCAGGTACACGGACTCCGGCTGGAGCCGCTCGGCCACGGTGGTGAACTGGCCCACGCCGCGGGCGATGATCCAGGCGCCGGCGGCGTCGAAATTCCCCATGTGCGGCAGGGCGACGACCACGCCGCGGCCCGCGGCCAGCAGCGCGTGCAGCGTTTTCTCCTCGCCGATGCCGAGGGTGCCCTCGACGATCCGCTCCTGGCTGATGACCGGGAGCCGGAACAGCTCCAGCCAGTACCGGGCGTAGGAGCGCATGGCGTCCCGGGACAGCCCGCGGAGCTCCTTGCCGGTCGGCCCGGGCCCGATCACCCGCCGCAGGTTCGCTTCCAGCAGCTGCACCCCGTGCCCCTGGCGGCGCCAGGCGATGTCGCCCGCGAACTGGAACGCCCAGCGCACCCAGGACTCCGGCAGCCGGCAGACCAGGCTCCAGCCCAGCCCGTAGCCGGTGTCGGCCAGCCGGTCTTTCAGCGCGGACATTCCGTGCCCTCCTCAGTGCCGTCGGCCCCATGACCATCCCGGGCGGTGCCATCCCCGGCGCCAGGGCCGACCGCGCGCCGCACCACCAGCACCCGCTGGCCGAACGTGACCGTGCTCAGCACGGCCAGCGCCCACAGTCCCACGGCGAGCACGAACGGCACGCCCAGGCCGGTGAGGCCAGCGGAGACCAGGATGATGACGAGCCGCTCCGACCGCTCGGCCACGCCAACGTCGGCGCGCACCCCGAGCCCTTCGGCCCGGGCCCGGGCGTAGGACACCATCGCGCCGGCCACCAGGCAGTACAGCGTCAGGCCGGCCAGCAGTGCCTGGTGCCCGCCCCGGGCCAGCCAGATCGCCAGCCCGGCGAAGACGGCGGCGTCCCCCACCCGGTCCAGCGTCGAGTCGAGGAAGGCGCCCCAGGCCCCGGTGGTCCCGGTGACCCGGGCCAGCGCGCCGTCCAGCATGTCGGCCAGCACGAAGATCGCGCAGACCAGCGTCCCGGCCAGCAGGTGGCCGGTGGGGTACAGCCACAGCGCCCCGGCGGTCGTCCCGACGGTGCCGGTCACGGTGATCGCGTTGGGCGTCACCGGCGTGCGGGCAAGCGCCTTTCCGAGGGGAGTCAGCAGGCGGTTCAGCGCGGGCCTCAGCAGGTTCAGCATGGCCGTCCGATCCTACTGGCGGCCGGGACAGGAAGGGTGATTCCGGCTGGGGGCTTGTTATCCGGTGGCCGGGAGGTAAAGGCTGGCCGTGACGCAGCCGAACGGACCGCAGGAGGCGACACTCATGACCGACAGGAGAGGATCGACAGCCGCAGGCGGCACACCAGCGGCCGGCCAGCCCGGTACCGTGCGGAATGTCGCGCTGGTCGGCCACTCTGGGGCAGGAAAGACAACGCTGATAGAGGCGCTCCTGGTGCACACCGGGGCGATCCAGCGGGCGGGCCGGGTCGAGGACGGGACCACGGTGAGCGACTTCGACGAGGTCGAGGTCAGGCAGCAGCGCTCGGTGAACCTCACCCTGGCCCCGGTGACCCACGCCGGGGTCAAGGTCAACCTGCTCGACACCCCGGGGTACGCCGACTTCACCGGGGACCTGCGGGCCGGCCTGCGCGCCGCGGACGCGGCGCTGTTCACCGTCCCGGCCAACGAGGGCGTGGACGGCCTGACCCGGATGCTCTGGGACGAGTGCGCGGTGGTCGGCATGCCGCGCGCGGTGGTGATCACCAAGCTCGATCATCAGCGGGCTGACTTCGATGAGGCCATGCGGGCCTGCCGGGAGGCGTTCGGCGATGCGGTGGCGCCGCTGTACGTGCCGGTGCCCGACGCCAAGGGCGGACTGCGGGGGCTCATCGGGCTGCTCTCCGGGCGCTTCTACGACTATGCCGGCGGGACATCCGTCGAGCGCGACCCTGAGCCAGCCCAGTCCGCCCGGGTCGAGGAACTGCGCGGCTCGCTGATCGAGGGGATCATCCAGGAGAGCGAGGACGAGGGCCTCATGGACAGGTACCTGTCCGGTGAGGAGATCGACACCAAGGTCCTCATCGAGGACCTGGAGAAGGCGGTGGCCCGGGGCAGTTTCTACCCGGTGCTGGCGGTGGCCAGCCCGCAGGGCGTCGGCCTGGCCGAGTTGCTGGAGGTGATGACCCAGGCCTTCCCGGCACCGGAGGAGCACCCGCTGCCCGCGGTGAGCACGCTGGATGGCTCGCCGGTCACCGGCCTGTCCTGCGACCCGGAGGGCCCGCTGCTCGCTGAGGTGGTCAAGACCACCTCAGACCCGTATGTCGGGCGGATCAGCCTGGTCCGGGTCTTCTCCGGCACGCTGCGGCCGGACGCGGTGGTGCACGTGTCCGGGCACGGCCTCGCTGAGCGCGGCCACGCCGACCACGACCAGGACGAGCGGATCGGCGCGCTCACCTCCCCGCTGGGCAAGCAGCAGCGCCCGGTCGCGCTGTGCGGCGCGGGCGACATCTGCGCGGTGGCCAAGCTGTCCAGCGCCGAGACCGGCGACACCCTCTCCGACAAGGAGCGGCCGCTGCTGATGGAGGCGTGGTCGATGCCGGAGCCGCTGCTTCCGGTGGCGATCCACGCCAAGTCCAAGGCCGACGAGGACAAGATGTCGCATGCCCTCGGGCGGCTGGTGGCCGAGGACCCGACGGTGCGGCTGGAGATGAACGCCGAGACCCGCCAGCTGGTCCTGTGGTGCATGGGTGAGGCCCACTCCCACCTGCTGCTCGACCGGCTGGCCAGCCGGCACGGGGTGGCGGTGGAGACCGGCGAGCTGCGCGTCCCGCTGCGCGAGACGGTCGGCGGGAAGGCCAGGGGCCTGGGCCGGAACGTCAAGCAGACCGGCGGCCACGGTGAGTTCGGGATCTGCCACATCGAGGTGGAACCCCGGCCGTCCGGCGCGGGCCTGGAGTTCGTCGACAAGGTGGTCGGCGGGGTGGTGCCGCGGCAGTTCATCCCGTCCGTCGAGAAGGGCATCCGGGCCCAGATGGAGATGGGGGTGCTGGCCGGGTACCCCATGGTGGATATCAGGGTCACCCTGTTCGACGGCAAGGCGCACTCGGTGGACTCCTCGGACATGGCGTTCCAGAAGGCGGGCAAGGCCGCCCTGCGGGACGCCGCGGAAAAGGCGACCGTGCTGCTCCTCGAGCCGGTGGACGAGCTGTCGGTGCTGGTCGCGGACGAGTACGTCGGGGCCGTCATGTCTGACCTGTCGTCCCGGCGCGGCCGGGTACTCGGCACCGAGCCGGTGGCCGGCGGCCGGACCCTGGTCAAGGCCGAGGTGCCCGAGCTGGAAATCACCCGGTACGCCATCGACCTGCGGTCGATGTCGCACGGGACCGGCTCGTTCACCCGCACCTACCTGCGGCACGAGGCACTGCCGAGCCACCTCGCCGGGAAGCTGGCCAGCGCCTCAGCGGACGGGTGACCAGGCGTCGGCCAGCAGTTTCCGGGTGTCAGCCAGCAGCTGCGGGAGCACCCTGGTCTGGCCGACGACCGGCATGAAGTTGGTGTCGCCGCCCCACCGGGGCACCACGTGCTGGTGCAGGTGGGCGGCGATCCCGGCGCCGGACACCTGCCCCATGTTCATGCCGATGTTGAAACCCTGCGCGGCGGACGTGGCCCGCAGCGCCGTCATGGCCCCCTTGGTGTGACTGGCCAGTTCCAGGGTTTCCGGCTCGTCGAGCCCGGTGTAGTCGGCGACATGCCGGTACGGGATGACCAGGAGGTGGCCCGCGTTGTAGGGGTAGAGGTTGAGCACGGTGTACACATGCTGGCCGCGCGCGACGATCAGCCCGTCCTCGTCGTCGAGCTTGGGGATGCGGCAGAACGGGCACCCATCGCCCTCGTCGGTGCCGACGGCCCGGTTCTCCCCCTTGATGTAGGCCATCCGGTGCGGCATCCAGAGTCGCTGGAAGCCATCGGGGTCGCCGATCCCGTCCTGCAGGAAAGGCTCGTCCTGCACCGAGGGATCATCAGGAGAGGGCATGGATGCCAGCATAGGATGCGCCGGAGCAGGCCCGGCGGGACTGGCTAGACCTGGATGCGGTCCGCGACCGCGGCCACGATCTGGGCCACCGCCTCGTCGATCGGCACGCCGTTGCGCTGCTCGCCGCTGCGGTAGCGGAACGAGACCGCCCCGGCGGCCACATCGTCATCCCCGGCGAGCAGCATGAACGGGACCTTCTGCCGCTGCGCGGTCCTGATCTTCTTCTGCATCCGGTCATCGCTCGCGTCCACCTCCACCCGGATCCCGCGGGCCCGCAGCCGGGCGGCGACCTCATCCAGGTATCCCGCGTGCGCGTCGGCGATCGGGATGCCGACCACCTGGACCGGGGCGAGCCACGGCGGGAAGGCACCCGCGTAGTGCTCGACGAGAATGCCGAAGAAGCGCTCGATGGACCCGAACAGCGCGCGGTGGATCATGTACGGCCGCTGCCGGGTGCCGTCCGCGGCCTGGTACTCGATGCCGAACCGGCCCGGTTCCTGGAAGTCCACCTGCAGGGTGGAGAGCTGCCAGCGGCGGCCGATGGCGTCCTTGACGTGCACATCGATCTTGGGGGCATAGAACGCGCCTTCGCCCTCGGCCACCACGTAGGGCAGCCCGGAAGCGTCCAGGGCATGCTTGAGCGCCGCCTCGGCCTCGGCCCATTCCTCCGGCTTCCCCACGTACTTCTCCGGCCGGGTGGACAGCTCGGCCTCGAACTCGGTCAGCCCGAAGTCCCGCAGCAGGCCGACGACGAAGTTCAGCAGCGAGGCCAGTTCCTCAGCCAGCTGGGCGGGGGTGCAGAAGATGTGCGAGTCATCCTGGGTGAAGCCGCGGGCCCGGGTCAGGCCGTGCACCACGCCGGACTTCTCGTACCGGTAGACGGTGCCGAACTCGAACAGCCGCAGCGGCAGCTCCCGGTAGGACCGCCCGCGCGAGGCGTAGATCAGGATGTGCATCGGGCAGTTCATCGGCTTCGGGTAGTACGTCGCGCCGTCCAGTTCCATGGGCGGGAACATGCCCTCCCGGTACCAGTCGAGGTGCCCGGAGGTCTCGAACAGCTCCGCCTTGGTCAGGTGCGGGGTGTTGACGAACTGGTAACCGGCTTCCTCGTGGCGGCGCCGCGAGTAGTCCTCCATCACCCGGCGGATGGTCCCGCCCTTGGGGTGGAAGACCGGCAGCCCGCTGCCGATCTCGGTCGGGAACGAGAACAGGTCAAGCTCGGCGCCCAGCTTGCGATGGTCCCGCTTCTCGGCCTCGGCCAGCAGCTTCAGGTACTCGTCCTGCGCATCCCGCGACTCCCAGGCGGTGCCGTAGATCCGCTGCAGCTGCGGGTTGCGCTCACTGCCCCGCCAGTAGGCGCCGCCGCTGCGCAGCAGCTTCACCGCCGGGATGTACCGGGTGCTGGGCAGGTGCGGGCCCCGGCACAGGTCCTTCCAGCACAGCTCCCCAGACGCGGGATCGGTGTTGTCGTAAATGGTCAGCTCGGTGCCGCCGACCTCGACCGACTCCTCCTCATCGGCGGCGCCGCCCTTGAGGCCGATCAGTTCCAGCTTGTACGGCTCGGCGGCCAGCTCGGCGCGGGCTTCGTCGTCGGACACCGGGCGCCGGGCGAACAGCTGGCCCTGCTTGACGATCTTGCGCATCTGCTGCTCGATCGCCTTGAGATCCTCCGGGCCGAACGGTTCCTTGACATCGAAGTCGTAGTAAAAACCATTCTCGATCGGCGGGCCGATGCCCAGCTTCGCCGCCGGGAACAGGTCCTGCACCGCCTGGGCCATCACGTGCGCGGACGAGTGCCGCAGGATGGACCGCCCGTCCGGGCTGGCCAGCTCGACCGGCTCGACGTCGTCCCCGTCAGCGAGGGGCGCGGCGAGGTCGCGGAGCTCGCCATTGACCCGTGCCGCGATGACGGTGCCCGCTGCGGCACCGGCCGGCGGGGTTCCGTGCGGTATCTCCAGGGCCTCACCGGCGGTCGTGCCCTCTTCCATCACATGCTCGCGTCCGGCGAGAGTGATGCGAAGCTGCTGGGCAGGCACGGTGGCTCCTTTAGTCGGTCATGCTGAGATTTTGGTCCGTCATGGCGGGATTGGGCAGGCGCCCTGGTACCTGATGCTACCGAGGCACGGCGGCGGGCGCCTGCCGATAAAGCGGGCCTGGCTCAGCCGATGACGGTGACCAGGGTCCCATAGGTGAGGTAGGGCCACACCTTCTGCGCCGAGGCCAGCGGAAGTTCCAGGCAGCCCAGGCTCTGCGGGAAACCGTACGAGGGGCGGTAGTAGCTGTGCACGGCGTCACCGCCGTTGAAATAGGACACGAACTCGACCGGGTCGGCGTACTTGCTGCCGTCCGGGTTGGTCCCCTTCATCACCTGGTTGCGGTAGCGCAGGTAAACGGGGAAGGTGCCGTCCACGGTGGGCGAGACGGAGATGCCGGAGTTCGTCAGCCCGTGGAAGACTTCCTTGCCCTCGTGCCACACGGTCAGTGTCTCCGGGCTCGCCTTGTTCCCCACCGCGAAGCTGTACCCGTGCGGGTTGTCCTCGCCCTTGGCGAGCGCCGCGAGGATGTCCTGCCACAGGGCACTGCTGATCTCGCCGGTCATCTCCAGCCCGTGATCGGCCTGGAAGGCCCGCAGCGCCCCGGCGAGGATGAGACCCGGTTGCCCGGCGTGCCACTGGCTGGTGAGCTCCGAGGGGTAGCCAGCCTGCCAGGTGAACTTGCCGGCCGGCGCCGAGTAAGCGTAGGCGGCGCTGATCTGGCCCGCGTAGTCGGTGGCGGCGGGGGAACTGCCGTCCGGGGCCCAGGACAGCGGCAGGTAGCCGAGCTGGGCGAGCACCTGCTCAAGGCGGAGGGTGGACCAGTCTGCCGTTTCGAACGAGGCGCTGACTGACTTGGCGAGCCGGCCGCCCTTGTCGGAACGGACCCCGGAGGACCCGCCCGGAACGTTCAGCGTCACCTCGGTCGTGGGCTCGACAGGGGTCGTGGGCGTGAAGACCATGGTGCTGCCGCTGCCCGCATGCCAGGTGCCGCTGATCGCCGGGCTGAAGGTCGGCAGCGGGGATGTCGGCGCGAGCGGGGCGGAGAACGTCACCGTCACCGCGCTCGTGCCGTTCACGCCGCTGGCTCCGCTGGCCGGGGAGATCGACATGACCTGCAGCGGCGCCGGCGGCGTTGGTGACGGGCTGGGGCGCTGAGTCGGCTGGGCCGTCGGGATCGCCGGGGCGGTGCTGGGCACCTGCGTGGCCAGCGCGGAGGCGGAGTGAGCCGGGCTGGCGGTGCCGAAGGTCACCGCGACCACGACGCCAGCCACCAGCACGACACCGACCACCGTCGCCAGGATGGCGACTTTCATCCGTCCAGCAAACAAGCTACTGCTCCCCTCGCCTGCCCCGGCCCTTGACCTGTGTTGTCCGCGCCCGCCTGGCAAGGCGGGCATATCCCCCGCTAGCGACCTTAAATGTGGCCAGGCCGCCGTGGCCCCGGCCATGGGCAAAAAGGTCATGTCGGAAGCATCACGAATTGATTACGCACGTCGGGGGCCGCTGGCCCGGTCCCCGTCCCCGGGTCAGACCCGGGCTCCCGCTGGCCAGATCCGGTCGCCCGGCTGGGTCAGATCCAGTCCTTGCGCCGGAAGATCATGAACAGCGCCACGGCGAGGCCAAGGGTGAGCAGGCTGGATGTCCAGAATCCATCGATGTGGCCGAAGCCCGGGTAGGGCACGTTCTGCCCGTAGAAACCGGTCACCGCGGTGGGCACCGCGATGATCGCGGCCCAGCTGGTGACCTGCTTCATGATCACATTGAGCCGGTTCCCGCGCACCGTGAGGTACGTCTCCAGGATCGTGGTCACCAGGTCGCGCAGCGACTCCGTCCATTCGGTGGCCCGCAGCACGTGGTCATACACGTCCTGGTAGTAGGGCATCATCTCGGCGTCGATCGTGTGCAGGTCCCGGCGCAGCAGCGAGTTGACCACCTCCCGCATGGGCAGCACCACCCGGCGCAGCGTGACCAGCGACTTGCGCAGCTGGAACGTGCGGATCTGCATCTCCTGATCCCTCGGGTTCTCCTCGAAGAGGCCGTCCTCCAGCCCTTCCACCTGCGTGTCCAGGGACATCACGGCATCGAAGTGCGTGTCGACCACGTAGTCGAGGAGCCCGTACAGCAGGTAGCCCGTGCCGTGCGCGGCCAGGTCCGCTGACTGGTCCCAGTGCTTGATCACCGCGTTGATGTCGAAGTCCGGGCTCTTGCGGACGGTGACCAGCGCGTTGCCCGTCACGAAGGCCGCGACCTCGCGGACCGCGAGCTGACCGGTCGCGGCGTCCAGGGCGACCGAGTAGGCGGTGACGAACAGGTGCGTGTCGTAGCGGTCCAGCTTCGGCCGCTGGTGCTCCTGGACGGCGTCCTCAACGGCCAGCGGATGCAGGCCCAGTTCCTCGCTGATCGACGCCAGGTCCGCGGCCGAGGGCTCGCACAGGTCGAACCAGACCACGGCGGACGGATCGGCAAGATGATCGGAGACATCGGCCACCGGGAAATCCTCAGCTTCCAGGACGCCGTTGCGGTACAGCCGGGTGCGGTGCATGTCCGCCAAGATAGGGCCAAGCTCACCTGGTCGGCTGACCGGCCCGGCCCCGGTCAGATCGCCCGGCGCACCGGCCGGGTCAAGTTGTAACTTCCCAGCTGGGGAGGCATATACGGGTATAGGGGTTTACAACTGCCGCGTGCCGTCCCAGTCTCGTAAAAGCTCGCCTGTAAAGCCGCCTGAACCGGCTCTGACCAGGTACGATGAAAGCCAGGCGGACGTCTGCGCCGCTTTCTTCTGGCTCGCATATGCATCCGAGCGTCGCTTCGCAGGTCACCTGGCCAGGGTGGGCGATACTGGGATCGAACCAGTGACCTCCTCGGTGTGAACGAGGCGCTCTCCCGCTGAGCCAATCGCCCCGAGCCCGGGGCAGCTGGTGCCCTGGGCCGGCTCACACAGATTAGCGCATCGCGGTCCCGGCTCCGTGCCGGCCGCGCCGAACAGGGCAGGCGCGGGGCACGGCGCGGGAACGTGGATCAGGTGTCCGCATTGATTAGGATTAATAAGGTCACGGGGATTAAGTCCATGAATGTCTAGATTGCACTTGGGGCCTGGGAAAGACCGCGTCATGTGGTAGTGCGCCTACCTGGGAAGGCTGTATGCTCCCCCGATCGGACAAAGCATGAAGGTTCGCCATCTCGATGCAAAGCGGTGGCGAGCCCCGGATGGGCACAAATTTCTTGGGAGTACTGGTGAGACCAACGTCACATGATGATGTTCCTGGTCACAAGCAGCGAGCTGGGGTCATGACGAACCCCGGCCCCAGGAAGCGTTTGCCCAGTTCAGAGCTGCTTTTTTGGTCGGTGACCGAGGTTAGCGCGAGCAGCGTTCGCGGAATCCTCCCTAGTGAAGACATTCATGTCCGCGTGCCCGTCGTACACGTGAGGCAGCACTCATCGATCGGTGAAGCCCGGCGTTCCGGGACCGGACCAGGCAAAGGTTTGGCGAGACAATGAACAGCAGCAAGACCGTCGCAGCCGAGCTCGGCCTCCGACTCGTGGTTCCAGAACACGATGGCGTTCCGCTCACGGCCAGTCTTCACTACCGGGCTGATGACCCGTATGCGATCCGGATGGCCTTTCATGTCGGCATGGATGAGCCCGTGGAGTGGATCTTCGCGAGGGACCTCCTGGCCGAGGGCATGACCGAGCCCGCCGGCGACGGGGACGTCCGGGTGTGGCCGGCCGCCGCGGGCAGCCACCGGGTGCTCAACATCTCGCTGTCCTCACCGTTCGGCCAGGCGCACTTCGAGGCCCCGCTGAACGCGCTGGCCGGATTCCTGCTCCGCACGTTCCAGGTCATCCCGGCCGGCCAGGAAAGTGAGTTCATCGATCTGGACGGCGAACTCGACACCCTGCTCCGCCGCGCCTGAGCGGCGAGGCTGAGCGGTGCCGTCTTAAGGGCTGCGGCTGAGCGGTGGCGGCTGAGCGCTGCGGCTACGGATCGACTAGCTCGGCTGAGCGGGCCGCGAAGGTTTCGGCGACCTCCTTGGTGACCGGGCCAGGAGCCGCGGGCAGTGCCACCCCGTTCACGCTGCGGATCGGCTGCACGTCCCGGGTGGTCCCGGTCACGAACGCCTCATCGGCCGCCGCCAGGGCACTGGTGGGCAGGTCTTCCTCGGTAGCTCCGGCCCACTCGATCACCAGGGCCCTGGTCACCCCGGCCAGGCAGCCGGCCGACAGCGGCGGGGTGACCAGGCGGCCGCCGGTGACCACGAACACGTTGGTGCCCGTCCCCTCGCACAGGTTCCCCACCGTGTTCCCGAAGATCGCCTCAGCGCCACCGCGATCGTGCGCATAGGCCAGGGCCAGCACATTCTCCGCGTAGGACGTCGTCTTCAGGCCAGCCACCGCGCTGCGCTCGTTGCGCGGCCACGGCACGGTGACCACGTCGCAGCTCGCGCCCCAGTTGGTCAGCTCGCCGAGGGCGATGATGACAGTGGGCGGGGATCCGCTCCGCTCGGAGCCGAGGGCCGATGGCCCCGCCGTGACGGTGATCCGCATCCGGGCCTGCCGCGGCTGTCCCGACTCCGTGAGGAGGGCCGACACCGCCGCCCTGATCTGGTCACTGCCCGGGGGATCCAGGCCGAGCCCCGCGGCGGAGGCCCGCAGCCGGTCCAGGTGCCTGGTGAGCGCGAACGGCGCCCCGCCGGTGATCTTGACGGTCTCGAAGACGCCGTCGCCCACGACCAGCCCGTGGTCGAAGACGCTGACGGTCGCCTCGGTGTCGGGGAGCAATCTCCCGTTGATCCAGACTGTCACGCAATGACGCTAGCGCAGCGCACCGCACTGTGCGCTAGCTGTCGCGACCAACGAGGGCAGCAAAGTGTCCACGGTGATGATCTGCTCGGACACCTCGCGGTCCACCTCCATCATCGGCACCCGCGCGCGGACCGCCGCGTGCACCGCGCGCAGCGGCCCGCTCGGCTCCGCGACCTGCGCCCGCAGGTCGATGCCCTGCGCTGCGCAGCAGACCTCGACGGCCAGGCAGGTGCGGACGTTCGCCACCACCTCGCGGAGCTTGCGCACCGCGGTCCAGCCCATGGACACGTGATCTTCCTGCTTGCCTGAGGTCGGGATGGTGTCCACGCTCGCCGGGTGCGCCAGCACCTTGTTCTCGCTGACCAGGGACGCGGCGGTGTACTGGGCGAGCATGAAGCCGGAGTTGGTGCCCGCGTCGGGGGCCAGGAACGGCGGCAGGCCGCGGGAGAACGCCGGGTCCAGCATCCGGTCCACCCGGCGCTCGCTGATGCTGGCCAGTTCGGCGAGTGCCATCGCGAGCATGTCCGCGGCGAACGCGAGGGGCTCGCCGTGGAAGTTGCCCGTGGTCATCACCTCGCCGTCCGGGACCACGACGGGGTTGTCCACCACCGCCGCCAGCTCGATGTCGAGGACCCGCCGGGCGTGCGCCAGCACGTCACGGACGGCGCCATGCACCTGCGGCGCGCAGCGCACGCAGTACGCGTCCTGCACGGCGTGCCTGCTGTGCCGGTGGCTGGCCAGCAGCGGGGAGCCGGCTAGCAGCGCGCGCAGGTTGGCGGCGCTGTCCAGCTGGCCCGGGTGCGGGCGGAGTATCTGCACCCGCTCGTCGTAGGGGCGGTCCGTGCCGAGCAGCGCCTCGACCGAGAGCGCGCAGGCCACGTCGGCGGCCATCACCAGCATCTGCGCGTCGTGCACCGAGAAGGCGAGCAGGGCCTGCATCGGCTCGGTGCCGTTGACCAGCGACAGGCCCTCCTTCGGGGCCAGTTGCAGCGGGACGATCCCGTGCTCGGCGAGGACCTCGGCGGCGGGCCGTCCGGCAGGCCCGTCACCGGGGCTGCGGCCGGGGGTGCGCAGCCGTCCCTCACCGATGAGCGGCTGCGCCAGGTGGGCGAGCTGGGCCAGGTCCCCGGAGGCGCCGACGGATCCCTTGCCCGGGATCACCGGCAGCAGGTTCAGGCTGAGCAGCTGGAGCAGGCGGCGGGGCAGGTCAGGCCGGACCCCTGAGTACCCGGCCGCGAGCGTCCTGGCGCGCAGCAGCAGCACGGCGCGCACGGTGGCGTCATCCAGCGGCTCCCCGGTGGCCGCCGCGTGCGAGCGGATGATGGCGGCCTGCAGCCGGGTCAGGTCCTGCTCCCCCACCCGGGTGTCGGCCAGGGCGCCGAACCCGGTGTTGACTCCGTAGACCGGCGCGTCGCCCGCGATGGCCGTGGCCACCACCGAGCGGCTCGGTTCCATCGCCGCGGCCACGTCTGCGCCGAGTTCAGCCTGCGCCTCTCCCCTGGCGACGTCCACGACGTCGGCCACGGTGAGGCCATCTCCATTGACGACCACAGTTCGCATGGCTGACAGCTTCCCAACCAGCCCTGCGCCCCGGCAACCGGCCCCCCACCCTCGGCGCGGCGCCGATCATTCGGGCGGCTCGCCCGGGCCCAGGGCGCGCTTCACCGAGCCTGATTTCGACGAGGCATGCTCCCGCTGTGCCGGCTGGCCCGGTGCTATCTGCTCCGCTACGAGACCCGCAGGGGCGGCCTCCTGGGACGCGCCGCGCGCTGCGGCCTGGACCTTGCGGCAGATCGCCGCATGTCGCTGGGGTGACCTACTACCCCGAGCAAGTAGGCTCCCTACTCTGACGGTCCGTGACACGGGGGCGAGTTTGCTCACCGGGCTGGATCGGCTACAGTTCTGAACGCACACCTGCCCTGGCGGGTAGGCACCAGCCCGCTCCGGCGGGTGCATGCGGACGTGGCTCAGCTGGTAGAGCATCACCTTGCCAAGGTGAGGGTCGCGGGTTCGAATCCCGTCGTCCGCTCGGAGGCGCCGGACGCCGTATCCACGGCCGAAGGTCAGCACGGCTCCCGGGTATCCAGCACGGACTCCCAGCCAGGGGGTTGTGTGTGGCGGAGTGGCCGAGTGGCTTAGGCAAGGGCCTGCAAAGCCCTGTACACGGGTTCGATTCCCGTCTCCGCCTCGAGGGCGGTTAGCTCAGTGGGAGAGCGCTTCGTTGACACCGAAGAGGTCACTGGTTCAATCCCAGTATCGCCCACCACGTTAGTGCAGGTCAGAGGCCAGTTTCCTTGATCAGGAAACTGGCCTCAAGATCATTTGTCAACGATTTGTCAACAGGACGCGCCACGGTCAGGCGGCATGAATTGAACAAACCCGGCACCGAGCGGCCTTGAGTTTCGGTCTGCCGTAACCCGGGACTGGGCCTCGTTCGACTCGACGACAGCGCCCGCCTCCGGCCGCCGACATGGAGCCTTGAGACGTCACCCCCTCCTGTGCCCGTTGGCTGACCCGCGCTGCAGTCAGGATGATCCCAAGTGCCGACCAGGGGCAGTACGTTGGCCGACCTGGGGCTGTGCTTGCGCCGGTTCGACGCCTAACGACTGCCGACGCGTGCTACCGGTGAGAACTACTTCGCTGCAGGCACGGGAAGCATCCTAATTAGGGTGAAACTTCTTAAATTTCACTTCTAGGGCTTTCTTCCTTAAAGGGAAGAATCTTCGTAGCACTCCACCCACTCTACGATTTATGCCAGTCCGGGCAAAGATTCGATCGTGGGTGCGTGAAATCCTTGCTATTGTTTCCCGCTGTGGGACGACCGCCAATACTTCCTGTGAGCGCAGCTGTAGCTGTCGTGGCACTCGGAGCATCACCAGGGCTTGTAGCCGTTAACCCTGTGGACAGGCATAAAGGGAACGAGGCTGTCACATTTCCCTTGTTAGCGCTCCGGGCTGATAGTAGCCTTGCGCGACCAAGCGGTCACGTTTCGCACAGCAGCCATGTATCTCATGTTTCAAGTTCTCACAGCTCGCATGGCTCTCACTCCTCTCATTCCTCTCACTACTCGTCCAGTCCGACGACGCCTCCGCCATCGCCGATTGCTACGGCCACCCAGCCGTCACCATCGCCTCAGCGCCCAGGTGTCAAGAAGAAGCACGTAGGTAAGCTCCCCACTTCTTCATCGCCGAGCCCTTCCCCGACACAAAGCAGTCCCAGCTACATACCCCCCAGCATCAGTCCGAGCCCTGTCAGCAACGATAGCTCTGGTGGAGCACTAGCTGAGGTCTTGATTGCGGTTGTCGTGATCAGCGGGGTGACCGTGTACATCGTCCGGCGCAAGAACAGATCGAGATGAGAAATCATGACGGCTGAGGCCCGCAGAGTAGCGGTCACCTTCGACCGGGCAACCATCCAATTGGATGCATTGCAGAGGGCCGCTTATGCAGTGGCGACGCTGATGACCGTCGATATCAGGGCCTCAGATGACGAGTACGTATGCACCCTGTTCCCGCGGGACCCGGGCCTAGATCCTGATGCCCTTGTGCACAGGATCAGGTCGGAAGTCATCGACCAGACACTTCGGCTGCGGATCGCGCAGGAGACTGAGCCGCTGCGCAATCTCATCTTTGCCCTTGCGTTCTCGCAGACGGGCTTGGCGGACACTGAAACACCGCAGTCATGACCCTTCGGATGGCGCGAGACGCGACAGGCGTCGCACCAGCGAGATGGCAGTTGCTTCCGCTGCGTTTCCACAGGTTCGACCCGGACAGCCTCCTGCTGACGAACCTAGTCGGTGAGCACGCCTTCCTGTCCGAAGAGCAGTTCCTCGCGGTCCTTGACGGGACATGTACTGATCAGGGCATCCTTGCCGAGCTTCGGGCGAAACATCTGATCCAGCTGCCTGGCGAGCGGCTTCCGGCTGAGTTGCTGGCGATCAAGCTCCGCACCCGCCTTCGCCGGCTGCGGGACTCAACTGGCCTGCACATGTTTGTGGTGACACTGCGCTGCGAGCACACATGCCGGTACTGCCAGGTTTCCCGGCAGCCATCGGCCAAGAGCGAGTACGACATGAGCCAGGACACGGCCCGCCGAGCGTTGGACCTGGCGTTTCGCTCGCCATCCCCGCACCTGAAGCTGGAATTTCAGGGCGGCGAACCATTGCTCAACTTCCCCTTGGTGCGCTGGATCGTGGCTGAGGCCAAGCGCATGAACGAGGGACACGGCAAGCAGCTCGCATTCGTCGTTGCCACCAATCTGGCGCTGCTCGACGACAGCATCCTCGATTTTTGCGGCCAAGAAGACGTGTACCTGTCCACCTCCCTTGACGGCCCGGAGGAGCTCCATAACGGCAACCGGCGGCGGCCCGGCCAGGACAGCTGGGAACGAACAGTCAGCGGCATCAAGAAGGTCCAGCAGACTCTCGGCCACGACCGGGTTAGCGCACTGATGACCACCACCGAGGCAAGCCTGCACCGACCCCACGACATCATCGACACCTATGCCGACCTAGGGCTGCGGCATGTTTTCCTGCGGCCCATCTCCCCCTATGGCTTTGCCATCCGGCGCCGCGGCGGAGCCGGATATGACGTACAGCGATGGCTGGCGTTCTACGAAGATGGGCTCGATCACATCATCAGCCTGAACCGCCGCGGCCTTCCGATGGTCGAGACGTATACCGCGATCGTCGCGAAGAAGATGTTCACCAACGACGACCCTGGCTATGTCGATCTGACCTCGCCAGCGGGCATCGGGCTAGG
>CAYPQM010000082.1:0-30329 GCA_964412845.1 uncultured Streptosporangiaceae bacterium
CCGAGGGGACCGGGGGCGCTGCCGGGAAGCCCGGTGCCCGCGCGCCGGGCACGGTGCCTGCTCCCCCGCAGTCCCGATAGGGCCGGTCCGCGCGCGTGGGGCAGCACTACTTCAGCCAGCACCCGGCTGCGGCGCACCGCCCGGGCACCGTGCACGTCGTGCTGCCTGACCTGCATCTTGAGCTTGAGACGGACGCGGGGATGTTCTCCCCGGGCCGGCTCGACGCCGGCACCCGGCTGCTGCTGGAGGCGGCTCCGCCGCCGCCCGCCTCGGGCCACCTGCTTGACCTGGGCGCCGGGTACGGGCCGCTGGCTCTCGTGCTGGCCGCGCGCGCGCCGGGTGCCGTTGTGTGGGCGGTGGATGTCAACGAGCGGGCGCTGGAGTTGTGTGCCCGCAACGCTGACCGTGCCGGGCTGGCCAACGTCCGTTGCGTCACCCCGGAGACCCCGGGACTGCCCCGGCAGTTCGGCCTGGTGTGGTCGAATCCGCCGATCCGGATCGGCAAGCCGGCCCTGCATGACCTGCTCGCCGCGTGGCTGGGGCGGCTGGCCCCGGGCAGCCCGGGCTACCTGGTTGTCCAGCGGCACCTGGGGGCCGACTCGCTGCACCGCTGGCTGACGGAGGCAGGCTGGGCGACCACCCGGCTCGCCGCCCGGGGTGGCTACCGGGTCCTGCGGGCTGTCCGCGCGGACGCCGCCACCGGGGTTGAGGCGCAGTGACCGGCGCCATGATGCGGCCCGCCGCGGGGAGGCCCGGTGAATGACGCGGTGCCTGGGCCTGCGCAGCCGCCGGTGCCACCCAGGCAACTGCGCCCGACCGACGTGAAACGGCTGAACAGGTCCTGGCGCCGGGCCACGCACGCGCGGCTCGCGCTCCTGCTGGACTCGGTGACCCAGCCGTTCAACGTGGGGGCCATGGTCCGCTCCGCGGCCGCATTCGGGGTCGACCATGTCTGGCTGTGCGGGAACTCCACGCTGCCGGATCACCCGTCGGTGGGCAAGACCGCCCTTGGCACCCAGCGGTTCCTCACCTGGGAGCGGGAGCCGAGCCCGGTGGCCGCGGCCAAGGCGGCCTCAGCCGCGGGATTCCGGGTCGTCGCCATCGAGCTCGCCGACGGCGCGGTCCCGCTGCATGAAGCTCCGCTGGCCGGGGACGTGTGCCTGGTTTTCGGCAACGAGGACCACGGCTGCTCGCCTGCGCTGCTGGCCGCCGCGGACGCGGTCGCCTACATACCCCAGGTCGGCCGGGTGGGGTCGCTGAACGTGGCCGCCGCGGCCGCCATCGCGCTGGCCGAGGCCCGCCGCCGGGAGTGGGCGCCAGGCTGATCTGCCGGACCCTGGCCCGCTGCCGCTGGCCGGCGGCCTGGCCGGCACCCATCCTGGCCGCGGGAATGTCGGCCGCTGGACATCTGCAGTTCCCTGACCGGTCCCGTCGTTAGGCCATACTCGGGTGCATGCCCGCCGGCTTCCTCGACTGCCCCCGGCCGATAGCGTTCGCGCACCGTGGCGGCGCCGCGCACGCGCCGGAGAACTCCTGGCCTGCTTTCGAGCACGCGGTGAGCCTCGGCTACTGGTACCTCGAGACCGATCTCCAGGCGACCGTGGACGGTGCCCTGGTCGCGTTCCACGACCGGACGCTCGACCGGGTGACCGGCCGGACCGGCCGGATCGCCCGGATGTCGCACCGTGAGCTGTCCGGAGCGCTCATCAACGGGACTGAGCCAATCCCGCTGCTGGAGGACCTTCTCGGGGCCTGGCCGGATGTCCGGTTCAACATCGACTTGAAGGACTCCCCGGCGGTCCGGCCGCTGGCCGAGGTCCTGCGGCGGACCGCTGCCTGGGACCGGGTCTGCGTCGTGTCGTTCTCGGCCAGCAGGCTCCGCGCGGCGCGGCGGGTCTTCGAGCGGCAGGTCTGCATGGCCGCCTCCCCGATCGGCACGGCCGTGGTCCGCTTGGCCGGTCCCCGTGATCCGCGGGGACCGCACCGGGCCGGGCCGCACCGCGCAGGCTCCGCGCGGACCGCCGGATCCCCGGACGCGCGGGTCACCCTGGCACCGCCCGGGCCGGACCGCCAGCCGTACACGGCGCTGGCGGAGCGGCTCGCCCGCACTGGCGTGCGGTGTGCCCAGGTGCCCGCCTCAGTGGCCACGGAGGCGTTCGTCGGGCGGGCGCATGCGCTCGGGCTCCAGGTGCACGTGTGGACGGTCAATGACACCGCCACCATGACGAGCCTGCTTGACATTGGCGTGGACGGAATCATGACCGACGAAACCGTCGCACTCCGTGATGTGCTGACCCGCCGTGGCCAGTGGCACCCCCGGCCAGCCTGAGTTCACCAGCCGTCGCCAGAAGCACCAACAGCCACCACAGCCGGCGCGCCGGGGGTTGGAATCGGGCACAGCGGGAATCTTGTTCGCGTACTCGGCGTTATCGATTCGGATGGCTAAGCGCCTGGGAGGCACTGACCAATGGCCGAACGCGCACTTCGCGGGACCCGGCTCGGGGCAACGAGCTATGAGAACGACCGCAACACCGACCTGGCACCCCGCCAGGAGATAGCTTTCGACTGCCCGAAGGGTCACCACTTTAGCGTGCCGTTTGCCGCCGAGGCGGAGGTTCCGGCGACATGGGAATGCCGGGTGTGCGGGGCTACCGCATTCACCACCACGGGCGACCTGTCCGCGCCGCGGAAGGCCAAGCCACCGCGCAGCCACTGGGACATGCTCCGGGAGCGCCGGTCGATCGCCGATCTTGAGGAAGTGCTGGCCGAGCGGCTGGCCGTGATCAGGGGCCAGCGTGGCGAGGACCCCGCCGCCAAGGTGAGCGCGAGGCAGCGCAAGAGCGCCTGACGGCTAGTCCGTCCTGGATGGGGACTTGCCCAGGGATTGCCACCGGGCGGCGAGCCCCCAGCGGGCTATCCGCCACAGCGCCTCCGCGACGACCCCCCCGCTCATCTTGCTGGCACCGCGGACGCGCTCCACGAACGTGATCGGCACCTCGACCACGGTCAGCCCGGCCCGCAGCGCGCGCAGCGCGAGATCCACCTGGAAGCAGTAGCCCTGCGATTCCACTTCGTCCAGCGCGATCTGCCGCAGCGTTGTGTCCCGGTACGCCCGGTACCCGGCGGTGGCGTCACGCAGCTGGATGCCGAGCATGAGCCGCGCGTAGGTGTTAGCGCCCCGGGACAGGATCTCCCGGGACCTGGGCCAGTTCATCACCTTCCCGCCGGGCACGTAGCGGGACCCGATCACCAGATCCGCCCCGGCCAGCGCCGCGAGCAGGTCAGGCAGCTGCTCCGGCTGATGCGAGCCGTCCGCGTCCATCTCCACCATCGCGTCATACCCCTGGTCCAGCGCCCAGCGGAAACCCGCGATGTACGCCGCGCCGAGCCCGTCCTTCCCGGCCCGGTGCAACACGCTGATGTGGGCATCGGCCGCCGCGAGCTTGTCCGCGAGCTCCCCGGTGCCGTCCGGGCTGTTGTCATCCACGACAAGCAGGTCGGCGTCGGGTACGGAGCCGCGGACCCGGCCGACGATGGCCTCCAGGTTCTCCCGCTCGTTATACGTGGGGATGATCACGGCCACCCGGTCGACAGGACCCCGGGGTTGCTCCATACCAGTCAACTCTCCGCCTGCCCTTCCCCGTGGGTCGCCCTGGGTATGCAGCCCGCTATCTGTGCGTGACTGCATGCAGGCTACCGTCGCCGGAAGGTTAGTGAGCTGCGGCGGCACAGCTAGTACCGAAACTTGGACTATTGCTTGCCCGTATTAGGGCAAAGAGCCCGCAATCGCGAAGGCGCGGCGCCGCCAATCCGCGCCTTGGCCGCGCGGCCCCGCTGGCCTTGAGCCACCGCGGCGCCCGGGCCTGGCCACGGGATGCCGGGGTGTCCAGGGCGGCCCGGACCCTGGATCGGTAAGGAAAAGGGCCTGGGCATCCCTTCGGACCGGAGTCCGTCCCGTCGGCAACGAGCTCGTTCTCCGTTGTCTACTGGGTGCCCAGGCCCTTCCCGGGTCCAACTCCCCTGCCCAGCCAGGGCCGCGGCTGGCCTCCTCTGTACTGCACCTGGTACCAGGACGAGAAGACACCTCACCCCCGGCACAGCCCCGTCGGCACAACACCGCCCCCGGCGGCCAGCCCGGTGCTGGACTGGGCAGCAACTTACCGTCGTTCAGCGCGATGTCAACCCTGGGCGGCGGCCGGGCGCCGCGGTGCCAAGCCGGGCAAAGGGCCCTAGTCCCGGCGGCCGGCGGGCGATAACATGAAGCGATTTCCCAGCGTGTGAGGGCAGCATGACACCGGTGTCAGCGAGCGGTCCGAGGACGGAGCGGCAGCGCGGATCGCGCCCGTTCCGCACGCGCCCCACTGGCCGACCGCTGCTGCGCGGGAAAACTGCCGGGCGGGGTGGATGAATCCTGGGTTTATCTCATGGGGGTTGTCACGCTCCGTCGCGCCTTGCGCGCGGGCAGGCCTCCGGAACCGTGAGCAAGCCCCGGCATATCCGCTCTCCGATCATTTATTTTCCACCGGGAGGACGACCACATGACAGAAAGTCAGGAGGCGCAGGTCTCCGAGTCGCAAATTGCTGTGCACTGGCGCGAGGAGGAGTACTACTACCCTCCCGAGTCATTTGCCCAGCAGGCGAACGCGGCGGACCCTGCTATCTTCGACCGCTTCAGCGAGGAGAACTTCCCCGACTGCTTCAAGGAGTACTCCGACCTGCTCAGCTGGGACGCCCCGTGGGAGACGATCCTGGACACCAGTAACGCGCCATTCTGGCAGTGGTTCGTCGGGGGCAAGCTCAACGCGTCCTACAACTGCGTCGACCGGCACCTGGCGGCGAGCGCCAACAAGGCAGCCATCATCTGGGTACCCGAGCCCGAGTCGGATGAGCCCGTCGCGATCACTTACCGGGATCTTTACCACCGGGTCAACGAGTTCGCCGCGCTGCTGCGTGACTTCGGCGGAGTCAAGGCCGGTGACCGGGTCACGCTGCACATGCCGATGGTGCCTGAATTGCCGGTCGTCATGCTCGCCTGCGCGCGGCTCGGCGTGGTCCACTCCCAGGTGTTCGGCGGGTTCAGCGGCAACGCCTGCGGGACCAGGATCGCCGACTCCGGGAGCCGGATCCTGATCACCATGGACGGCTACTACCGCAGCGGCACCATGCAGGACCACAAGGTGAAGGCCGACGAGGCCGTCGCCGAGGCGGCCAAGCAGGGCCAGGACGTCGACAAGGTGCTGGTGTGGCGGCGCCACCCGGGCCAGTACGCCTCGGAGACCCCGATGGCCGAGGGCCGGGACTTCTTCGTCGACGAGGTCATCGAGCAGTACCGCCGCCAGGTTGTGGCGCCCGTCTCGATGCCGGCCGAGGCGCCGCTGTTCCTCATGTACACCAGTGGCACCACCGGGCGGCCCAAGGGCGCCCAGCACAGCACCGGGGGCTACCTCGCGTACGTGGCCGGCACATCCAAGTACTACCAGGACATCCACCCCGACGACACCTACTGGTGCATGGCGGACATCGGCTGGATCACCGGTCACTCCTACATCGTGTACGGCCCGCTGTCGCTGGGCACCACGACCGTCATCTACGAGGGCACGCCCAACTACCCGGACGCTGGCCGCCCGTGGCGGATCGCCGAGCGGCTCGGGGTGAACATCTTCCACACCTCGCCCACCGCCATCCGGATGCTCCGCAAGGTCGGCCCGGACGAGCCGAAGAAGTACGGCTACCACTTCAAGCACATGACCACGGTCGGCGAGCCCATCGAGCCTGAGGTCTGGCGCTGGTACCACGAGGCGGTGGGCAAGGGCGAGGCCGTCATCGTCGACACATGGTGGCAGACCGAAACCGGAGGCTTCCTGGGCAGCTCGCTGCCCGCGCTCAAGCCGATGAAGCCGGGCAGTTGCGGCCCGGCGGTGATCGGCATCTACCCGGCCATCTACGACGAGGACGGCCACGAGGTCCCGGACGGCAAGGCGGGCAACATCTGCATCCGCAACCCGTGGCCCGGGATCATGCAGACCATCTGGGGCCAGCCGGAACGGTTCGTGTCCGTCTACTACGAGAAGTACAACAAGGATCCGGACAGCAAGGACTGGCACGCCTGGCCGTACTTCGCCGGCGACGGCGCGGTCCGTGCCCCGGACGGCTACTACCGGATCCTTGGCCGCGTCGATGACGTGATCAACGTGGCCGGGCACCGGCTGGGCACGAAAGAACTGGAGTCAGCGGCGCTGACCGTGCCCGAGGTCGCGGAGGCGGCCGCGGTCCCCGTGGTGGACGATATCCGCGGCCGCGCGGTCGAGATGTACGTCTCGCTCAAGCCGGGATACCCGGCCAGCGACGAGATGGCCGCGAAGGTCACCCACGCCATTGAGGTCGAGATCGGGAAGATCGCCCGGCCGAAGAACGTGTGGATCGTCTCTGACATGCCGAAGACCCGCTCCGGGAAGATCATGCGCCGGGTGATCGCCGCGGTCTCCAACTTCACCGACACCGGCGACGTCACCACCCTGGCCAACCCCGAGATCGTCGCGGACATCAAGCACCACGTCCAGTCCGCGAAGCTGGCCAAGGGCGAGCAGCCCAGGGAACTGTCCGAGGCCGAGTACGAGGAGATCAAGTCCTTCGGCGCAGAATAGGCACCTGCGCCCGCGCAGCGTGCGGTACGTGACGGCGGTGGCCCCGGCTGTGCTGGCCGGGGCCACCGCCGCTGCTCTCCCGGCGCAGTGCCGCCGCGCGACCGGGCCTATCCGGGGGACCGGGCACCAGCGGGGCTGAGAGTCACCTCGCAGGTCATGGCGGTGCCGCCGTCGGCGCGGCGAGCGGTGAGCCGGACGCGATCCGCGGCGTCCAGTTCCCCGGCCAGATCGACCGCCTCGCCCGCGAACACCGGGGCACGGGCCTGGAAGGTCACTGCCGTCACGGCCCGCCCGGGCAGGTCGAGGCGGACCAGCTCAAGCAGCGAGAGCAGCAGCAGCGGGCCATGCACCACCAATCCCGGATAACCCTCCACCGACGTGACGTAGGGGTGGTCGTAATGGATCCGGTGCGGGTTGCTGGTCGCGGCGGAGAACCGCTGCAGCGCCACCGGGTCGGCGCGGAAGGTCGCGCGCAGCGGGCCGGCGCGGCGGGTCAGCAGCGGCCCGGGAGGCACGACGCCGGCCGGCCTGGCGGGCCGGCCCGCTGCTGGCGGGCCCGCGGCGGCGCGATAGACGATGTCCTGCTCTTCGACGAGAACGACCTGCCCGTCCGGCCGCCGCAGCCGGGTCTCGACGGTGACGAAGCGCAGCGGCCCTGACCTTCCCTCCTTGTCCGTGCTGGCGGTGACGAGCACCCGCCGGGCCAGCTGCTCGCCGACCCGGACCGGGCCGGCGGCCCGCAGCCGGCCGCCCGCGAACATCCGCCGCGGCAGATGGGCCGGGGCCAGGATGGGGCCGTCGCCGGGATGCCCGTCGGCGGCCAGGACACCGCTGCGCGGGGCGGTCGCGCAGGCCGCGAGGTGCCAGTAGGCCGGCAGCGGCCCGCCCTGACCGGGCGCGTCAAGTCCGTCGTCGAACAGTGCGGCCAGCGCCGCGACGGGGAAGGACTCGACGGCCGCCAGCGTCTCCGGCGGGCCGCTGACGGCCATCTGCGCCAGGACGGCCCCGGTGTCACGGCCGTGACCGGGGACCGGGCCGAGCACCGGACTGAAGCTGCTGTGCTCGACGGGTGGCGGCAGTACCTCCACCCGGCGGTCGCCCGCCATGATGGCTGTCCACCGCCCGGCGAGCTGAGGATGGCTGACCACCTCCGCGGCCCCCTTCACCGAGGCATAGGCGATCTGGGCGCGCTCCAGCCGCCGCAGCAACTCGCTGGTCGCCAGCCGCGCCACGGCCGGGCGCAGGCTCCGTTCCACCTCGTCGCGACGGCGGGCCCGCTGCTGGTTCCCGGAGTACCGGCGGTCGGTGGCCAGGCCCGGCAGGTCAAGGACGTCCCGGCACAGCCGGATCCACTCGGCTTCGTTCTGCACGGCCAGCAGCACCTCCTCGCCGCTGGCCGTCAGGTAGCCCCCGTAGGGCACGATGGTCGCGTGCCGCGCGCCGCTGCGCGGCGGCGGCGTGCCGGTGAGCTTGGTCAGTTGCAGCGGATGCGACATCCACTCGGCCAGCGCACCGAACAGCGACACCTTGACGGCGCCGCCGCGACCGGTCCGCGTCCGCTGCAGCAGGGCGGTGAGGATGCCGCTGTAGGCGTACATGCCGCCCGCGATGTCGGCGATGCTGATGCCCGCCTTGGCCGGCGCCTCCGGGGACCCGGTGACGGCCAGGACGCCTGCCTCGGCCTGCACCAGCAGGTCGTAGGCCTTGCGGCCGGCGTAGGGTCCAGCGTCGCCGTAGCCGCTGAGCTGGCAGGCGATCAGCCGCGGGTGCCGGGCCGTGAGCTGGCCCGCTTCGAGGCCGAGCCTGCGGATGGCGGCCGGCGCGAGGTTGCAGATGAAGACGTCGGCGCGGTCGATGAGCGCGTCAAGCACCTGCCGCCCGTCGCCGGACTTGAGGTCAAGCACGACGGATTCCTTGGAGCGGTTGAGCCAGACGAACCAGCTGGACATGCCGTCGCCGGCCGCGCTGTCGTAGTCGCGGGCGAAGTCGCCACGGCCGGGACGTTCGATCTTGATGACCCGGGCGCCGAGGTCGGCGAGCTGTCGGCTGGCAAAGGGGGCGGCCACAGCCTGCTCCAGCGCCACCACCAGCAGCCCGTCCAGCGGGCGGCGGCCGGTGTCAGCGGGGCCATCGTTGGGCGCGGTCACTGCTGCTCCCTCTGGTGGGGGACGGGGATGCTGAGGACAGGGTCAGCCGGTCACCGCGCCGGCCAGCCCGGCCAGGTCCAGCACGCTGGCCCCGGCGGTGGCGTCCAGAGCGGCCAGCAGCCGGTCCGCGGCCGGCTGGCCGAGCAGCTCGGCTGACTTCCCGGCGATCTCCGCGCGCCCCGCGGGCCATCCTGGGCTGCCACGGAACGCGGCGGTGCGCAGTTTCTCGGCCTTGCCGTCGGCGAAGCTCAGCACCACCTCGGCCCCCCACTGGGCTGGGTAGGCGGCGTCCAGCGCGGCGCTGGTGTGTATCTCGGTGCGGTCCATCCAGTGCTGAAGCTCGGGCGCCACCAGGCGGGCGTCCTGGAAGTCCGCCAGCGACGACCTGCCGCGGGCGAGCGCCAGGGCCGCGCCGAACGGCATGGAGAACTGGGCGTCGACCATGCTGGTTACGGCCTTCTTGCGCGCGAGGGGCTGGCCGACCAGGCCTATCCCGCCGCTGAGCACCCCGCAGTCGATCCGTTCCAGCCCGGCGACCCGCCCGCCACCGGCCCGGTACGCGGCCAGCAGGTCCATGACACCGTGCATGTACCGGCAGCAGGGGTGGAACTTCACGCTGGTCTCATGGACCGCAGTCAGCCCGCCGGCATGCTGGATGACGGCCTCGGCATGGCCGCGCGGCCGGCCGCCGCCGTAGATGTGCATCAGCCCGTTGCGGTCCTCGAAGGCGTCCAGCGGCCCGGTGAACCCGCCTGCCGCCAGGTCCGCAGCGAGGATGCCGCCCGCTGCCGCTGAGCCGGAATGCAGCCGCTTGGTCCAGGCCCCGTCGGTCAGGTAGGCCATGCTGCCCGCGGACAGGCTCAGGGCGATGCCGAAAGCCCGCCGGATCGTCTCGGCGTCCATGGCCGCGAGGCGCCCGGCGGCGGCCGCGGCGCCGAAGACGCCGCAGATGGCGGTCGGATGCACCCCCTGCCCGTAGAGCTCAGCCGGGCCGAGCAGCTCGCCGAGGCTGGCCATGACCTGGTAGCCGACGACGGCGCTGTCCAGCACGGCCGCCATGGCGGGCGGCCGGCCGGCGGCCGCCGCGAGCAGTGCCGTCCAGATCACGGTGCCAGGATGCGAGCTGGATGGCTCGTGGGTGTCGTCGAGCTCGAGGCTGTGCGCGCTTATCCCGTTGAGCAGGGCGGCGTCCCGTACCGCCGCGCACTGGCCGGTGCCCAGCACGATGGCCGGGCCGGCGGACGCGGGCAGCAGCGCGTTTCTCGCCAGCCGGGCCGAGTCGGCGGCCGCGCCCGCTGCCGCCACCGCCAGATAGTCGGCCAGCAGCAGCCTGGCCCGTGCGACCTCAGCCGGGCCGGGCTGGCCCGTTGCCGCCAGGCTGGCCAGCGCGGACGTCACCAGCGACTCCGTCACCGCGGCCGCACCTCCATCCCTGGCCCGTGCCGGGCGCGCCGATTAGACCGGCCAAATCGGCCTGCCGCTCCAGTAAGCCCGCAGGGGCCAATCCTGTCAAGATGTCGCAGGTATCTGGCGTGATCGCGGCTGTCAGGCGTTTGGCCATATCGGCTGCCGTCTTGACGGGAGACCGCAGCAGTCGCAATATGGCCGTCTAAAGTGTGCACGTCACAATGCATGCGCAAGGGAGCATCCCACTACGGACCAGGAGCCGCCCCGGTGCAGGCCAGACCCGCTCGCGCCGCGTTGCGAGCCGTTCCGGAGGGGCCGGGCGAGGTCAGCGCGTACCGTCAGGTGGCGTCCGACCTGCGCCAGGCGATCGCCGCTGGGCGGTATCCGGCCGGGCGGCGGCTGCCCACCGAGGCTGAGATCGTCACCGCCACCGGGCTGAGCCGGCAGACGGTGCGCCGGGCCTTCCAGGAACTCGTCACCGAAGGCATCATTTACCGGGTGCGCGGCCGCGGCACGTTCGCCGTGCCTGGCGACGGGAAGTACCTGCGGTCTTTCGGCAGCGTCGATGACCTGATGGCACTGTCGCTGGATACCGAGATGCAGGTGGTCGAGCCGCTGCACGTGCTGGCCAGCCTGGAAGTCGCCGACCAGCTGCGCGTCGCCGACGACACCGTCATGACCATGTCCTTCCTGCGGCTGCACGAGAACGTGCCGTTCTGCTACACCCGTGTCCATCTGCCGATGCAGGTCGGCCGCAGGCTCCGCGAGCTTCCTGAGCTGGCCGCCCTCGCCGAGCCCGGCGCCCGTACCCGGCTCACCGTGATCAGCCTCGTCGACCAGGTCAGCGATCATCCGATCCACGGCGCGCTGCAGAACGCCACGGCGGTGGCCGCGACCGCCGACATCGCCAGGCGGCTGGGCTGCGGCGCCGGCCGGCCGGTGCTGCGCATCGACCGGCTGTACCGTGACCGTGAGCTGCGCCCGCTGGAACTCGCGGTCAACCACTTCAACCCCGACCGGTACTCCTATCAGCTACAGCTCCGGGGGCGGGTCGATCACCCCGGCCCGGCCCGGGGCACGCCGTGACCGGCGTGCTGACACCATCCCAGCGCACCGCGGCCGCCATCGTCGGCGCGCTGTCCGCAGCCGGCACCCGGCTGCTTTTCGGGATTCCCGGCGGCGGGCCGAACCTGGATGTGGTCGGCGCCGCCGCGGCGAGCGGCCTGAGGTTCGTCCTGGCCCACGGCGAGGCCGCCGCCACGATCATGGCAGCGACCTGTGCCGACCTCACCGGGGTACCAGGCGCCGTCGTCGTCACCCGCGGGCCTGGGCTGGCCAGTGCGGTCAACGGCATCGCGCACGCCGCGCTCGACCGGCTGCCGCTGCTGGTCATCGCGGACACTGTGCCAGAGCAGGACCGGGACCGGATCAGCCACCAGCGGCTGGACCAGGCGGCGCTCGGCGGGTCGGTGGCCAAGGCGGCCATCACGGCCGGGGCGGGCCACGCCGACCAGGCCGCCCGCCGCGCCGTCGCGCTGGCGGTCGCGCGCCCGCAGGGACCGGTCGTCGTCAACGTCGATGTCGGCGCGCACGGTGCCGATCCCCGGGATGCTGCCCTTCCCGAAGACGGGGGGCCGGGCCAGGACGGGGATCGTGTCCGGGACGATGACCTGGGCCGCCCGCTCCGCTGCGATGACCTCGCGCCGCTCACCGCGGCGCTCATGGCGGCCCGGCGGCCCGCCGTGCTACTCGGCCCCGGGGCGCTGCCGCACACCGGCGCCGTGCGGGCGGCCCTGGTCGGCAGCGGCATCCCGGTCCTGCATAGCTACCGGGCGCGGGGCATCGTGCCCGACTCAGCCGCTGAGGCGGCGGGCCTGTTCACCGGCGGGACCATGGAGTCGCCACTGCTCGCCGCGGCCGACCTCATCGTCGGGCTTGGCGTCGACCCGGTGGAGCTGATCCCGGCGGCCTGGGCCTACCTGGCTCCCGCCGTGCTGGTCAGCGACGTCCCCGCCGGGTCCGCCGGATATTTCACCGGCGGCGTCGAACTGGTCGCCCCGCTGCCCGCCGCCATCGCCGCGGACGGCGCGCACCGGCCCGGGCACGGCTGGCCCGCGGCGGGGGGCGGGACGGCGAAGGCGGCCGCGGCCGGCCGGCTGCGGCGGACGGCCGCGGCCGGGCCGGGACGGCTCGCACCGCAGGATGTGGTGGCCACGGTGCGGGCACATACCCCGGCGGCGACGATCGCCACCGTGGATGCCGGTGCGCACATGCTGGTGGCCATGCCACTGTGGCCGGTGGACGAGCCGCACCGGCTGCTCATTTCCAGCGGGCTGGCCACGATGGGCTTCGCGCTGCCCGCCGCCATCGCCGCGGCGCTCTGCACGCCGGATGCGCCGGTCATCGCCTTTACCGGGGACGGCGGCCTCGGCATGGCGCTGATGGAGATCGAGACCGCGGTCCGGTACCAGTTGCGGGTCATCGTGGTCGTGTTCAACGATGCCACCCTGAGCCTCATCAAGATCAAGCAGCACCCGGCAGGCCAGGGCGGCGCCGAGGCGGTCGGTTACGGCCCGGTGTCATTCGCGGCCGCCGCCACCGCGATGGGCGCGGCGGCAGCGTCGGTCGCCGACGTCGCGGCGCTGGCCGCGGCACTCGCCCAGGCACTGAGCCGGGACGGGCCCACGCTCATCGACGCATGTGTCGATCCGGTCAGCTACCCCGCTGTCATGGACCTGACCCGCGGCGCGGCCGGCCGCCGCACACCGGAATGAACCGCCCGCCCGGAACCCGCCGGGCCAGCTCCTGAGGGATACGAGACGACACCATGGCAGCACCTGAGATCGCAGACCTTGATCCCGACGAGCGCGACATCGTCGCGGTCGTGCGCGACTGGGTTGACGGCAGCGTGCGTCCCGTCGCCCGCGATCTCGAACATGCCAACACGTACCCCGGTGAGCTGATCGAGGAGATGAAACGGCTCGGCGTCTACGGGCTGGCCATCCCCCAGGCCTACGGCGGGTCCGGTGTGTCCACGGCCTGTTTCGCGCTGGTCACCGAGGAACTGGCCCGGGGCTGGATGAGCCTGGCCGGCGCGATGGGCGGGCACAGCGTCGTCGCCCGGCTCATCACCACGTTCGGCACCGGCGCGCAGAAGGACCACTGGCTGCCGCGGCTGGCCACCGGCCAGGCGCGCGCGACGATGGCGCTCACCGAGCCCGGCGGCGGCTCGGACCTGCAGGCTATCCGGACCAGGGCGACGGCGACCGCGGCGGGCTACCGGCTCGATGGGGTGAAGACCTGGATTTCCAACGCGCGGGCGGCGGACGTTACCGCCGTCCTGGCCAAGACCGACCCGGACGCGGTCCCGGCCAGCCACGGCATCAGCATCCTGCTCACCGAGAAGGGGCCCGGCTGCACGGTCTCCCGCGACCTGCCCAAGCTCGGCTACAAGGGCGTGGAAACCTGCGAGATCGTTTTTGACGGCTACGAATGCGGGCGCGACGCCCTGCTCGGCACCGAGGAAGGCCAGGGCTTCCGCCAGATGATGGGCGGGCTTGAGCTCGGCCGCATCCAGGTCGCCGCCCGGGCCGTCGGCGTGGCCCGCGCCGCCCTCGAGGACTCGCTGCGGTACGCCCAGCAGCGGGAGGCGTTCGGGCAGCCGATCTGGCGGCACCAGGCGGTCGGCCACCGCCTCGCCGACATGGCCACCCGGGTGGACGCGGCCCGGCTGCTGACGGTCCGGGCGGCCGCCGCGCTGGACGGCGGCGGCCGCAGCGACCTGGCGGCGGGCATGGCCAAATTGTTCGCGTCGGAGGCATGCCTGCAGGTCACCGCCGATGCCATCAAGGTGCACGGCGGCTACGGATTCTCCGCCGAGTTCGACGTCGAGCGGTACTACCGCGATGCCCCGCTGATGGTGGTCGGCGAGGGCACCAACGACATCCAGCGCAACGTCATCATCCGGCAACTGGTCGACCGGTACCCCGCCTGACCAGCCAACCGCCCCCAGCGGGCAGCACCACGAAGGAGTGTGCAGTGGCCATCACGGTAGCGAAATTCAAGGACGTCTCCCAGGGCACCCAACCGGGACAGTTCACCATCGGCGAGCGGGAAGGGGTGGCCAGCCTGAGCGACCTCGACCCGGTCTACCGGCAGTTGCTCGACGACCCGGTCACCGCCGTCGTCGCGGTCACCGGGGCGGACGGCCAGCCGAACCTCACCCCGGTGTGGTTCGACTACGACGGCAACACCGTCCTGCTCAACCTGGCTACCCACCGCAAGAAGGTGAACTGGCTCCGCAAGACGCCGCACGCCACGTTCCTGCTGGTGAACCCGGCGAACGCCTATCACTGGATCAGCCTGAAGACCACCGTGTCCCGGGAGATCTCCGAGGACGACCCGGACGAGGGCCAGCGCGTCACCGACCAGCTGGACCGGATCTGGGTGAAGTACACCCGCAGCGACCCGCCGTACGGCCTGCGCGACCCGTCGTTCGACGAGCGGCGGGTGCTGTTCGAGCTCGATGTCGTGAAGGTCGCGACGTTCGGCCGTCCGTAGCGGCTGCCGCCCGCGGCAGGACCGGCCCCGCGGCAGGGACTCCCCCGCGGTAACTGGAGAGGAGCACAGCCGGTGTCCGGGATGCCCCGCGTCATCATCATGGGAGGCTCGCTCGGCGGCCTGACCGCGGCGCTGGTCCTCCGGGACGCCGACTGTGACGTCCGCGTGTTCGAGCGCTCCTCGTCCGCGCTGCGGGCCCGCGGCGCGGGCATCGCCGTCCTCGATGCGACGCTGCGCTACCTGACCGAGCGCGGTGGCTACCACCCGCAGGACATCTGCTCCGCCACCGGCTGGATCCGCTTCATGCGCGCCGACGGCAGCATCGAGCACGAACAGCCGCACCGCTACCGGTTCTCCTCGTGGAACACGATGTACCGGTCCCTGCTCGGGCTGTTCGACGCCGGCCGGTACGTCCTGGGCCAGGAGGTGGTGGACATCGGATCGGCTGGCGACGTAGCCAGCGTGGCCCTCGCCGACGGAACCCGCGCCGACGCGGACCTGCTGGTCTGCGCGGACGGGATCAGCTCGATGGCCCGGGCCAGGCTGCTACCGGAGGCCACGCCGTCGTACGCGGGATACGTCGCATGGCGCGGCACGCTGCCGGAGCGAAGCCTGCCGCCCGCTACCCGCGAGGCGCTCGGCGACGCGCTCACCTACCAGGTGCTGGAACACAGCCACATCCTGGTCTACCCCATCCCGGGCATGGACGGCTCGCTGACCGAAGGTGACCGCCTGATCAATATCGTCTGGTACGTCAACGTGCCGGCCGGGCGCGAGCTTGACCAGCTCATGACCGGCCACGACGGGGTCAAGCGGGCCATCTCGCTGCCACCGGGCGCGGCCACCGCAGCCGCCGTCGGCCAGTTGCGTGATGCTGCGGCGGCATCCCTGGCCGGGCCGATCGCCGAGGTGGTCACCGCCATCGGCGAACCTTTCGTCCAGGTTATCTACGACATCGAGGTCCCCCGCATGGCATCTGGCCGGATCTGCCTGCTCGGTGACGCCGCGTTCGCCGTGCGGCCGCACGCGGCGGCGGGCACCGCCAAGGCCGCGGACGACGGATGGGCGCTCGCCGAGGAGCTCACGGCGGCCGGCGGGGATGTGCCCGGCGCGCTGGCCGCGTGGGAACGCCGCCAGCTGGAGGTTGGCCGGTCGCTGCTGGCCCGGACCCGGGAGATCGGCGACAGCTCGCAGTTCTCCGGCGGGTTCCGCCCCGGCGACCCGCGGCTCATCTTCGGCTTGCACGAACCTGGTCACTGACACCCAGCCCGGACACCCCAAGGAGACGACATTGGCCACCATCGTCAGCGAAGGCACGTTCGACCTTGCCGAGTACCGGGATGAGCTGGCCGCGGCGCCGCGCAACCTCGATGTCGGCACCCGCCTGTGGTTCGAGAACGACCGGATCCGGGTGTGGGAGGTCCGGCTGCAACCGGGCGAGCGCGGCCCCTTCCACGCGCATACCCGCCGGTATTTCTGGACGGTGGTGGAGGGCGGCACCGGCCGCCAGCGCACCGCCGACGGGACAGTGATCACCCGCGAGTATCACGTCGGTGACACCAACTACTCCGAGCACAGCCAGGACGAGCCGATGATCCACGACTTTGAGAATGCCGGGGACCAGCCGATCCGGTTCGTCACGGTTGAACTGCTCGACCCTGCTGGCCCGGGGGCAACCCCCGGAACCCCCGGGTAGCACGACCTGCATTGCTAGTCCGTTACCCGGGCACCACCACGGTGCCGGCCGCGGTGACCACGACCAGGGGCTCGTCCAGCACCCGGGAGGCCGACGGACCGCGCTCCGGGTCGGCCCGGCAGACCACCCGCGCCTCGAAGGTGACCTCGCGGCTGCGCCGGCCGACCCGGGTCACGGTCGCGGTCGCCTCGATCACGTCCCCGGCCAGCACCGGCGCCCGGAACTGGACGTCGGAGTAGGCGGCGAACAGCCCCTCGTCGCCGTCGGTCCGGATCGACAGTTCCGTGGCCACGTCACCGAACAGGCCGAGCACGTACGCGCCGTCCACCAGGTGCCCGCCGTAATGGGCATGGCTCGCGGGCACGTACCGGCGGTGCGTCACCCGCTGGCCCTCCTGCGCACCGCCGCCGGCCGGGCTCATGCCGCCGCTCCGCCGGCCCCCGCGGGCGCAGCCGCCCGCCCAGCGTCCGCGGGCGCCGCGTCGCGAGCAGGACTCTCTGGCGCCGCGTCGCGGGCGGGCGGCGCCAGCGCGTGCACCAGGTAGCTGGCCACCTCACGGGGGGTGGTGCCGCGCCCGAAGATCTTGTCCACGCCAAGGTCCTGGGTCATCGCCGGATCAAACCGCGGGCCGCCCACCACGAGCAGCGGGACCCGCTCACCGCGGTACGTGGCCCGGAACGCGGAGGCAACCTCGCGGGCGCCTGCCAGATGTGCCTCCCGCTGTGAGACCACCTGGCTGACCAGTACAGCGTCCGCGTGTTCGGCCCGCGCCCGGGCCACAAGCTTGTCTACGTCTACCTGGGCCCCGAGGTTCACCACCCGCATTTCCCGGTAATATTCCAGGCCCTTTTCCCCGGCATGCCCCTTTACGTTGAGGATCGCGTCGATGCCGACGGTATGCGCGTCAGTGCCGATGCAGGCGCCCAGCACGACCAGCTTGCGGCCCAGCCCGGCGCGGATCCGCAGGTTGACCTCCGCTGACGACAGCAGCGGGAATTCCCGCCTGGCCACGGTGACCGCGGACAGGTCGACCAGGTGGCTCACCCGGCCATAGACGATGAAGAAGGTGAAATCGGGCCCGATGCCCTTGGCGTGCACCACCATCGCCGGGTCCAGGCCCATCGCGGCGGCGAGCTGGTGCGCGGCCCCTTCGGCCCGCGCCCGCTCCTCTTCAGTACCAAACGGAACCGGCAGGGTGAATGACACTTGCACCCGCCCGTCCCCGGTGGCGTCACCGTAAGGACGTATCACCTGGCCAGTCACGCTGGCCGCTGGCTCGGTCATGACGCACCTTCCAGGATGTCCGTCGCAGGATTGCCCTGCTGTTCCGGGGGGCGACCCCCCGGAACCCCCCGCCAGAGCCGTCCGGGTCCGGTCATGACGCACCTTCCAGGATGTCCGTCGCAGGATTGAAGTAGCCGTCGGCGCGGGCGATGACGCCGTCCAGGCCCCGGCCGCCATCGGCCGGGCGGCGGGTGATGCCGAAGGTGCCGTCCGCGATCGCGCCGAGCAGCCCGTCGCGGCCGATCCGGCGCAGCAGGTCCACCGCCTCGGCGAGTACCTGGTGCGCCCGCTGCTCGACGAACCCGCCGGGCGGCGGCCGGAAGTTCTCGCCCAGCCGGGCGGCGGCTCGTGCGACATACCGGACATTCTCCAGGGCCAGGTCGCGGTCGGACAGGAAGGGGGTGTGGATGCCCTCGGTCATCATGCCGATGAGCAGGATCGACTGGTCTGTCATCACCCCGGCCAGGTTGAAGAACGCGTCCAGCAGGTACCCGGCGAATACGTTGCCGGTCATGTGCTTGGTCGGCGGCATGTACTTGAGCGGCGCGTTCGGGAAAAGCTCGCGGACCAGCTGGGCATGCGCGAGTTCCAGCACGAACGAGTCCGGCACCTCGGGATTGATCTCGAACGCGTGGCCGAGGCCGAGCTGGGAGTCGGCCAGGCCGGCCTCCTGGCCGAAGAACTCGTTCAGCAGCTGGCTGACCACCACGGTGTGCGCGGCGTCGACCGCATCGGCCGTGGTCAGGTAGTTGTCCTCGCCGGTGTTGATGACGATCCCGGCCCGGGCGTGCACCTGGCGGGAGAACCGCTGGTCGATGAAGGTGCGGCGGGGGTTGATATCGCGGAAGATGATCCCGTACATGCAGTCGTTCAGCATCATGTCCAGGCGCTCAAGCCCGGCCAGCGCGGCGATTTCCGGCATGCACAGCCCGGACGCGTAGTTGGTCAGCCGGACGTACCGGCCCAGCTCGCGGGAGACGTCGTCGAGCGCCGCCCGCATCAGCCGGAAGTTCTCCCTGGTCGCATACGTTCCCGCGTAGCCCTCGCGGGTGGCGCCCTCGGGCACGTAGTCGAGCAGCGACTGGCCGGTGGACCGGATCACCGCGATGATGTCGGCGCCCTCCCGGGCGGCCGCCTGGGCCTGCGGGATGTCCTCGTAAATGTCCCCGGTGGCGACGATCAGGTAGATCCACGGCTTGGCCGGCTCGGCGGTCTCGCGGATCATCGCGTCCCGCTCGGCGCGCCGGGCGTCGATGGTGGCGATGCCCCGGCCGAGCGCAGCGCGGGCCGCGGCCCCCGCGGCGGTGGCATCCCGGCCCTCGGGCACGCGGAACTTCACCTTCCCGGCCGCCGCGTCGCGGGCCAGGGTGCGCAGGTCGGCGTAGTCCCCCGTCAGCAGCGCGTCCCAGGCAGGCAGGGCGACGCCGTGCTCCAGCCCGGCGCTCTCCCGCACGGCATCGGCAAGCCGGTTGACCCACGGCATGCCGTCGTCATCCGCGCCGTCCAGCCCGGCCAGGCGGAGGACGGCGCGTTCCACGGACACCGTCGTGTGTGTCCTGGCCAGCTCGACGATCGGCTGCCCGGCCGCTGCGGCCAGCTCACGGGCTTCGCGTACCAGCGCCGGGTCGAGCCCGAGTTTCGGCTCCATCACGTCCTCCGCGTCCATCACACGTACTCCGTCAGTTCTGCTCCACTGCGCGGTGCATTGGGCGCGTTGTGCGGGCCCAACGCACCGCGTTGTTACGTCCGGCGCTCGAAGATGCCGCGTACTCCCGGCTCGGCCCGGATCAGGCCGAGAGCCATCTGCGCATGTCCGGGGACATACCCATTGCCGATAAGCATCGTCACGTCCGCGGCCACGCCCTCCGCGCCGAGGGCCGCTGCGGTGAACGATGTCGCCATCGAGAAGAAGATGACGGTACCGCCCTGGGCCGTGGCCAGGACCGCGCCGCCCTCGCAGCCCGGCACGTCCACGCAGACCACCGTCACGTCGGCGGGCCCGCCCGCGCCCAGGACCGCGTCGGACAGCGCGACCGGGTCTCGTGCGTCCGCGATCACCACCCGGTCAGCGAGCCCGCTGCGGCGCAGCACGACCTCCTCCGCCTCAGTCGGCACCACCCCGATGACGGTGCCCGCCCCGGCCCGCCGGGCCGCGGCGGCAGACAGCGAGCCGCTCTTGCCCGCTGCGCCGAGGATCGCCACGACCGGGCGGCCAGCGGCGCTGTCGGCCGGGCCGGCCGACCGGGTTAGCTCGCTGACCACCCGGTGGGTGAGCGCCGGAGCTCCGCAGACATCCAGCACGGCGAGGGCCAGCGGGCCAGGCAGGTCATCGGGCAGCGGCACCGCGATCGACCGGCCGAACAAGATCGCGTGCCCGCGGCAGGGCACCTGCTCGGAACGGCCGTCCCAGCTGGCCAGCCCGTCAGTGATGGCCAGCGGCGTGAGGCTCAGTGAGACGAGGGTGGCGATCCGGTCCCCGGCCGCCAGGCCGAGCGGAGACTGCGGGCCAGCCTCCTCGACAGTGCCGGTGAGCATCCCGCCGGACCCTGTCACCGGATTCTGCATCTTGCCGCGCTGCGCGATGATCTCCAGCACTGCGGCCCGCATGGCCTCGGCGCGGCCACGGCACGATTCGCGGAGCTGGCGGTAGGAGGCGGCGTCCAGATTCAGCCGGTCCACCGCGACCCGGACCTCATCCGGCCCGACCCGCGGGTCCGCGTCGAGCCGCCATGCCGCCTGGGGCAGTACTCCGGCCGGCTCCAGCACCCGGTGCAAGCCCAGGGCCGATACGGCACGGCGATCCTGGTGGCCGACTGTCGATGGGGTCACGCCTGCATCCTTCCCGCCCCGGCTCGCCGCCGCACGCTCGCCACGGGCCCGCTCGCCCGGGGGCCGCCGCCAGCCTGCGCCAGTTAGGCTGGGTTCAGCAAGTTTTCCTGTGATTAGCTACTCTGACACTAGCTTCTTCTTTAAGTGCTCCGGATGGAAGGCTATCGTGCTGTAAATAAGGGGCTGGAACGGGAAGGTGAGCGCCATGGTCGATCAGCCGTATGCCTACCAGCGGATCGAGCTGACGGAGCCGGACTGGAAGCGAATCCCCGGCTGGTCGGAAGTGACCACCGCTGAGTGGGAATCAGCCCAGTGGCAGCGGGCGCATTGCGTGAAGAACCTGCGCCAGCTCCGCGAGGTGCTCGGCGCCGGCCTCAATGAGGCGTTCCTCGCCGACCTGGAGCGTGACCAGCGTGAGCGGGCCACCATGTCGATGCTGGTGCCGCCGCAGATGCTGAACACCATGGCGAGTTCGACCGCGCCGGATCAGCCGGGCTTCACCGAGGCGCTCTACGCCGACCCGGTGCGCAGGTACATGATCCCGGTGTTCAGCGACCGGCGCACCGACTGGCCGTCGCACCCATACTCATCCAGGGACTCGCTGCACGAGGCGGAGATGTGGGCGGTGGAAGGACTCACCCACCGGTACCCGACCAAGGTGCTCGCCGAGGTGCTGCCCACCTGCCCGCAGTACTGCGGGCACTGCACCCGGATGGACCTGGTGGGCAATCCCACCGCGTCGGCCGGCAAGCTGAAGTTCGGGCTGCCCCCGGCCGACCGGCTCGCCGCGATGATCGACTACCTGCGGGTGACGCCCGGGGTGCGGGACGTGGTGGTCTCCGGCGGCGACGTGGCGAACCTGCCGTGGCCCCGGCTGGAGGCGTTCGTCAGTGCCCTGCTCGACGTGGACAGCATCCGCGACATCCGGCTCGCCACCAAGGCGCTGATGGGGCTCCCCCAGCACTGGCTGGCTGACGACGTGCGGGCGGGCATGGAGCGGCTGGGCGCCAAGGCCCGCGAGCGCGGGGCGAGCATCGCCATCCACACCCACGTCAACGCGGCCCAGTCGGTGACCCCGCTGGTCGCGCGGGCCGCCCAGGCCATGCTCGACACCGGCATCCGCGACGTGCGCAACCAGGGCGTGCTGCTGCGCGGGGTCAACGACAGCGCGACCGCCCTGCTCGACCTGTGCTTCACCCTGCTGGATGGGGCCGGGATCATGCCCTACTACTTCTACATGTGCGACATGATCCCGGGCAGTGAGCACTGGCGGCTCTCGCTGGCCGAAGCCCAGCACCTGCAGCACCAGATCATGGGCTACCTGCCCGGGTTCGCCACTCCCCGGATGGTCTGTGACGTGCCGTATGTCGGCAAGCGGTGGGTGCACCAGGTATCCCGGTATGACACCGACCTGGGCATCTCCTACTGGACGAAGAACTACCGGACTGGCGTGGAAGCTGATGACCCGCTCGCGCTCACCCGCGAGTACCCCTACTACGACCCGATCTACCTGCTCCCGCCCCGCGGCCAGGACTGGTGGCGGGCCCGCAGCGACGCCGCTGCCCCGCTCCAGCTCGCGGAGAAGATCTAGTCACGCCAGCTTCGCGGCCACCGACGCCGCACTGCGCAGCAGCCGGCCGTCCGCCCCGGCCAGGACAGCCTGGTAGGCGGGCCTGGCCAGGGCCTCCTCGATGAGGTCAGAGAGCTGCGTGATGAACGGGATCTCCGGGGTTATCCAGAGATATCGCGCCAGGGAGCCGGGAATCGTGTTGATCTCGTTCACCAGTACCTGGGCGCCATCCGTCATGAAGTCGAGGCGTGCGACCCCCCGTACCGCCACCGCCTTCATGATCGTGGCCGCCTGGGTCGCCACGGCCTCGGCGACTTCCCGGGCCAGGACGGCAGGCAACTCGCGCGCCGCGCCGGCCATCCCTTCATCGGGCACGTACTTGTCCTGGTAAGACAGCAGCGGCCCGGACCGCCTGATCGGCCGTTCGATCGCGGACAACTGGCCATCGGGCCAGGTCCGGAGGGCGATGTTGACGTCGTACCAGCCCTTGAGGAATGGCTCCACGAGGGCCCCGGACAGGTACAGCGGGCTCGACCGGGCCAGTGCCCGCGCGCTATCTAGGTCGTCCACCAGCTCAACGCCCAGTGATGACCCGCCGTAGCGCGGCTTCACGATCAAGGGCTGGCCCAGGGCGCGCAGGGCTGGCTCATCCGCGGTGGCCAGGTCCAGTCTCGGGATGGCGCTCACGCCGACCTGCTCAGCGACAGCGGCGAAGGACAGCTTGTCCATCCCGAGCGCCGCCCCGGCCTGGCTCGGGCCGGTATAGGGCAGGCCCATCAGGTCCAGCAGTCCTTGCAGCCGGCCGCATTCGCCGGGCGCGCCGTGGCAGCAGACCACGACCGCCCTGAGCGGCACCGGGGTGGGCCGGCCCAGCCTGCGGCGGTGCTGAAAGCCGCACTCTGCTCCCAGGCCGACAAACAGCGGCTCGGAACCGGCCGGCACACCGTCCCGGAAACTCGTGGCCTCGCGCCCCGCGCCGACGTGGTAGAAATCCCCGCCCTTGCTCCAGTAGATGCCGATGGCCCGGGTGCCGTTGTCGGTCAGGCACCGTTCCGCCTGGAGGCCGGTCAGCACCGATACGTCATGCTCAGGGCCTGGCCCGCCGAAGATGACTCCGATATCGGCCTTGGCTTCCACGCAATCTCCCCGTTTCTCCCGATGAAGCATCGCCACGCTCCCGGCGGCGGCTGGCCCGGCCCAGGCGCGATCAGGGGTAGTGGTTCGGCAGGTCGTTCTCCCACAGCACGCCGTCCCCAGCGGTCAGAGCCGACCGGACCCACTCCCGGGCGGCGGCCCGGGACGGGACCGTGACGGTCGCACCGTTCCGCGCGCCCGCCAGCAAGGCGCGGCGGTTGGTCCAGCCAACCACCACGAGCACCGCGCCGGCCCGGGCCACGGCCGCTGCGAAAGCCCGGTTCGCCTCGTCCTGGGCCGGACCCAGCTCGACCATTCCCGGGGTGACCACAGCGCGCCGGTTGGGCCCAGGCACCGCGGATTCAAGCAGGTCAAGTGCGTGCCTGGCGCCACTCGGATTCGAATTGTAGGTGTCGTCGATCACCACCAGCCCGCTGTTGCTCAGCCCTTGGGCGCCGCGGTGCGCTGGCACCGACAGCTCGCCGATCCGGGTGACCACCTGGTCGGGTGGCGCGCCCAGAGCCAGGGCCGCCGCCAGCGCGCACCCGACGTTCCCCAGGTGCAATCCCGGCGGGCTGCGGAAGGAACCGAGCACGGTACCGCGATACCGGATGGTCACGACGGCGTCATCGCGTTCGAGCGAGACGTCGAGGCCGGCCTGCCGGTGAGTGCCGCAGCGCCAGACATCCGCGCCGGGTACCGAGTCCGCGATCTGGGCCAGGCGCTCGTCATCGACGTTCAGGATCGCGACGCGAACTCCTTCGAGCAGCTCGCGCTTGGCCCTGGCCACGGTGTCCAGCGTCCGCATGCGCGCCAGGTGCATGGGGCCTATCGCGGTGATGATCCCGATTTCCGGCTTGACCCAGGAGCACATCGCCCGGATCTCCCCCGGGCCGTAGGTGCCCATCTCGGCGACCAGGACCTGAGTACCCGGGCGGAGGTACTCATTGACCGTCCTGGCCAGCCCGGCATCGTTGTTCCAGCTCGCCGGGCTGGCCACAACATCGAAGATCCCGGCGACGAGATCCCTGACGTGAGTTTTCGTGGAGGTCTTGCCGTACGAGCCGGTGACCGCGACCACCCGGGGGGCGACCCGTTCCAGGGTGGCCTGGGCCGCCGTCCGGTACCGCCGGGCGAGCCGCACCTCCAGCGGGCGCGCGATCAGCGCGGCACCGTCGACAACGGCGGGCACCAGCACCGCAAGCGTGCCCAGCGCCGCGGGCGAGTCCAGCCCGGCCGCGATGGCGGCGAGGAGTATCTCCATCGCCGCACAGACACCGGCCAGCCTGCGGAGGCGTGCGGTGCGGACCAGCCGCTGCTCCTGGCCGAGGAGCGGCATCGCCACCGGGAAGGCAGCCGCGCCCACCGCGGCCAGCAGGCCGCCGGTGACCGCGACCGCGGCCGGCCGCCAGGTCAGGGCCAGCAGGGCCGTCACGCCCAGCAGCGGGGCAAGAACCTGGTCCAGCGGCCGCTTGCGCGCCCAGCGCAGGGCCACGGTCAGGCACGCCCCCGGGATGTAGTGCTCCCGCTGCATGACGCGCAGCCACCGGAAGTCGGCGATCAGGATGGCGAGCACCGCGACAAGTGCCACTAGCACCGCGGCACCCTCCCGGGCGCGTCAAGGACCTTTTCGATCATGGCCCTGAGCCGGCCGGGTGCCTGCAGGTGCACATCGTGTCCGGCGCCGTCGACAATTTCCGTGGTCACGGGCACGGTGAGCAGGCCCCGGGCCTGCTCGACGGTGCTGGCCGGCACGGCCTGATCCGCGCTGCCCCAGAGCAGGGCAACCGGGCAGCCGGCTGCCCGCAACTGCGCCTCATACGATTCGTTCACGACCCGGACCAGGACTGCGCGCATCACCCCGGAGGCCGCGTTGTAATCATCGGATCCCGCTGCCCGGCGCATGGCCTCGAAGCGGCGGTCGCTCAGCAGGCCCATCCGGTGCGCCGTGCGGCCCAGCCGGTAAGTGACCCGAGGGCGGGCTGCCGTGGCCGGCCTGAGCAATGGCACGCCGCACAGGACCATTCCCCGGACCAGGTCAGGCCGGCTGGCGGCGAGGCATACCGCGACCCGCCCGCCAAAACTGTGCCCCACTATCACGGCCGGCGCCGCGGATCCGTGCTCGTCGAGCACGGATGCAATGCAGGAAGCATAATCGGCCGCGCCCCAGGCTTCGGGCGGCGGCGGCGATAGGCCGAATCCCGGCAGGTCCACGAGAAGATGCGGATAAGCACCCAGCGCGCTGTGGAAGTCGCGGCGATCACGTCCCCACCCGTGCAATCCGACTACCAGCGGCCCCGGCCCGTCCGCCAGCTCACCGAACACGCGGCCACCGAGATAACTACGCAAGGGCACGGAAATAAGCTATCGCGCTTCGCCCCGGCTCGCCCACCGGTCCAGGATTAATGCCGAAAGGCCGGATTTCCAGGGCCAGGCCATGATTAGGCGGATTAGCAATGGAATATACCGGAGCGTATCCGGGCACATGGCGGCGCGATCCGGGATTACCTCCGCAGTTATGCGCGGGTCCGCTCATATGCGCGGGTCCGCTCAGCGGTTAAACAATCTCGCCGTAGATCGCGGCCGGCGCGCCGGTCCGTGCCGCCCAGTGCTGGTCCCCGTAGGACCAATGCCACCATTCGGACCCGATGACCGTCATCCCTTCCGCATGCAGGACGCCGGCCAGCATCCGGCGCAGGTCCCGCCCGGTACTGCCGTCCTCGTCCTCAAGCGCGGCCGCGGCGGAATCTGGCAGGAACGCGTCGAAGTCAGTGCCGAGCCCGAGCACCGCGCCGCGCCAGCCCAGGGTCAGGTCCACCGCGCCGCCCGTGGTGTGCGGGGGGACTGGTGCGTCACTCCAGGGATCTGAGATGAAGTCGGTGAGTGGCGTGCTCGCCGCAGCCAGGTAATAGCCCAGGAGCTCGGCCTGGAAAGCGCGCGTGCGGTGGGCGTCGATGACCACGATCTCGAAGTCGGCGGGAAGCCTGCGTGAGGCGCGGCCAAGCCGTTCCAGGACACCCGCCCGCAGCTGCATGGCGCTGGGGCTGTGCTGGAATCCCAGCCACGAGTAGACAGGGTGCGTTTTCATGGTGCCGGTCACCGGGACCAGCGGATCGTCATTCTCCTTGACCGGGACATCACAGTGGGCTGGCCCGGGCCGCTGCAGCGCCGGGAGCCCTGGCTGCGGCGGGACGGCAACAGCGTCGCAGTCGATGAGCCACTTCATCGCGGCCTGCTGCCCGGCCGGGCCAGCCCCGCAGCGAGGCCCGGGTGACTTGACCCGGGCCTCCCCCGCGGCGGGCATTTTCTGCTGGCTCGTGCCCGTCATTCCGGCCATCCGACAATGATCGGGCCCGCAACCCGGCCGAGTACGCCGTGCAACTCGGCGGTCGCCGCGGGCCGTCTTTCGTCGAGGTCATCGAGAACGGCGTGCACGTACGCGGAAGCCAGGGTGAGCTTCTCAGGAGCGCGGAGCAGGGAATCGATTTCCGCAGGGTCCGCGGCCTGAAACAGGTCGAGCAGGTACTGGTGGCATTCTTCCGCTGTGCCGCCTGGGCCGGTCTTCATTATCGAGCGCAGCCGGCTGGGCAGGTCGCCGGAAGCCGCACGAAGCGCCGCTCGCTTCACCAGCTGATCCTCGCTTTGCTGCAATTGCCTGTCGTGAGCGCGTCAAGCCTATCCTCCCGGCCACAATGCCGCGCTGGCGGCGGCTGCTGGGCCGCCATATATTCCTGGTGAAATTCTCGGTAATCAGATATGCGGGTAAATGGCGCTAACCGCTGATCGGCCGGAGGGTCAGCGGGAGCGAGGCGAAGCCGCTCAGGGTGTTGTTGAGCCGGCGCTCGGGCTGGCCGGCGGGCTTCAGGGTATGCACCTGGCGGGCCAGGGCCTCCAGCAGCACCTCGCCCTCCAGCCGGGCCAGCGAGGCGCCGACACAGGCGTGGATCCCGTAGCCGAAACCGACGTGGCCGACCGCCCGGCGGTGGATATCGAACTGATCCGGGTTCTCCCAGTGCCGTGGATCGCGGTTGGCGGCGGCCAGGAACAGCAGCACCTTCTCCCCCGCGGCTATGGTGACGCCGCCCACCGCCACCTCCCTGGTGGTCGTCCGGAAGAACGTCTGCACCGGCGAGGCATACCGCAGCGACTCCTCGAACGCCGGGCCGGCCAGGCCAGGGTCATCGCGCAGCAGCCGCCACTGGGCCGGGTCGCGGGCCAGGCAGTCCAGGGCACAGCCCAGGCCGATGACCGTGGTGTCCACGCCGGCCGTCAGCAGGGAACGGACCAGCAGCGCCGCCTCCTCGGCGGTGATCGTGCCATCGTCGGCGCTCGCGTAGATCCTGGCGCCCAGGCCGCCCTCGGTGAGAGCGTCCCGGGTGCAGTGCGCGGCGATCCAGGCGATCACCCCCGCGGCCTGCGTCATCGAGTCCTGCTGCAGGCGGTTGCGGGGGCCGAACGCGTTGAAGGCCATGTTCCCGTAGGCCAGCAACTGCTCGCCGCCATCGTCGGTCAGCCCCACGGCGAGCGGGAACACCCGCAGCGGGAACGCCTCGGCGATGTCGCGCACCCCATCCACGCTGCCGCGGGCGAGGAGTTCCCGGACCAGGTCATCGGCCGCCCGGGCGAAGTCCGGGCGCAGCGAGCGGACCGTGCGCGGGGTCAGGGCCCGGGCCACTGCCTTGCGTGCCCTGGAATGCTCCGGCGGGTCCGCTTCCAGCAGCAGGCTGGGCGGCCGCCATGGCTTCTCCTTGCGGAAGTCACTGAGCCCGACGCCGGCCGAGGAGCAAAAGGTCTCCCAGTCCCGGAGCGCCTCGTGGACCTCGGCGTAGCGGGCCATCGCCCACACGCCGTAACGCTTGAGCCAGACGACCGGGCCTGCCTCCCGCAGCTCGCCGTGGCCGGCGAACGGATCACGCAGGAAGTCGTCCGCGAAGGGGTCGGCCGACGAGACCGGCACCTCGAGCTGATCCGGCTGGCCCATGGCGCACATCCTCTCCCCGCAGCGCCATGATGCCCTGCTGGCCAGCCGCGATCAACAGCTCGTGCCCGGCGCTGCACGCTGGTGTGCCCCCGCCCGGATCACCGGGTCTTCTCGAGCATGTCGAGGACTTCGGCCGTCGTGGCCGTCTCGCCGAGCTTGGGAAAGATCCGCTTGATGCTGTTGTCGTGCGCATCGGCATTGGTGTCGGTCATCGCGTCGGTGGCGAGGACGACGTGGTATCCGTGCTCGTGGGCCGAGCGTGCGGTGGACTCGACACCCGCGCTGGTCGCGACACCGGTCAGCACGATCTGGGTGACACCGCGGTCGTGCAGGAACGCGTCGAGCGAGGTTCCGTGGAACGCGCCCCAGCGCTGCTTGGTCACCCGGTGATCATCCGGCTGCGCGTCGAGCTCCGGGACGATCTCGGTCCAGTCCGCGCGCGGGGCAAAGCCGGAGGGGGCTTCGATGCGCCCGGGGGCCCGGCCCGTGACGTTCACCAGCACGACGGGCAGGCCGTGACGGCGGAATGCCGTGGCCAGGCTCGCCGCCCGCTGCACGATCTCACCGACCGGATGCACCGCGGGAACCGCGACGACCCCCTTCTGCAAGTCGATCACGACGAGGGCGGCCTTCGCGTCAATAGTGGTCAGGGCCATCATGCTCCTCTTTCGCTGGGGTGCTGGGCGGGCGGCGGGGCGGCCGCCGCGCAGCAGCGACGCGAGAGCGGCCAGTACCGCCAGGGCGGCGGCTACGGCGAACACGACCACCAGGCCGTGGTGGAACGGCCCTGATATCAGGTCCGGGAAGAACTTCCGGCCGGTGAGGATCTGCTGGCTTGCGGCCGGGAGCCTGGACAGGGCGGCGCTGGAGGCCAGCAGGTGCTGCACCGGGTTCACCCCGAGCAGCGCCGCGAACAGCGACGACGCCGGCGGCAGGGCGGCGGCCTGGTGCGCGATGCCGTACGGCACGCCATGCCGCTGGAGCCCGTTGGTCAGCGCTTCCGGGAGGCTGGCGGCCAGCCCGGCGATCATGAGCGAGAAGAACACCCCGATCGACAGCGCCGTGCCGGAGTTCTGGAAAGTCGAGCGCATTCCCGAGGCCACGCCGCGCTGCCGGGCCGGGACGCTGCTCATGATCGATGAGGTGTTGGGCGCGGCGAACATGCCGCTGCCGATTCCGTTCGCGGCGATGAGCAGCGCGAAGGCCCAGTACGGGAAGTTGACCGGGAGCAGCATCAGGCCGATGAAGCTGCCACCGAACACGGCCATTCCGGCGGTGGCGATGCCCCGGGTGCCGAACCGGTCGGACAGGGATCCGGCCACCGGGCCGGAGACGAGGAAGCCGGCGGTGAGGGGCAGCAGGAAGACGCCGGCCCACAGGGGCGTGTCGCTGTAGTTGTGTCCGTGCCGGGGCAGCCAGATTCCCTGCAGCCAGATGATGAGCATGAACTGCAGCCCGCCCCGGGCGATGGACACGACGAAACCCGCGACGTTGCCTGCGGTGAAGGCCCGGATGTGCAGCAGGCTGAGCTGGAACATCGGCTCGGCGGTCTTCTTCTCGATCACGGCGAACGCCGCGAGCAGCACGATGCCGCCAGCCAGCAGGCTGGCCACGGCCGGGGTGGTCCAGCCCATGGCGTGGCCGCCGTGCGGCTGGATCCCGTAGGTGACGCCAATCAGGATCGCGGCCAGGCCGACGGCGAAGGTGATGTTGCCCCACCAGTCAATGCGGCTGCGGTGCCGCTCACCGTTGTCCCGGAGCTTGCGGTAGGCCCAGATCGTTCCGAAGATCCCGACCGGCACGTTGACCCAGAACACCGCCCGCCAGTCCAGGGCGGCCAGCAGGCCTCCCGCGACCAGGCCGATGAACATGCCGGCCAGGCCGGCCACCTGGTTGAGCCCGAGCGCGAAGCCGCGCCGATCGGCGGGAAACGCGTCGGTCAGGATCGCGGCCGAATTCGCCATGAGCATGGACCCGCCGAGCGCCTGGAGCACCCGCCAGCCGATCAGCCAGAGGGCACCTTGAGCGCCGCGGGCGGGATCGAAAGACAACAGGACGGAGGCCACGGTGAACACCG
>CAYPQM010000083.1:0-29940 GCA_964412845.1 uncultured Streptosporangiaceae bacterium
CCACGGCGATCCCGGCCGCCACCACCGCCGCCAGGTAGCTGACATGCACGAGCGCGCCGCCGAGATCGGCGTTACCCAGGCTGAGCGCACGGCAGAGCGCCACCCCATGCCACAGGGGGGTGACGTAGGCGACCGGCCGGATCCAGGCCGGAAGCTGGGTGATGGGGAAGAAAGTGCCGGAGAACAGGAACAGCGGGATCAGCCCGAACCTGAAGATCACCGCGAACGAGGTGTCCTTCTGCCGGGTCACCGCCCAGGCCTCGACCGGCGTCGCGAAGGCGAGCCCGGTAAGCACGGCGACCGGCAGCGCGGCGGCCGCCCACGCGGAGTGCAGCGCGCCGAACGCCGCCGCCACGGCCAGGAACAACGCGGAGTTCATGGTCAGCCGCAGCGCGACAAAGAGCAGATGCCCGTGGAACACATCCGAGGGGCGCAGCGGGGATGACACGGCGGCCTGGTATGTCTTGTTCCACTTGACCGACCCGAAGACGGGGTAGGTCGTCTCCCCCACGGCGGTCTGCATGGCCGCGGCCGCCAGCAGCCCAGGGGCGAGGAATGCGAGATAGCTCACACCACCCAGGCCCGCCCGGCCGTGCGCATCCACCAGCGTGCCCAGGCCGAGCCCCATCGCGCCCAGGTACAGCAGCGGGCTCAGCAGGCTGGAGTAGATCGAGCCGCGCCAGGTCCGCCGGTAGTCGGTCAGCCAGAACCGGAGCTGGCGCGCGGCGAACACCCACCGGCCCGCCGGGGTAGCGGGCAGCGGCCGAGCCGCGGGCCCTGGCCCTGGGCCTGACCCTGACCGAGGCCCAGGCATGACGCCGGAGGTCATCAGTCCTCCAGCCGCCTGCCAGTCAGCCGCAGGAAGACATCCTCCAGCGTGCTCCGCCGGACCAGCGAGGTCAGCGGCTCAAGCCCCAGGCCACGGACAGCCGCGAGGGCAGCGTCCCCGTCATGGACATAGAGCAGGACCCGGTCGGCGAGCACCTCCCTGCGCTGCGCCAGAACACTGGCCAGCTTCTCCGCGGCTGTCTCATGCACAGCCGGGTCGAACCGGAGTTCAAGCACCTCAGGGGTGGAGTACTCGTCGATCAGCTCGCGGGGCGAGCCCTCGGCCGCGATCTTCCCGCCGTCCATCACCACCAGCCGGTCACACAACTGCTCCGCCTCGTCCATGTAGTGCGTGGTGAGGACCAGCGTCACGCCCTGCTGCTTGAGCCGGAACAGCCGGTCCCAGACCACATGCCTGGCCTGCGGGTCAAGCCCGGTGGTCGGCTCGTCCAGGAGCAGGATCTCCGGGTCGTTGATCAGCGACCGGGCGATCGTCAGCCTGCGCTTCATGCCACCCGACAGCGGCTCGACCCGGTCATTCCGGCGGTCGCTGAGCTGCACGAAGTCCAGCAGCCGCGCGGACCGCTCGCGGATGACGGCGCGCGGCAGGCCGAAGTAACGGCCATAGATGAGCAGGTTCTCCAGGACCGTCAGCTCGACGTCCAGGGTGTCCTCCTGGGGCACCACGCCGAGCTTGGCCCTGATCGCCGGGCCGTCCGCCACCGGATCGAGACCCAGGATGGACAGCTCGCCCCCGCTCGGCGGGGAGACACAGCCGATCATGCGCATCGTGGAGGACTTGCCTGCCCCGTTCGGCCCGAGGAACCCGAACGCCTCACCACGGCGAAGGTCGAGGTCGATGCCGTCAACTGCGGTGAAACTACCAAAACGTTTGGTCAAGCCCCGGGCATGGATCAGCACGGTGGGAGCGGGCACTCTCGCGACATTACCGTGATGGCCCGTCATTTCCGAACGAGTATTCCCCGCAGCGGACGCGGCCTCCCGGCGCGGGCTTCGGCCCAGTGGCCCGGCAACCACGCGGGGGCCGGTACTGTCACAAGCATTCGTATTCACTTGCGCGGGGGCTCGCGAGAGGAAGATTGCTAGGTGTCGTACGCCCGCAGGCTGTATGAGCGATTCGCGCTGCTGATCCATGAGGTGGCCAAGTTCGGCGTCGTCGGTGTCGTCGCGTTCATCGTCACCGAGGTCGGTACCAACCTGCTGCACTTCCAGGCCTCGCTGGGCCCGCTCACCTCCAACACGATCGCCACCGTGGTCGCGACCTGCGTCTCGTTCGGTGGCAACCGGTACTGGACGTTCCGGCACCGCGACAGGGGCGGCATCGGCCGCGAATACGCACTGTTTTTCTTCCTTAACGGGATCGGGCTGCTGATCCAGCTCGCATGCCTTGGCTTCGCCTACTACGTGCTCAACCTGACCGACAAGCTGTCCTACAACGTCGCGTTGTTCATCGGGATCGGGCTCGGCACCCTGTTCCGCTTCTGGTCCTACCGGACCTGGGTGTGGCGCGCAGCGCCGGAACTCGCGGAAGCCACCGGGATCCCTGAGTCGGCCCCGGAGAGCCTGCCGCAGGCCAACGGGCACCTCGTCGGGGGTCCGGGCGCGGCACCGCCCTCGGTGCGCGGCGGGACCAGCGTGACGCCCCGCGACGCGTCCCGGTAACTGGATCAGCTCGGGGAGACGGCAGTCCGGGCCACGGATCGTTAAGGATGCTCTGGGTGTTCTAGGCGGTGCAGGCGGTCGGGCTCCCGCCAACCAAATGCAGTGACTGGCTGAAAGCGGCGCTCGCCTGCGCCTGGCTGAGCGTGTTCGTTGCCACGAGCCGGCCAAGGACGTGCTGCTCACGGGCCCGCGCCCGGGCGAAATGCAGGATCGGGTCATCGGCCGAGGGTCCCTGGACGAGGCCCGCGAGCATCGCCGCCTCGGGCCAGGACAGGCCGGCCGGCACGGTGCCGAAATACCCGCAGCTCGCGGCGGGCAGGCCGTAATACCCGTGGCCGAAGTAGGCCACGTCCGCGTACATCCGCAGGATCTGAGCGTGGCTGTAGGTCAGGTAGAGCTTCTCGGAGAGCCCCACCTGCTTCGCCTTGGCCAGATAGCCCGTGTTCCCGTTCGAGTACAGCAACTTGGCCAGTTGCTGGTAGAGGGTGGCGCCGCCCTGGTCGCCCTGGCCGGTCACCCCGGCCTCGACCACCCGGGCGAGAGCGAAAACGTCGATGCCAGGTTCTGAGTAGAACCGGTGATCCTCGGTCGCGATCAGCGACGCCGAGAAGCGGACTGGCACCGGCGGCCCCGGGTAGACGGAATGATGCGCCACCGCCTGCTGCCTGGCCACCTTCTGGGCGTTCCCGACGGAGGGCGTGGCCAGCAGGAGCACGCCGTCCGCGAGGGCCGCCAGCAGGATGACGGTCAGCAGGAGCCAGATGAGGCGGCGCAGCAGCCGGAGGGCGCGACGGGGTCTGCGGCGAGGCTGTGCGGGCTGCCAGCCGGGCGTGCCGTAGCCGGGCCTGCCGTAGCCGGGCGCGCTGTACCCGGGATCGGCATCGCGCCAGTAATCCCCGAGTGGCAGAGGTGCCGTTGGTGGATCGGGCGGCCCGCCATCCCAGGCCGATCCGCGTGCCGTCATTCGAGCAGCTCCGTTGGTGTACTCCGGCTGGACCTCGGACTGGGTGTGGTCAGGCTACCCCTGGGTCTACCCGGCCAACGAACGCCAGACCCGCCGAAGTGCCCAGCTCGCCAGAAATGTCTTCACCTGATCAGATGATGTGGGAGTCGTCCCGAGGGCCAGGCTGCGATCTCGGCCGGGCCGCCCGGGGCTGACGGCCCCGGATCGCGCCGATGCGCTGACGGGCACGCCGTGCGCTATCCTCGTCAAGTCCGGCGAGTACGGACGGGACGTGGCCCAGCTTGGTAGGGCACTTGACTGGGGGTCAAGGGGTCGCGGGTTCAAATCCCGCCGTCCCGACGCAGCTCAGAGGGCTGATCCGCAACGCGGATCGGCCCTTTCAGCGTTCCGGGGACCACCAAGCGGCTTACCCGAAGCCCGGTAGCCCTCCTTGACCGCCGGTCAAGAAGGATGTCTTCGAGACGATGCTGACAGCCGGCTCATTCAGCCCACGATTCGGTGACGGCCAGACGGTGCCGCCACTGCCGGGTGCTATCGCCGCCCGGCTGCCATCGCTCGCAGAGGTCGAGCATGGCGCGGCATTGCGCGAACATGGCTGCTGACGTTCCACCCAGGCGGGAGCGGAACCGTAGGCACCGAAGAGCCCGTCAAGGGCCAGGACATGCTGGGGATAGTGCATTCGCACGATCCACTCGCACCACGCCAGGTCCTCAACTGGCTCCCCGTGGTGAGCCCATTTCCAGTCCAGGACAGCCGTGACCGCACGCGCGGCTCTCACAGCCTGCCACCTCGCCAATCCCGTCGCGAACTGGCAGCGACCCAGCCCGGAATCCTACCGGCCTGGCAAGTACGGAACCTCGATGCGGTGCGGGATATCCGGCCGCAAGCCCATCCGGCTAGATGTCGGCTGGGCCGGCCGCAAGGACTTCGGCGAGGTGCAACAGGCCCTGGCCCGCTCGGGAGCATTCACTCACCCGGAGCCGCCGTGTACCTCAGCGGCGAACGCCTGAGCCCGGAACGGCCGGCGTTAACCCGTCCTGCGGTAGGAAGCGAAGTACCCGGGGGCCGGCGCGCCGACGCCGGTCACGTCGTCATAGCCGGGGGTGGCAGCGAGCCCCTCGTCCATACCGAGGGTAATCAGGATCGGCACCGTCGCGACGAGGCCGGCCGGCAGGGCGACGGCGGGCGTGAAGCCGGGGCCGAGCGGCTGGTCGGTGACGTCGTGGTAGGCGCGTGTGCCGTACCGGGCATAGATCGCGGGGTTGGCGAAGCCGATCGGCGCTCCTCCGGCCAGCTGCTGGGCGTCCGCCTGCATGCCCGCGATCAGCGGGCAGGCGGCGCTGGTGCCGCCGCCTGGTCCCTCCTGGTAGGTGGCCGGCTGGCCTGGGCCCGGGCTCAAGGTCTCGCCGACGAGCGACCCGGTGAAGGGGTCGGCGTCAGCGGCGATGTCGGGCACCACCCGCATCGGGGCCGCGCTCCCGCTGGCGTGGCTGAGCGCTGCCGGCACCACGCCGCTCTGGTAGGAAGGCTGGCGGAACAGGGTGCTGGTCCCGCCGCCCGAGCCGCCAGCGAACGCGCCGGGCAGGCCCGCCCAGCTGGTGCCGTCGGCGGTTGGCTCGGCGTACCGGTCGCCCCAGCCGGTCTCCCACTCGTAGTCGCCGACCGGGCCGGCCGCCAGGCTGGTCCCGCCCACCGAGGTCACCCACGGGTCACTTTGCGGGTAGATCAGGGTCGGCGGGTCGCCGGGCGAGCCGCCGCCCGAGTACTGGCCGCCGTCCCCGGCCGCGAAATAGAAGCCGATGCCTTCAGCGGCGCCCTGCTCGAAGATCTGCTCGTACGAGTCCACCAGCCCTGCGGACAGCAGAGCGTCGCTCGCCACGGCGGCCCATGAGTTGCTGACAATGGTGGCCAGGCGCCGGTCGACGATGGTGGTCAGCGCGTCGAGATCCTGCACCGTGCCTTCGCCGTCGTCGCACTTGGCGCCGACGTAGACGATGTTCGCGGTCGGCGCCATGGCATGCACGAGCTCGACGTCACCGGTCTCCTCGTTGGACAGCGGGAACGGGCCCATCGTGGTCCCCTCGCAGGAGGCGTCGAGCCCGGGTGGCAGGATCTGGGTGAACTGGCCCGGGCGCAGCGGCTCACCGTGCCGGGCGCCGAAGGTGGCCAGATCCTGGGCGGCGGTCAGCTGGCGCCAGGGGTGCACTACGGCGACGGTAACCCCTTTACCCGTCAGCGAGCGGGGGACCCCGTAGGCCGTGTGGAGCTGGCTCGGTGTGTAGCCACACAGGTAGTAGGGCACGGTCCGGCCATATGCGGGCGGCAGGCTGGTGGCCAGATTCTGGCCGTAGTAACTGGAGCATCCCGTGTCAGCAGCGGCTGGGGCCGCTATCAGCGACCCCGCTCCAGCCAGCATGGCTGCGGCCGTCCCGGCCGAAGCTGTCGGATTGAACGGGGCCCGCCCCGTGCCCGATGCGGCGGCCGGTGAAGTACCCGACGCGGCGGCCGGATAGCCGGGTAGGCCGGTCTCGACCGGTGCCACGGTCAGCACGGCCGGGGCGACCCGCGCGGGGGCGGAAAGCTGGGCAGCCGGCGAAGGTGCCTGCTGAGTGGTGCCATCCACCTCATAGCTGTGCCATACCGTGCCCAAGGCCGCCTGCGCGGCCGCCGCCGTCCCGCTCACCGCGATGTCATGCTGTGTCACTGCGGTGATCTGCAGCCCGCTGGCGGTCAGCCACGCCTGGACGGCGGCCACCTGGCGGTCGGTCGGGCCGAAGCGTTCCCGCACCTGGGCCGGGGACAGGTAGTCATGGAACCACCGGCTGCCCGGGTAGGACACCGCCGCCGCGTAGGCAGCCAGCCCCGCGGGGTCCCGCCCGGCCAGGTACACCCGGGCACTGACGGGTGCCCCCGCGGCCGCTGGCCCGAGGTCTGCCGTGGCGTTGCCACCCTGGCCGGCCAGCAGGGACCATTCAACGACATACGGCGCCAGCGTGCCGCGCCCGGCCAGGGGCCGTAAGGGCTGGGACAGGGCTGCGGCAGCGGGCAGGGTCAGGCCGGCCAGCACCGCCCCGCTGGCCAGTGCGGCTAGACCGGCCAGCACCGCTCGTCGCGCCTTGCGCGACGGCTGCGGCGATCTGTTCGTCCAACGCATGCCCACTCCTCTTGCTCCGAACAGCCGTCATTGTGCTGGAAGGCGTTGACCGCTCATCCCCGCGCGGCGGCGAGGACGGCGGACAGGAGAACCCACAGGGCGCTCTCACTACGCTAGCGATCCGCCCGCAGAAGTCACTACCATCCAGGCGACTGTTTCTCCGCAGCTATTCACGTGCGTTGATCGCTTGCTGATGAGCGAGTGTGCTCGCGCGCGGCTGGGCTGGGCGTGGTGGGAGAGGCGGCGGCCGGAATGGCGACACGCCGGGACGGGTTGTTGATCAGCTGGCCGGAATGGTCGCTGAGCGACGTCGTGCCAGTCAGCTCGAATACGGCTGAGCTGCAAAAGCGCCTAGCCCAGCGTTCTGGGGGTCAAGGGGTCGCGGGTTCGAATCCCGCCGTCCCGACAGGGTATGAGCAGGTCTCTGCTCTATGGCGCAAAGCCAAGCGGTGGCGGAGGGACGAAGCCAGCACCGTCCCCCGGGGGGGCCCGGCAGCCGGCGGGGACAGTTCCGGACAAGCGGGAAAGAGCGCCGTGCGCCATGCGGGAGGCACTGATCACGCATCGCCCTCTCCGCTGGCAAACGCGCAGCACAGAGTAGTTTGAAGGAACTCGCATTACCTCCTCTCGTCAGCCGCCGCCTCCATACCGCGTTAAGGAAGCGCCGTGCCCGACGCGTGGGAGTACCGAAGGACCGCCGACGTTGCGGTGGCGCGCGAGTCGCCCGCGATGCGCCGGGTCGGATGGGGTTTCATCTCGCTGTACACGTTGGCGTACATCAGCACCTCCCTGCTGTTCCTCGCCCCCTTGCTGGTCACCCTGGCCTTGAAGGTCAACTCGCTGGTGGGGATCGAACGGGCCCCGGACAGCCTGGCGCTCGTCGCCGGGACCGGTGCCCTGCTGGCCATGTTCGGCAATCCGTTCTTCGGCAAGATGAGTGACCGCACCTCGTCGCAACTGGGCATGCGGCGCCCATGGATGGTCATCGGCCTGGTGGGCGGTTCGGCCGGCGTCCTCATTGTCGCGTTGGCACCCAACATCGCGGTGGTCCTCGTGGGCTGGTGCATCGCGCAACTGTTCTTCAACGCACTGCTCGCTGCCGAGGTGGCGGTGCTGCCAGACCAGGTGCCGGCCGGTCAACGCGGCCTGGTCGCCGGTGTCCTGGGTGTCTGCGTGCCTATCGCGTCGGTGAGCGGCACCTTCCTGGTGAAACTGTTCAGCGCCAGCCAGCTCGCCATGTTCCTGGTCCCGTGCGCGATCGGCGGTTTTTTCATCCTGCTCTTCGCGGTCACGCTGAAAGATCGCCGGCTGGCCAAGGCGGACAAGCCGACCTGGTCGCTGCGGGAATTCGCCAGCACGTTTTACGTCAATCCGCGGCGGAGTCCAGACTTTGCCTGGGCTTTCGTCAGCCGCCTCATGTTCGTCCTGGCCTACGCCTTCCTGGTTACCTACCAGGCCTACTACCTGCTGGAAAAGATCGGCAGCGCCGAGGCCGATGTACCGCAGCAGATATTCCTTGGCACACTCGTCCAGTCCGTCGTGGTCGTCGCCGCTTCCCTCATCGGTGGCAAGCTCTCGGACCGGACGGGCCGACGGAAGATCTTCGTGCTCACCGCGTCGATCGTGTACGGCGTGGCGATGTTCGTGATCGCCCTCGCCAGCAACTTCAACGGGTTTCTCGTCGGCATGGCCATCGGCGGCCTCGGCTTCGGCGTGTACGTCTCCGTCGACCTCGCGCTCGTGGCCGACGTGCTGCCGGACAAAGACAGTGCCGCCAAGGATCTGGGCGTGTTCAACATCGCCGGCGCTCTCCCCTTTTCCGTTGCGCCGGCGATCGCGCCTGTCATCCTCGCGATCGGCGCCGGCAGCTACGGCGTGCTGTATGCGGTCGCCGGGGTCTGCGCCATCGTTGGGGCCATGGCCATCCTGCGCGTCAAGGGTGTCCGGTGAGCATGTGAATCGACGGAGCGCGACGGCGGCCTGGCCGCCGTGCCTCTCCCGGCAGTTGCGCGCCGGACGCGCTCGCCCCGCGGGAGGCGGGACGAGCGCGTGCGGGGATGTGCCGCTTCAGGCCCGCGACAGCTCCGGCTGTGCCTCGGGTGAAGGGATGTTGGCCGTGATGGGCGACGGCTTGAAGCCCTTGACGACCAGCCAGATGCCCAGCGAGAGCTCCCAGGCGGCGATGGGGAGGGTGGCGATCAATGAGACCGAGGAGACCTGGTCGTAGGCGCCGAAGAACACCGCGGTGTCGGAGGCGAGGATCAGGGGAGCTCCGATGAGACCGATCAGCGGGATGATGCGGGGCACCAGTCGGGACCGGTACAGCAGGCTGCCCAGCAGCAGGGCGTTGATGCCCGCCATGACGCCGGGGCCGAGCAGGAACGTCCAGTCACGGACAGCGACCAGCGACCGGCCAGTGGCAACGAGCGAGGCCGCGTCCGTTCCGGTGGCTCCGCCCACGTCCTGTCGCAGCGTGACGATCGCGAGGAGGCTCACGACGCCGATGACGATGACAGCGGCTTCGAACATGCGCGCGGTCACGAAGCCCAGCGCGGCGGCTTCGTTCTGCCGCCGGACGACCGGGAACAGGGCGACGGCAGTGCCGATGCCCGCGAGAGCGGTGATGAGGTCGAACGCGCAGCCCAAGAGCACGCGAGTGTCCGCTCCGGAGCCGACGATGTAGTTGGTGTTGCTGAGTACGGGGTGGATCAGCAGGAGTGCCGGGATCGAGATATAGGTGAGCAGGTAGAACCCGCCGGCGACGAGTGCGGTTTTCCGCAGTGGGGTCATCGGAGTGCCTTTCGTGATGGTGGGCGAACGTGGTGGGCAGTGGGTGTCGTGGGTTGGCCCGATGCGTAGCTATCCACGCGGGGTGGTGGGCGCGTCGGGCTGATCGGGCGCGTCATCCTGGTCGGGCGCAATGTGGGTGACCGAGACCAGGGGCACGCCGAGGTCACGGACCTTCTGGAGCACGCCGTGCAGTGCGGCCTGGTCGACCATCCGGCCATGCAGGACGGTGGTGCCGTCCTTCTCGTGCGTGAGGGTGAGCCCGTCGAACCAGGCGGTCCAGCGGGGATGGAGGTGCCCAGCGATGCGGATTTTGTACCGGCCCGGCTCATGCCGGCTACCAGTCGACGGGGTCGATCCGCTCATGGGACTTCCTTCGCTCTGCGTGTGCGGCGGACGGGTCTCGGCCGGCGCTTCGTTCGTTGATCTCTGAGCCGAAGGTAGAAGCCGGTGTGGTGAGCGGGGATCACCACATGTGGTGAATGAGGTGGTGATCCCGGCGACCGCGGACACCGTGATGCGCCGGGGGTGCGGCGGCCCGAGTTGGGTGCCTGACGCCGAGTTGGGTGCCTGACCGGGAAAGGGCGAGGCTAGCGCCCGCGAACGGCCGGCCCGGAGCGCCGATCCGGGGTGCGCAGCAGGTCGAGTTCCCGGGCCCGGCGGACCGCTGCCCGACGGTTGTTCACGCCGAGCTTGGCGTAGATGTTCTTGGTGTGCGTGCGCAGCGTGTTCAGGGACACGTAGAGCTCACTGGCGATGCCCGGACCGCCCAGGTCGGTTGCGAGCAGCCGGAGCACGTCGAGCTCGCGGTCGCTCAGCGGCTCGATCAAGCCCTGTGCTGCCGTCGACCCGGCCTCGGTCTCGCCGAGCGCCGCCAGCAGCAGCCGGACATAGCGGGTGGCGATCCCGCGTTCCGCGGCGGCTTCCAGCAGGGCTGCCATCGGCTGGCCCTCGTCGAGGAAGACCCGGAGGTAGCCTTCCGGCTCGGCCAGTACCAGCGCCCGTTCCAGCGCCACTAGCGCGGCGCCGATGTCACCGCGCGTTTGCTGCGCGACGGCCAGCAGCACCAGGATCTCGATGACGTTGCCCGCCCGGCCGCCTTCTTCTGCTGTGCGCAGGAGGCGATCCAGCAGAGCGATGGCCTGATCGCCGGACCGTCCCGCGCGCTGGCTCCGGTACTCCGCCACAAGGATCCGGGCCAGAGTGAGGTACTCGAACTCGCGCAGGTAGCTGAGATCGTCCTCGACCGACAGTCCCTGCTCCCGGGCCCATCCGAAGGCTTCGGCCAGCCTCCCGCGCGCCGCCCAGACCCGCGCTCGCAACGCAGGGACCGGCCGCGCGTTGGGGAAGAAGTCGCCCACGTACACCTGCTCCGCCTCGTCGAGCAGCTCGAGCGCGGCGTCGAGATCCCCTTGAGCCTGGCGTAGGCGGGCCATGGCCACGCGCCACCGGTACGGGTTCTGCGGCAACCCCGCGTGCTCGCCGAGTTCCTGGGCCATCAGCAAGTGCTGCATGGCACCAGACAGATCACCCTGCTCCCGGTAGAGCTCGCTCCGTCCCACGTGCAGGTCCGCTGTCCCCCGCAGAACCGGCCCGTCCTGCGCTGCGGAGAGCTGCAGCGCGCGCTCGTAGGTGCCCGTCGCGTCCCGAAGGCGACCTTGCGTGATCCGGATGTCCGCGAGCGCGATGGTGCAGCCGAAGGTGTCGGCGATGTGCCCCGCGAGATGCAAGTTCGCCCTGCAGTCGGCGTACATCTCATGCGCGGTCTCGAGGTCTCCTGTCCTCCAGTGCGCGAGGCCCAGGAGGCCTGCTGGCGCGGCACGCCAGAGGTGGTCGTCGTCGTCGACGAGGTCAAGCGCTCGCCGGGCGTGGGTCATGGTGGCTGGCACGTCGCCGGCCGCCAGGGCCTGGGCGGCACGGTACCCGGCGATCGCGGCCGGGAGACGGCGGAACTCATCTTCGTCCACGACGGCCATCGGCGACGAAGGCGGCGAAGGCGCTGCCGGTCCGCCGTCGTGGACGGCAGCGGGGTCCAGCCATCGCTCGGCGTCGCGCAGGCGCGTCTCCACGTCCTCGAACTGGCCGCTGAAGGCCAGGACAGCGGCGTAGGCCACACTAAGCACGGGTCTACGACGCAGCAGCTGGTCGGGAAGCTCCTTGAGCCAGCCGAGCATGGTCGCTTCCTGCCGGCTCTGGCGCATGGCCGGCCAGGCCCGCTCGGCCAGGTCCGCCACCCGGTCGAAGTCCTCGCCCGCCAGCGCGTGGCGAATGGCCTCCGACAGGTCACCGTCCTGCTCGTGCCACACGCTCGCCCGCCGGTGCAGATCCGGCAGACCGTCGGGTTGCTCGTCCATCAGGCGCGCGTGCAGCACGTCGGCGAAGAGGTGGTGGTAGCGGTACCACCGGCGACGGTCATCGAGCGGGACCAGGAACAGGTTCCCCCGGTCCAGCGCCTCCAACGTGGCCTTGCCATCACCCTGGCCGGTGACGGCGTCGCACAGTGGCCCGCTCAGCCGACCCAGGACCGACGTCTGCAGCAGGAAGGCCTGGATACGGGCGGGCTGACGCTGCAGCACCTCCTCGACGAGGAAGTCGAGGATGTAGCGATCGTCGCCCGCGAAACCCGCGATGAACCCGGCCTTGTCGTCCCGCCCCTGCATCGACAATGCCGCGAGCTGGAGCGCGGCAATCCAGCCTTCGGTGCGCCCCTCCAATATGGCCATGTCGCCGGCCGTCAGCCGCAGGCCCATCACGCCGTTGAGGTAGGCCACTGCCTCGTCGGGTATGAAGCGCAGCTCGGCGGCGCGCGTCTCAACCAGGTCGCCCCGCGCCCGCAGCCGCGCCAATGGCAGCGCCGGATCGGCGCGGCTAGCGATCACCACATGCAGCCGCGAAGGCAAATGGTCGATCAGGAACGCCATCCCCTCGTGCACCTCGCGGGAGTCGATGACGTGGTAGTCGTCCAGTACCAGCACGGCGTCCCTCTCGAGGGCGCCCAAGTCGTTGAGCAGTGTTGTCAGCACCGTCTGGATCGAGGTCGGCGGCGGCGCTTGCAGGAGCCCGAGTGCTGTCTCGCCGATCCCGGGCACCGCCGTTCGCAACGCCGAGATCACATAGGTCCAGAAGGACACAGGGTCGTTGTCGTCTCGATCAAGAGACAGCCACGCGGCAGCGTGCTCTGTCGCATCCGCAGCCGGTTCAGCCGCTAGCCACTCGTCCAGCCACTGGGCCAGCAGGGTCGACTTCCCGAAGCCGGCCGGCGCGGAAACGAGCATCAGCTTCGACCTGGTCCCGCGAACCAGGCTGTCGCGCAGCCGCGGGCGCGGCACCAGACCCCGCGGCAGCCTTGGAGGATAGAACTTCGTCTCCAGCAGGAGGGGTGGCTGCACGGTCTCCCGTTGCGAGCGCAAGAGGGTCCCCCCGTGACCTTGGCTACGGCCCACAGGAACGTTGGCCGCTCTCCGTTCATTACACATGAAGATTCATATCGCTCGATCTCGCGGACCCGGTGCCGCGCTCACTCAGGCAGATTTACCCCTGGACCAGCCAGGGTGCGGTATTCACCCGACGCAGCGCCCGGCCATCAAGCGCGCCGCCCTCGTCAGGTCCGGCGAGTACGGACGGCACGTGGCCCAGCTTGGTAGGGCACTTGACCGTGGGTCAACGACGGTGGGGTTACATGCCTCGACGTCTCCAAGGCGATACGTTCCGGCATTAGCCGCACAACGTCCGTACATAGTTAGATGCCAGGATGGGCCTGACAAAGAGCTTCAGCCCGGACCAGTTCCACCGGGCCCTGGAGTCTTGGCAGTGGCTCGGAGTCGAAGATAAGAGCCCCATTTTCACATCGCTGTTCGGTGACGTGTTTTTCCAATCACGCGACGGCTTCTGGCTGCTTGACACGCTGGAAGCCACACTTACCCGGCCGTGGGCGAGCACCGGCGAACTAAGGGCTACGCTCGGCACCACGGACGGACAAGACCGATTCCTTCTCGCCGGCCTAGCGGCAAGCGCGGAACGCCAGGGCATCATCCCTACCGCTGCACAGGTATACGGGTTCAAGATCGCGCCCGTCCTCGGCGGCAAGATCGGCATCGGCAACGTCGAAGCAATCGACTTCGTAGTCAGCCTCAACATCCTGGGCCAGCTGCACGAGCAAGTCCGGAACCTGCCGCCAGGCACCCGCATCAGCGAGTTCACGATCCAGACCGACAGTTGAACGCGGCCGCCCGTCGCGACTATCTGATGATCAGGTTGAGGCCCTCATGGTCGTCGAAATCCTCAAAGTCCATGGCGTTGAGAGTTCAGGGCTCTGATCTGCAGTTTCGCTGTCCGGACGGCTCCTGGCTGCTTCGCGGGAGAGCGGCCGGGCGCAGGAGTGATTTCAGTGAGGGACAACGGCTCGGAGCCCGGTCAGGCCGGGCTCCGGACGTGGGCTATGCGGCTGGCGCTGGCCCAGTGACTGTGCGGGCCTGGACGGCGCTCGGGCTGAATCCCCGGAATATCAGCCAGGCCGCCAGGGCGATCTCCTGCACGGCAATGGGAAGGATCAGGATCGTGAAGGAGGTCACGGGGGCACGGGTGAACGAGGCCAGCAGGCAGGCGATGAGCATCGGGAGCTCGGCCGCGATGCCCCAGCCCGGCAGCCAGCGCGGGACCAGGCGCGAGCGGTAGAGAATGCAGTAGTACATCAGGGCGCCCAGGATGTAGGCGAACACGCCTGCCAGGATCGCGTCCTGGCGCACGCCGGCGAGAGCGTCCCCGATCGCCCGGATCCCGTCCTGGCCCGGGCCGGCTGCCCGCGCGTACTGCCGGGCGACGGCCGGCATCGACAGCGTGATGACCGCGCCGACCGTGTACATGGCGCCCTCCAGGGCCCTGAAGACTACTGCCCCCAGGGCGAGGGCCTCGCCGCGCTTCCGCAAGACCGGGTACAGCGAGATGGCTATGCCCGCGCTCGCGCCGGCCGCGACGAGCTCCGCCAGCCCGCCCGCGGACACCCGGCTCGTGTTCCCGGCGATCTTGGCGAGGTAGTCCGTTCCGGTGAGGACGGGGTGCTCGACCGCGGTGCTCAGCAGGCTCGCGGCGGTCGCGACCATGAACAGCACGCCTGCCGTCACCGCCGCTCGTCGATCTAGGGCCATCACGGTTCCCTTCCCTGGTCTCTGGCTGGCCGCAGCCCGGCTCCGGCCACGAGATGGTGTACGCCGTACACCTGCATGGCAACCTAAGCGTACGCCGTACACTTGTCAAGATGAGGCGCGAAGTCAGTGACCAACCACAGGGAAGGCCGCCCTCGATGGCCCAGCCGGCGGGCGAGCCGGCGGGTGAGCCGCGCCGGGCCCGCCTGAACAGGGATCGCGTGCTGCGCGCCGCCGTGGCCCTGGCCGACGAGGCCGGGATCGAGGCCGTGAGCATGCGCAGGCTGGCCGAGGAGCTCGGAGTAGTCCCGATGGCGCTCTACAAGCACGTGACCAGCAAGGAGGAGCTGCTGGACGGCATGATCGACATCGTCGTCGGCGAGATCGGCCCGCCCGCCAGCGACGCCAGCTGGAAGACCGCGATCCGCCAGCGGATCCTCTCGGCCCGGCGATCGCTCCGGCGCCACCCCTGGGCGCCTGGGGCCATCGAGTCGCGAGCGGACCCGTCGCCGGTGATGCTGGCCTACATCGACTCAATGATCGGGATGCTCCGGGCCGGTGGCCTCTCCACCGACCTCACCCACCACGCCCTACACGCCCTGGGAAGCCGCCTGTACGGGTTCACCCAGGAGATATTCAACGACTCGCAAGGCCTCGACCCGCAGGCGCGGGACACGCTGGTCCGCCAGATGAAAGGCGCATACCCGCACATCGCCGAGATGACCCAGGCGGTATACCACGACGAAGCGTCCGTCGTCGGCCAGGGCTGCGACGACCAGTTCGAATTCGAGTTCGCCCTGGACCTGCTCCTGGACGGCCTCGACAGGCTCCGCTGAGCACCTGGCCGAGTCATGGCGTGACCCCGCGTGCGTGCCCAGGCGCACGTCGATCCGGAGATCGGCGCGATCACCTGGCCCAGCGGAGCAGACCTCGCACCGGAAGTCCGCTACGAGAGGCATCGGCCCATCCGGTGGCCGCTCCCCGCCAGGCGGCGAGCTAAGCCAGCCACGCCGACCGCCTCCTCAGACTCTAGGCGCGCCCAACCGCCCCGACGTGGCAGGCTGCGGCACTGACGGTTTCCTGGATCCGGGTGGCTGCCACGGCTGTCCGCTCGCCTCGTGCCGGGGGACCTTCAATGCCAAGGCGACGGTGTCGTCGCTGCTGTCTCCGCCGCTGAAGGCGAGCGCGGCCTGCTGGATAGCGTCCGCGATCCGCGCCGCGGACATGTCGCCCACCCGGGCGACGACGTCGCGGAGCCTGTCCTCGCCGTAAAGGTCATGGTCGACATGGCCGCGTGCCTCGGTGACGCCGTCGGTGAACAGCACCATGCTGTCACCAGGCCGGAGCAGCGTGCGTGAGTCGTGCAGATCGGGATCGGGGAGGATCCCGAGCAGGCTCCCCGGCTGCCCGAATGTCTGCACGCGCCCATCGGCGCGGTGCACAAGGGCCAGGGGGTGACCGCCGGAGCAGATCTGCACCGTCGCTCCCGCAGCCGTCGCCCGGACCGTGGCATAGATCGCGGTCAGGAAGCGCGGGTCGTCGGTGGGCCACTCCAGCAGCGCCTGGTTCAGCGCCCCAAGGATCAGCCGCGGCCTAGTCTCCCGGTGCGCTTCCGCCCGGAGCGTGTAGCGGGCCAGCGCCGTGCTCTTGGCCGCCGGGACCCCCTTGCCGCACACATCGCCGACCACCAGCCCCCAGCTGCCCCGGACCGACGGGAACACGTCGTAGAAGTCCCCGAGCACCTCAGCGCCTGTCCCCCCGGCCACATACCGCGCCGCGACCTGCAGACCCGGGATGACCGGCAGCCGCGGCGGCAGCAGGCTTTCCTGCAGGGTCTGCGCCAGCACGGCGCGGACCGCGGCGTGCTGCACGGCCACCTGCAGCGCGACCTCACCCGAGGCGACGTAGGCCAGGGTCTCCAAAACCTCGACGTCGCCCGTGCTCCAGCGGCGTGGCAGGTGGTCGGCCACGCACAGCGCGCCCACGACATGGCCGTCGGGGCCATGCACGGGGAACCCGGCCCAGGCGATCACGGCCGCCGCCCCGGCCGCGCCATTGATCGTGGCGCGCGGGTCCACCCGGGCGTCGTCAATGACCAGCTTCCCCCCGGAGTCGATCACATGCTGGTACAACAACTGGCCGACTGCGTCCGGCTGGCCGGCGATGTCCGGTGGCCCGGGACAGATCCTGCCGGAGGAAGGGTGCTCACCGGTGATCGTGACGAACGCCAGCGGCGTGCCCACGACCATCGCGGCCAGCCGCGCGACACGGTCGAAGGGCTTCTCCCCCTGGATGCCCGGGACGCCAGCCTGCCGTGCTGCAACCGGGCCAGGCACTCCGGGCACATCGACCGGGATGAGTCCGGTCACCGTACCGACCACGGCGGGGACTGGATCCGTGGCATTACCGAGGACTGTCATATCTGCCGCTTTCCGCCGGGGTTGTGACATTGCACGCAGAAATCCGGGCGAAGCGGGGTCCAGGCCTCGAATTTCGATTCAACCACAGAACCAGCCAGTCCACATCAGCCTTTATCCAGATCCCCGGCTTGCCGTCCAATAGGGCAGACTGCAGGGTCCTCTTCCGCCTTCTCGATCAGCGGCGGCCCCGCCAGATTCGTGCCGACATGAGCGGCCCTCTTGCCAATCCCGCAGTCCGCGCCGCAATACCGCTAACCAGGTCCGTGCTGGTACGGGGAGGTAAGGCAGCCATGACACGTTCCATCCGCTCAGCCACAATTGAACAATCTTTGAGCGACTTAGCCCAAGATTCCGAGACGTGCACATCAGGGCACAGGAGGCAGCTTTGGAATTGTCACTAATCCCCCGCGATTCCTCCGCTCTCAAGCCCACAATCGCCGCCGCACGCATCCCGTACGCCGTTTCCGGACGGACGAACTACCTCCCGTCTGGACGCCATCCTGACGATCGTCCACCTGTTCTCCGCCACCACTCCGTCTGGTGCGGAGCTTGTCCGTGACGAACTCACCGGCCAAGGGCCCGATCTCGGGAGCGTGCGGCACGAGCAGCGCTGTCCAACCGGTCGCCTCCACCTGATCTATCGCTCCGGCTGCCCCGCTGCCTGCTGCCTCCCTCAGCGGGCAGCGGGCATCGCCTTCCAAGCTACGCCTGACCGATGTTAACTGTCAGTAAGCCAGCAATTACACACAGGAGGGACACACGATGGTGGACGCGCCCAGAAATGACACCACCGCATCAGCAAAGCCCGCCGCCGGGCTCACCGCGCGTGGCTACCAGGCCCGGCTCACCGCCCCTGACGGCCGGCCGCCCTGGTTAACGATCACCACCCCGGCAGCGACGACGCCCGCGGAGACGATCATGGCGGACGCGCAATCGCTCTGGTGGCCGTGGGCGGACCAGATCGCGCCAACGGCCGGCGCGGCGACCGCGGCCGACGCAATCGCCCAGGTACGGGCGCCCGCGCCAGCGGGCGGCGGCGAGTGAACGGCAGCGACGCGGAGGAGGAGCCGATGCGAGCGCTCTCCGACATCCGCCAGCGGTTCCCACAGTGGCACATCACGCAATCGGGGGACGGCTGCCGGGCAACCCCCCGGGCCACATGGTCCGTCGCCGCACCCACCCTGGAGGAGCTCTACCGGCGCCTCAAGCGCGAGGAGGACCGACGGGAAGGCGCCGCCCGGGATGAACCCGGGCGCGGCGGGGCCAGCTCGCCCGGGATCCCGTCCGGGATCCTGCCCAGGCCCCGGCAAGCCCCCCCATGACAGCCCGGCCGGGATCCCCCACGGGCAGAACGGCTCACCCTGCGAGGTCACGTACACCGTGTAGGTCGCACCAGCGTTGACGTCAAACCCGGTGATCTGGAGGAACTTGTTCACCGTATTGGGAGCCCAAGTCGCGGGTCAGGTCCAGGCCAGCTTCACGGTTGACCCGACCGCATGACGTAATCGCGAGGTAACGGTCCCCACGTCGCGCAGCTTGGCCCGGACCTGGTGGGCGTCGGGATGGCACAAGTCGTCCAGGATGGCCAGGGCCTGCTGCCAAGCATGACCAGCCTCGGCCAGGTTGCCCACGTCATGCCAGGCGTCGCCGATGTGGGTGAGCGTGCCCGCCTGGCCGCAACGATCGCCAATTTCGCGGCGCAATTCGATCGCGTGCGCGTAGCTGGCCACTGCTTCCTCGTGCAGTCCGAGGCGATGATGCGCATAGCCGAGGCTGTCCAGGGTGGCCGCTTCGCTGCGGCGGTTGCCGGTTTCACGCTGCAGGGCGAGGGCCTTCCGGCAGGAGACGATGGATTCCCTGAAGTCGCCCGCCTGGGCGTAGCACCAGCCAATGTTGTTGAGGGCACTCGCCTCGCCCGCGCGGTTGCCCGTGGCCCGGAACAGGTCCAATGCCTGCTGGGCTTGACTCAGGGCAGCCTCATGGCGCCCTTGGAGGTCGAACAGCCAGCCGAGGCGCATACGAGTGTGAGCTTGCCCCGGACGGTCGGCGATCTGCTGGTACAGGTCGAGGGCACAGTGCAGGTGGCGGCGGCAGGCTTCGTGCTGGCCGAGCCGCAAGCAGACGCGCGACAGGCCGTAGTGAGAGTGGGCTTGCCCGGCCTGCTGGCCCAGGCGCTCGGCGGCGGCCAGCCCAATGCGCTGGATCGCGTCCAGATCTGGCCAGTGCCCGCGCTGATCGAGATAGCTCGCGATGGTCCAGGTGATCTGCCAGGCGTGGTCGCCGAAGCCGGTCTCGGCGGCGAACGCCACGGCCGCCATCAAGACGCGGTGCTCGGCCTCGAACCAGGCCAGGGCCCGGCCGTCATCCGCACCTTCCGGCGACAGCACTCCGGGCTGAGGCGGGGTGAGCGAGAGCGGTTCCCGGACCGGGCTGAGCTGGAGGGCGGCAGCATGCCCGGTGTGCAGGTCGTAGTCCAGCACTCGGTGCAGCGCCGCGCGCCGCTGCCCGTCACTCTCGCAATCGCGAGCCTGTGCGGCAGCATAGGCCCGCAGCAGGTCATGAAAGGCGAACCGGCCTGGTGCGTGCTCGTTGAGCAGGTTCGCCCGGGTAAGCTCGCCGAGCGCCTCGGTTGCCTGGCGCACGGGAATCCCGGCCAGGCTGGCCGCGGCCCGCAGCGAGATATCTGGCCCGGGATGCAGTCCCAGCAGGCGGAACATCCGGCCGCCCAGGTCGGTCAGTTGCTCGTATGACCAGGAGAATACGGCCCGCGCATTGGTCGTGGCGTCCCCGGCATCCAGCTGGTCCAGCCGCTGCGCGACGTCGCGCAACTGTGCCGCGAGCACCGCGATCGACGGCCCCCGGTCGGCGGCCGCGCGGGCGGCCACGATGCTCAGGGCCAGCGGCAGGCGCGCGCACGACTCGATCAGTTCCGCGGCCGCGTCCGGCTCGGCCGCGACTCGCCCGGCTCCGAGACGGCGGGCCAGCAGCTCGCTGGCCTCCGCGTCGGTGAGCACATCCAGGGTGAGCGGCTGGGCGCCCGCGCTGGCGACCAGGCTGGTGAGCTGCCGCCGGCTGGTCACGACCGTCAGGCAAGCCGGTCCGCCCGGCAGCAGCGGGCGGACCTGCTCGGCATCGCGGGCATTGTCAAGCACGATCAGCATCCGATTGCCCGCGAGCAGGCTGCGGTACAGGGCCACCTGCGCGTCCAGGCTGACGGGGATCTGCTCCCCGGGCACCGTCAGCGCGTCCAGGAATATCCGGACCGCCTCCGCAGGTGCGACCGGCCGCCCGGATGGGTCAAAGCCCCGCAGGTCAACGTACAGCTGCCCGTCGGGAAACCTGTCCGCGACGTGCTGCGCCCAGTACACCGCCAGCGCGGTCTTCCCGATGCCGGCCGTCCCGTCGATGGCCGAAATCACGACTGTGCCGACGGGGCTTTCCCGGGAGGCCAGTCCGGCCGGGTCCCGGCCGCGGCCGGACTGGTCCAGCAAGGCATTCAGCGCCGCGAGCTCATCCTTGCGCCCGGTGAAATGCCGCGCGACGGCGGGCAGCTGGCGGGGCACCGCCCGCGACGCCGGCCGCGGGGCAATCCGATCTTCAGGCCGGGGAGCCAGCCTGCCGCCGGCATCCGGCGGCCGGGCCGAGGCCTCCAGTACCGGCAGGTGCAGGGCCGGGTCGGTGCGCAGGATGCGTCCGTGCAGTTCGGCCGCCTCCCGGCTGGGCGTGATGCCAAGCTCGCGGTCAAGCCGCTCGCGCAGCCGACCGTAGGCGGCGAGGGCGTCGGCGCGGCGGCCACAGCGGTACAGGGCCAGCATGAGATGGCAGACAAGCTGCTCGCGCAGCGGGTACTCAGCCACCAGCTCGGTCAGCGGGACCACCAGCTGGCGGGATCGCCCGAGCTGCAGCTCCAGCTCGGCATGCTGTTCCAGCGCGGCTACGCGCTGCTCATTGAGGGTGGTGATGAAGGGCAGGAGCGCCTGGCTGTGCCAGCCGGCCAGCACCGGGCCGCGCCACAGCGACAGCGCGTCACGCAGCCGCTCCGCGGCCCGGTCGGGCAGGCCGTCCCGGACGAACTGCTGCGCCTGGCCCAGGTGGGCCCGGAAGACCAGGACATCCAGCTCGTGCTCGTCGGCGGTGAGCCGGTAGCCCGACCCGGCCGTGGCCACGGCCGGCGGCAGCCCGGCCCGGCTGAACGCCGCCCGGGCCAGCGAGACACAGTTACGTGCCTGCTTGACCGCGTTGGCGGGCGGCGCGCAATCCCAAAGAACGTCGACAAGCCGGCCGACGGGCACCACCCGGTTGGCTTCCAGCAGGAGCGCCGCGATCGCCTTTTCCAGGCGTGGCCCGCCGAGCCGGATGAGGCGCTCGTCATGCTGGATCTCGAATGGCCCGAGGAGCCTATATCGCATAACGCGCTCCCCGATGTTCTGACCTGCCTAAATGGCCACGATCCGTAATCGTAGCAGCCGCCGACGCCATTTAGAGGACGGATGGAGGACGGTTTGAGGACGGGCAGCGCGAGAATGACACCGGTCCCTGCCGTCCCGGCAGGCGGTGGCGTTCGACCCCGAGCGGATGGGTGTCAACACATGAACGACTGGCTGCGTCTCGTCCCTCGCAGGCAACATAGCGCGTCTGCGCGCCCCCGGCCCGGCCTGCGGCCTGCCAGGCGCCCCGGGCGCACCGCAGGCGGCCGGGTGACGGCTTTCCTGGCCGCCACGGCCATGGCCCTGGGCTTCATGACTGTCAGCGCTACCGCCGCGTCGGCCGGCGACTGCACCCTCACATCCAACGTTTGTGACCCACCGGCGTGTGCCGCCAGCGACCAGGTAGCCAATTGCGCCGACCCGATGTATCTGCACAATGGCGTGGTGCAGCATAACCCCCGGATCTACCTGATCTTCTGGGGATCGAAGTGGCAGACCCAGGCGCCGCAGGACACTTACCCCTCCTACCTGGCCAACAGCGTGTTCGGGAAATTGCGCGGGTCGGCGTGGAACAACATCCTGACCCAGTACAGCGATGCCAGCGGCCCGGTCAGCAACGACACGGCACTGGCCGGCTGGAACGTGGACACGAGCGCGGTTCCCGTCCTCTCCGACGGAGCGTTCACCACGGAGATTGATCATGAGGTGTCCGCACTGTCGTGGTCAGCCACCGCGGACACCCAGTTCATCGTCTTCCCCCAGCCGGGGTCCAACGTCTCGGCCTTCAGCGAGTGCGGCCGTCATTTCATGCGCGAACCCGGGGCCCTCGGGACCGAGGCCTACGTGCTCTACCCGACCGATCCGACGAATTGCTCCAGCGGCCCCGGCAACGACGAGAGCGATCTGACGGTGACGGCGCTGCATGAGTATGCGGAGGCGGTCACCGATCCGCAGGGCCTGGACTGGGAATTGGCCCCGACGAACGTCCATGGATATGCGACCGACCAGCCGCATGGCGACCCAGTCGAAATCGCCGACAAGTGCTCGAATAATCAGGGGCAATTCGCCGGCAAGTTCAACGTCGCGAAGCCCCAGCTGTACAGCCCGGCGCCCGCCGCTTGCACGTTCATGCACGGCCAGGACTACCTGACCCCCGACCCCGGCTGGTCCTACCACACCGTGCAAGGCGCGATCCTGGACTTTTACACGGGGCTGGGCGCGACCACCTCAGCGCTCGGCGAGCCGGTCAGCGAGGAGCAGGCCATCTCCACCGGGCGCGTCTCCTATTTCGCCGGGGCATTGTGCGGCGGCGGCGGCCCGAATGGCTCGGGAAGCGCGATCTACTTCACCGCGGCCGGCGGCCCGCACGAAGTCCAGGGCTGCATCTACCACGAGTACGCGGCGACGATGGGCGGCCCGGGCGGCGCGCTGGGCTTCCCGACCACCAACGAGCAGCCGGCCCCCAATGGCGGCCGGGAGAACCTGTTCGGCGGCACGAACTGCGGCTCGCTCACCGGCAGCGCGATCCTGTACACCCAGGCCACCGGCGCCCATGAGGTACAGGGCTGCATCTACCAGGACTACGTGGGGGTCAACAACGGCCCCGGCGGCGCGCTCGGCTACCCGCTCACCGACGAGGGGCCGATCGGCACCGGGCGGATCAATTACTTCGCCGGGACGAGCTGCACGTCCGGCCCCTACCGGGGCGTCAACAGCGCGATCCTGTACTCGCCGACGACCGGCGCCAACGCGATGCAGGGCTGCATCTTCCAGACCTACATCCAGGCCCTGAACGGCCCCACCGGCTTCCTGGGCTTCCCTACCAGCGACGAGATACCGATCACCGGCGGGTCCTTCAACACCTTCGCGGCCACCGGGTGCAGCTCAGGCCCTGACCAGGGCTCAGGTGCCCAGATCTACTGGAATGCCGCCGCCGGGGCAGCCTACGAGGTGCACGGGTGCATTGACCAGTTGTACCTGCAGCAGGTAAACGGCGGAACCGGCGCGTTCGGCCTGCCGACCAGCAGCCAGACAGCCGCGCCCGGCGGGGCCTACAACACGTTCGCTGGCACCGGATGCAGTTCCGGTTCGTACCAGGGCAGCGGTGCCGGGATCTTCTACAACAACGCGAACGGGTCGCCGTATGAGGTACACGGGTGCATTTACCAGGTCTACCAGCAGGCCGAGGGCGGGCCAGGCGGGTCATTCGGCCTGCCGACCAGCAGCCAGATCGCGGTAACGGGCGGCTCCTACAACAACTTCACCGGCACGAGCTGCACAGTCGGCGCGTACCAGGGAAGCGGCAGCACCATCGTCTATAACACCTCGGCCGGTGCCGCGTTCAACGTGCAGGGCTGCATCTACCGGGCATACCTTCAGGTCGGCGGCGGCCCAGGCGGGTCGTTCGGCGTGCCGACCAGCGGCGAGCACACCATAACCAGCGGCTTCAGCCTGGTGCCCGGCCGGGTCAACACGTTCACCGGCACGAACTGCGGCTCCGCGACCGGCAGCGCGATTTACTACAACCCCACGGCCGGCTCCGCGTATGCCGTGCAGGGCTGTATCTACCAGGCCTTCCTCGGTGCCGGCGGGGCGAGCGGAAGCCTTGGCCTGCCAATCTCCAGTGAGTTCACCAACAACAGCGCCGGAGACCGGCAATCAGATTTCGAGGGCGGCTACATCATCTGGAACAGGGCCACCGGCAAGACGAGCGTCACTTACACATGACCGGCCCCGCGCTGCCGGCCGTCCGCTGGTGCCGCCCGGCCCAGCTCGATGGGAGCGACAATGCTTAGGCGATTCGTGCCTGCCTGCGCCGCCGTGGCCACCGTCATGGCTATGACCGGCACACCGTTTCCGTCCGGAATCGGCCTGGCCGGACCGGCGGGCGGCGGCACGGCGAGCACGGCGAGCACGGCAACGGCAACGGCCAGCAAGGGCACGGTCGGCTGGGACAGCTACCGGCAACTCGACGAGCTGCCCTACCTGTCGACCGGTGTCACCACCTGGCAGCAGTCGAGTTTCGACCGGACCGGCGGGAACGCCGACCATAACCATGTGCTCAGCACGGCGGGCGACGGCACGGTCCTGGCGGAACATCAGGGCCCGGGTGAGGTGGACTCGATCTGGACCACGGGAAACGTTCCCGGGGCCGGCCACCTGAAGATCATCCTTGATGGCCAGACCGTGCTCGACACGTCCCTGGCCAGCATCATCAACGGCAGTCTCGGCGCTCCGTTCGTCTATCCCCTGGTCGCCAACGACACGCAAAGCTCGGGCGGGTTCCTGATCACGGTGCCGATGCCCTTCCGCCAGTCGATGCGGATCAGCACCACGGCTGATCCCGACTACTATCACGTCACCTTCCGCAGCTACCCTGACGCCTCGGGCGTGAGCACGTTCAGCGCCGCCGCCGCAGCCCAGGATGTGCTCACCACCCTGCAGGAATCAGGCACCAGGGATCCCAAGCCCGCGGTGGCCGGGGCGGTGACCCAGCACGGCACCTACCAGATCATGCCCGGGCAGTCAGCGACCGTCGCCAGCGTGAGCGGATCAGGCCAGGTGACCGGCCTGCGGCTGCGGATACCGCACCTGACGCATCCGACCGCGACTCCGCTGACCGACGACGGCCGCGCGTTCGGGGCGGGCGGCTCCAGTTCCTTCACGGCGTCGCTGAACCCGGCCAACACCGGCATCCAGATCACCCGCCGGTACGACCCGATGATCGGCAGCCAGAAGGCCAGCGTCCTCGTCGACGGGACGCAGGCCGGCCAGTGGGCATCGGGGGCGGCGATCCCGGCCGGCTCCTGGGCCGACCAGACGGTCAGCGTTCCCGCCGCGGCGACGGCCGGCAAATCCCAGGTCACGATCTCCAACGTGTTCGTCAGCTCGGACAAGGATGTCAACGAGTTCACCTACACGATCTCCGAGCAGGTCGGCGGGGTATGGCAGACGGCCGACACGATCGACGTGGGGCCAGCGCACACCGCGGCCGAGGCCGCTCACCACTACGCGATCACCGGCCAGACCTGGTCGGGTGTGCGTACCTACAGTTATCCGCTGCCCGGACCGGTCACCGATACCGGGCGCGCCTTCGGCGTGGGCGGCGGCAGCCACTTCACCATGGCCATCGACCCCGCTAACGGCGGCGTGCGGCTGACCCGCCGGATCGACCCGGAGATCGGCGCCCAGGTCGCGGCGGTCAGCGTGGACGGCACGCCGATAGGGAACTGGGCCGCCAACCCGGTGCAGGCCGCGGGGGCGTGGGCGGACGAGTCGATCGAAATCCCCGCCTCCGTCACCGCGGGCCAGTCGCACATCACCGTGACCAACAGCTTCGTGTCCTCGGCCAAGGACTTCAACGAGTTCACCTACTGGGCCGACAGCCACGTGGCCGGTGGCCTGGAACGCACCGACACCCTCAGCGTCGGCGACGCCACCAGCGAGTCCGCCCACGGGTACGGCATCACCGCCCAGACCTGGAGCGGCTCGCGGTCCTTCTCATATCCCGCCAGCGACCAGGCGCTGGCCAGTGACCGGATCCGGATCACCTTCGACGGGACCCAGACGGTGGACGTGCCACTCGGGCAGTTCTTCGGCTCGGCCGAGGGCGAGTTCGACACCCGGTCGCTGATGACAGCCGTCGACACCCGCCCCGGCGGCTGGCTGTCGTCGTGGTGGCCCATGCCCTACGGGTCCTCCGTCTCGGTGTCCCTCTACTCCGGGTCCGGGCTGCCGCTGTCCGGTGAGATCGCGCTGACCACGGCCGCAGCCCCGCACTGGCAGGCCGACCTGGCCGACGGCGCGGCCGGCTACTTCCACGCCACCTACCACTCCGGTGCCACCACTCCCGCGCAGGACTGGACGTTCCTGCAGGCCGCCGGGCACGGCACCGTCGTCGGGATCGTGGCCGGCCTGGCCGGCCCGGCTAACCGCGGATACCTGGAAGGCGACGAGCGGGCCTACACCGACGGCTCGGCCAGCCCGCAGATCGCGGGCACCGGGACCGAGGACTTCTACGAGGGCGGCTGGTACTTCAAGTACGGGCCGTTCACCAACCCGCTCAACGGCAACACCTCGCACGAGTCGGCGGCGGGCGACTGCCCCGCCGCCACCGACTGCACGGGCGTGTACCGGCTGCTGATCGCCGACGCGATACCGTTCGGCTCTTCGATCACTTTCGGCATCGAGCACGGCGGCACCGACGATGTCCCGGCAAACTACGCCTCCACCGCCTTCTGGTACGGCCAGCCCGCGCCGGTCACCGCCCAGACCGACAGCCTGACCATCGGCGACACCGCCAGTGAGCAGGCGCACAGCTACACCTCGCCTGCCCCGGGCCCGGTCACCTCACTGGCCGCCAGCTACGAGGGCAGCGACGGCACCCCGGTCGTCATCACCCGCAGCACCAGGGCGGCCAGCGCCGCGGTTACCTTCGCCATGGCCGTCGACCCGGGCAACCAGGGCGTGATCCTGCAGCGGACGAGCGACCAGGACAACAGTTACCAGCGCGCTGAGGTCACCGTGAACGGGACGGACCTCGGCCAGTGGCTGCAACCCCTCGGCAATCCCTACCACCGCTGGCTCGACGACCAGTACACGCTGCCCGCGTCAGTGACCGCGGGCCAGTCGAGCATCACCGTCACCCTCACCCCGGCGCCCGGCTCACCCGCGTGGTCGGCCGCCAGCTATCGGGCCATCTCACTCGAACCGTAGTAACCGCGGCCAGGCGGTGGCGCTGGATCTCCCAATAGCCTGGATGAATGGTGGAGATCAACACTGAGCGACTGATAATGCGCGGCTGGCGGGAGTCCGATCTTGCGCCGTGGGCGGCGATGAACGCCGACCCGGAGGTCCGGCAGTACCTCGGCCGGCTGCTGACCTCCGAGCAGGCCTCCGCCTGGGTTCTGAACTTCCAGGACGATCTGGACCGCTACGGCTTTGGCTTCTGGGCTGTGGAGGTCCGTGCGTCCGGCGAGTTCATCGGCTTCACCGGGCTGGACACCGTGGGCGACGAGATGCCGTTCACCGGAATCGAACTCGGCTGGCGGCTGGCGCGGCCCGCGTGGGGCCACGGATACGCCACCGAGGCCGCCCTGGCCGCGCTGCAGTATGGCTTCGACATCATGGGACTGCCAGAGATCGTCGCGGTAACCATGGCGCGGAACCTGCGCTCGCAAGCGGTGATGCGGCGGATCGGAATGACTACCAATCCCGCGGAGGACTTCGACGACCCGGACATCGACGAGGGCTCGCTGCGCCGGCATGTGGTGTACCGGAAACTACGGGACCTCTGAAACCGGCGAACGTCGCTAGCAGGGCACTCCATTGATCGGGAGACGCTGCAGACCTGGCTGGGGGCTTTCTCCGCACCGCCCCCGCTCTTTCCGTGTCATGTGAAGAATTGCCCACTGATCGCGCTGGTGCCGCTGTTGCCCGTCCGTGGCGCGGTCCGCTCGGCCACTGACGTCGCGTGCCAACCGAGCCGTACCCAACCGAGCCGTGGCCGCCAGCCCGGGTGCGCTGGCCATGAGCATCACGGGATGGCCAGGCAGCGATGACGGCCGTTCGCCGGGCTGCTGTCGCCCGCGCAGCGGGCCGTTCTTAGAATGGCCCAACCTGGTTGAGTCTCGTCTTCACTGCGGTTGAGCGGATTTCCGTAGCCATTGTTCGCCGAGTTAAAGAGGATGATCATGTTATATCGCGTGCTAGGGCCGTTAGAGGTCTGGGCTGGCGAGGGCTGGACCGGGGTGGGTGCCCCGAAGTGGCGGGTGCTGCTGACCGCATTGCTGGTGCACCCTGGACGGCTTGTCTCAACCGAGCAGCTGGTGGACGAGCTGTGGGGCGAGGATCCTCCGCCGACTGCGCGCAAGCTGGTCAGCCTGTATGTTCTGCGGCTGCGCCGGCTGATCGGCGACCCGGATGGCCGGGTGCTGGTGACCCAGGCGCCTGGCTACCGGCTCAAGGTAACCAGGGCGGACCTGGACTCCGCCCGGTTCGAAGATCTGGTGGTAGCGGGCCGGAGGGCACTGGAAGACGAGGACGGCACGCAGGCGGGAGAACTTCTTGCCGGGGCCCTGGCGCTGTGGCGGGGGCCCGCGCTGGCGGACGTACCGCCGGGGTCGCTAGTGGCGGCGGAAGCGGACCGGCTGGAGGAGTTGCGCCTCTCTGCCGTGGGGTTGCGGATCGAGGCCGGCATCTGCTGCGGATGCGGCGGTGAGCTTGTGCCTGAGCTGCGGCAGCTCACCGCTGAACATCCGCTGCGGGAGCGGTTCTGGGATCAGCTGATGCGCGTGCTGGAGTCGTGTGGCCGCCCGGCCGAGGCGCTGGATGCGTACACGCAGGCCCGCGAGGTCATCGCCGAGGAACTCGGCGCCGATCCTGGGCCGGGCCTTCAGCAGCTCTACCACCGCATCCTGGCCGGTGATCCACCGCAAACCGCACAGCAGGCTGACTGGCCCAAGGCTGCCGTTCCTGCCCCGTCAGTCGTGCCGCGGCAGCTGCCGGCCGCCGCGCGGCACTTCACCGGCCGCCGGGAAGAACTCCAGAGGCTGACCGGGTTTCTTGATGAGGTGGCAGACAGGGCAGACACCTTGCTGATCACCGCGATCGGCGGGACCGCTGGGGTGGGCAAGACCGCGCTGGCCGTGCGCTGGGCGCACCAGGTCGCGGAGCGGTTCACGGACGGGCAGCTGTACGTGAACCTGCGCGGTTATGACGTCGATCAGCCTGTGCCGGCGACTGACGCGCTGGCTGGGTTTCTGCGCGCGCTCGGCGTTGCGGGCCAGGAAATCCCGGCAGAGCTAGCTGAGCGGGCCGCCTGCTACCGGAGTCTGCTGGCCGGGCGACGGATGCTGGTGGTGGCGGACAACGCCGGATCGGTGGAGCAGGTCCGGCCGCTTCTGCCCGGCACCGCAGCCTGCATGACGGTGGTGACCAGCCGTGATTCGCTGGCCGGGCTGGTTGCCCGGGACGGTGCCCGGCGCCTCGACCTGGACCTGTTACCACCCGAGGATGCAGTCGACTTGCTGCGGGCGCTGATTGGCGGGCGGGTGAGCGCCGACCCCGGTTCGGCCGCGGCGCTGGCTGATCAATGCGCGCGGCTGCCGCTGGCGCTGCGTGTGGTAGCCGAGCTCGCCGTCGCCCGCCCCGCCGCCCCCCTCGCCGAACTGGTCAGTGAGCTAGCTGAGCAGCATCGGCTCGACCTGCTGGACGCCGGCGGGGACCTGCGCACCGCGGTGCGAGCCGTGTTCTCCTGGTCCTACCGGCACCTGGATACTGCGTCCGCCCGTGCCTTCCGGCTGGCGGGCCTGCACCCTGGCCCTGACCTTGACCCGTACGCGGTGGCGGCTCTCACGGGCAGCACTGTGGTGCAGGCCCGGCACTTACTTGACGTGCTGGCCCGCGCGTACTTGATCCAGCCTGCCGGGCCGGGCCGGTATGGCCTGCATGACCTGCTGCGCGCCTACGCCGGCGAACTCGCCACCGGCGTGGACGGCGAAGAGGAGGGGCGGGCGGCACTGACCCGCCTGTTCGA